>CAJUDV010000090.1:1187-1880 GCA_910585385.1 uncultured Oscillibacter sp. | reverse complement strand
TCCGATCTCTGGCGGTACGCGGGGTATCTGCCCTGAATTGCGTCCAGAACCCGGTCGATGAACAGGGACTGCACAAGCCGGGGGCTTGCGTTGTTCAGGCAGTCCACCTTGACCGCGATGGCGTCCTCACAGCGCAGTGACACGTATTTTTGGACGTAGTTCAGCAGGGAGGTTTTCCCCGCCCGGCGGATTCCGTACAAGATGGCGCTGTTATAACTGGGGAAGCGCCCGCTGCGAAAGAGGTTGCGCAGCTCCGAGGTCTCCTTGTCCCGGCCGAAGAAGTCGGGGTTTACGAGATTGCCGTTTTCGTCCTCGGTAAAGTCCGTGATGGTCTGGGTCTCGTACTGCCGCAGGGGGAAGGTGGGCTCGGGTACCTCGGTGATGGGGATGCTGCCTTCTTCGGAGGCCTTGTTACAGGGTTGACCGTTAAACATATGGGAACAGTTTAGCCGGTAGCGCAGGAACGTAACCTCGGGAGGGGCCTTATAGGGGATTTTAAATACATTTTGCTCGCTGGCCTCCAGCCTTGAAAGCCGGTAGACCTGGCTGAAGCTGGTGTTGTCATAGGTGACTTGGATGGTGATATCCTCGGCCGCCTCCAGACCGTCGTTTTGGATATAGCCGTAGAGATAGTCCTTGGCCGGGTTCTGGTCCAGGTTTGAGATCCGGACAGACAGAATCGGACGGCGGTCC
>CAJUDV010000090.1:807-1177 GCA_910585385.1 uncultured Oscillibacter sp. | reverse complement strand
GGTCCATGGAGTTCAGCTCGTTTTGGATGAGACTTTGGAGCCTGTTTTTCAGCAGCTGCCAAGCGCTGTAGGTGATGCTGCTGATCATGGCTTGGGCGTCCAGCAATCCCTTTCGCTGGGAATCGTGGTTACCACCGTGGTTGGAGTAGCACTCCACCAGATGGTCAAGGGCGGAGAAGATGGTCTCCGTAGAGGTCTTGCGGAGATCGTCGGCCTGTACCATGTCCTGCATCAGGGCAAAGGCCCTGCGGTTTTGGGCAAACAACTCCATTAGACTGTGGATGGTCATGTGTCCCTTGTCCAGCAGGTTGTGGATAACCGCGTTGTCAATGGTGGTTAGATCGGAAGAGCACACGTCTGAACTCCAGTC
>CAJUDV010000090.1:0-797 GCA_910585385.1 uncultured Oscillibacter sp. | reverse complement strand
GTTGTCAATGGTGGTTTCCAACAGCCGGATGCCGGAGGCAAGTTCGCTGTTTTTCGCGGGAATGGGGGAGGAGGCTTTGACCGCGTCGGTGTACAGCACCAATTCGATGATGGCCCGGTTGGCCAGCGTCAGCTCCTCCGAAATGTCCTGATTCATGTGGTAGTCGTAGTAATCCAATCCAAAGTTGATCAGGGCGGGCAGCGAACCTTCGGGCGGAGAAGACAGGGGCGCCGTCAGGTGATAGATCTGCGCGGAGCACCGGAGCCGCTCCAGATAGTACCGCTTTAAACGGGGAAGGGATTTGTAGTCGCTTTTCAACTTTGCAAGATCGGCGGCGGGCTCGACGGAAAAGGGCTCCCTGGCAAAGGACGGAAGCTCCGGGACCGGCCGGGAGGAGGCCGTCTCCGTCTCCTGGGAGAGGGCGTCGGCCACGCCTTCAAAACCGGCCGGCGCCGGATAGGGGACGTTGACCGCCAGTTGTAGGTATGAAGCGGGGTTGACCAGTGCGAATGTGGTGAGCAACGTGTGCTTGGGCAGCCGGATGCCCCGGATTCCACTGGGACCGGAAAAGTGGGAGGAATGCTTTTTCGCCAGCTCCTGGGAGAGGGCTTTGACCTCCCAGGAGTACTGTGAGGATGAGAAGAAGTAGGGCTTAAATTCTATGCCCTTGTTGTTTCCGATGCTCATAATATGGGCGAGATAGGCCTTGTGGAGGCCGTCGGGAAACGTGTGGAGCATTTGCAGCTTCTCCTCGTCCGGGCAGTCGGGGTTGATCCCCTTTATGATTGCCTGACTCA
>CAJUDV010000089.1 GCA_910585385.1 uncultured Oscillibacter sp. | reverse complement strand
CTGGACGCCCGCGCCATGCCCGCCGTCTTCCTGGGCGGCGGGGCGGCGCTGCTGAAGCGCCACGTTGGGGCCACAGACGGCCTTTGCCGGCCTTTTATCCTGGATGACGTATGTCTAAACGCCAAAGGCTACGAACGCCTTGTGGGCCAGTTGTCGCGGGCCGTTGGCAATGCCTGAAAAGCGGAGAGTGAACCTCTCCCTCAACCTCTCCGCTCCCCACCAGCGGGAGGCGTGGGGAATCATCCGGGCTATCCCCGCTGGACAGCGGACGGACGCTGTGTGCCGGATGATCTGCAAGGGCTATAAACGGGACGCTCTGCTGGAGGAGATCCGAGCGGTCGTCCGGGAGGAACTGCGGGACGTGGAATTTATCTCAGCACAAGAAAAAACCGAGCAGCCGCAGGCCGGGGACGTGGATGAAAGCGTCCTCGGCTTTCTGCTTGCGCTGCAGAATGATGGAGGTGACGAATGATCTGATCCGTTATTTTGATATGTTCGCGGGGATCGGCGGCTTCCGGGCCGGACTGACCCGCGCGGGCGGTTTCCAGTGTGTCGGCCACTGCGAGATCGACAAGTACGCCGACGCCAGCTACCGTGCCATCCATGACATCGGAGAGGAGGAAGTGTACTATCCAGACGCCAGAGAAATTGACCCCGGCGGAATGCCGGACTTCGACCTGCTTTGCGGCGGATTTCCTTGTCAATCTTGGTCAGCGGCAGGAAATCGACTTGGCTTCGCTGACCCCAGAGGAACTCTCTTCTTTGAGATTGCCCGACTGGCTGAAGCCCGAAAGCCTGCGTATCTGCTGCTTGAAAATGTTCCCCGCCTTTTACAGCATGACCAGGGACAGGCGTTTGCGACCATCCTCGCCGCGCTTCATGAGCTGGGGTATGGTCTCGAATGGAATGTGTGCAACAGCGCAGACCACGGGACTCCTCAATCGCGGAAAAGGCTGTTCCTTGTCGGATATCTTGATCCCCGATGCGCCGGCCAGGTATTTCCTCTCCCCGGAAATGACGGCAAGGCTCTTGTTCAAATCCTTGGAGGGCCGCAGGGATCGAGAGTCTACGATATCGAAGGAGTAGCCTGCACCCAGACGGCGGGGGCCGGGGGCATGGGCGGCAAAACCGGACTGTACCTGATTCCGCCCGAAGCCGCCTTTGTGGATCTGTCTGTTGGGGAACCCAGGCGGACCGATACCGCCCGGTGCCTCACCGCCCGGTACGGGCAGACCACCCTTTCCAACCACAGAGCTGAGCGATCCGGGGTGCTGCTTATCAAAGAGGGAACCAAACAGGGCTATGCGGAGGCCGCCCCCGGCGACAGCGTGGACCTGGGATTTCCAAACAGCAGAACCAGAGCGGGCCGGGTGAGCAAGCTGGCCCATGACGCCGCCAGTGTGCAGGGCATCGTGGAACGGGGCGGGCGTATCCGCCGCCTCATGCCCAGGGAGTGTCTCCGGCTCCAAGGCTTCGCAGAAGATCAGATCGACCGCCTGCTGGCCATCACCTCGGACGCCCAGGCGTATAAACAGGCGGGCAATTCTGTCACCGTCAATGTGATTGAGGCCATAGGCCGCCGAATCCGGGCGGTGGATGAACAGCTCCGAAGGGAGGATGCGGCCGCATGAGTGAGATCGGCATCAAGGACCAATGCTTCGGTGTGGAGGTGGAGATGACGGGCATCACCCGCAGGCAGGCCGCTGAAGCTCTGGCCACCTATTTTGGGACATCGCCCCAATACCTGGGGACCTATTACGACACCTGGGGCGTGACCGACCCGGAGGGCAAGGTGTGGAAGCTGATGAGCGACAGCAGTATCCGTGGGGAGCGGAAAATAGACTTCGGTTACAGATCCACCAGTGATGGCGAGTATCAGGT
>CAJUDV010000088.1:765-1920 GCA_910585385.1 uncultured Oscillibacter sp. | reverse complement strand
CAGGACGCACTTTTTTCTTTCCCGGCGGTGGAGCAGGGCGGCGCACAGGCTCTCGTCCAGGGGCAGCACCGCCGCCCGGAACCACTTGCAGACCAGCGAATAGCTGATGCTCTGCGGGCAGACACATTCCTCCCCATTGTCCAGCAGGAGGCAGTTGCCGTCCTGGTAGTTGCAGCACTCATGCACCAACCGCCGGACGGTTCGGTATTGCTGGTAGTCCAGACGGATGATGTTATCGGTCATGCTCGTCCCTCCGCTGGCTGGGTGCGCCGTGAAGCACCTGGTCGATGTTCCGCTTGACGGTCAGCAGTTCGTCAGCCTCCCGTTTGCGGTCATGGTACTCGTTGTATCCGGCGTTCTTCTCGGAGAGCAGGGCCTCGATCTCCTCCGTCAGCCGTTTGATGGTGGGCAGCTTGGTAATGCCCTTGGCCTTGAAGAAACGAACAGCGGCCTCGGAGCGGAGCAGGTCGGCCTCATGCTTCTGTCGGTAAGCGGCGCGGGCCTTGGGTGTTTTTTGTGCGGCAAGGCCATCCCGGACAGCCTTGGTGTCCCGGTAGATGATGATTTGCCGCCGCAGCTCTTTTTTCTCTTTCAAGGCCGTTTCGATGGGCTTCAGCTTGGCAGAGCTGTCATGCACAGCGGCAAAGGCGGCGGACACAGCGGCGTCCAATTCCTCCGGCGAGGAAAAGCCATGCTCGGTGTAGAGGTTGAGGGCCTGCGCCGCCTGTTTCAGATTGAAGGTGGAGGCCCAACGCTGATAGCCGATGCCCTTGCCCTGGGCTTTCTTGGCCTCAATGTCCACCATACGTTGAACACCCTGGGGCTGGCGAAGCTGCTCCCGGATGCTGGGCTTGGCTCCGCGGCTGGGACGGGCAGCGTTGCGTTCCAGAGCGGCACCGACGGCGGCGCGGTCGAAATCGTCCCCCAGCTTCCGGGCGGTGATGGGCTTGGCCCGGTCGGGGGTGAGGTAGGACAACCGGCCCCGGCTCTCCTTGACGGTGATGCCCCGCTGTAACAGCCGCTGGGCAAAGTCCTCGAAGCTGACGGCCAGGTTGAGGACGGCCCGGATCTCCCGGCGCAGCTTCTCCTTGTCCGTTTCAAACTTGGTGGGCGGCTTACCCTGGGCGGCGCTCTCCTTGTCCAGAGCAAGCTGTC
>CAJUDV010000088.1:0-755 GCA_910585385.1 uncultured Oscillibacter sp. | reverse complement strand
GAACACTCTTTCCCTACACGACGCTCTTCCGATCTCCGCCCAGCAAGTCGATTTGGTACAGCCCCGCCCCCTGGCACAGCTCCATGACCTCGGCCCGGAAGTGGCGCATGGCTGCGGCGGTGCAGCGGTGCTTGGCTCCGGCCTGGGTGTCGCTGGCTCTGTCCATGTACGGTTTGCGCTCCACCTCGGCCACCCGCAGGGAGTTGATAACGATATGGACATGGATGTTGCCGCTGTGGTTGTGACCGTCCGGGTGGGTGCAGACCAGGGCCTGGTGTCCGGGGAACTGCTCGGCACAGAACCGCTCCCCCAGCGCCTGGGCCTTGTCCATTGTCAGGCCGTGGTCGGGGCCGTCCCTGGGGTCAAAGGACAGGATGTAGTGATGGCTTTTCACGTCCTCCCTCTGCTGGTTTTTTCCATAGCGGAGATTGGCCCGCATACAGGCTACGGCGAAGTCCTCCTCGCCGCAATTCAAAGAAGAAATGCGGTAGTCCTGACGGGGGACAAGCCGCCCGTTCTCGTCCAGGATGGGCTTGCCGGTGAACTCGTCATGCTCAAAGGTGAGGTACTGCTCCGCCGCGCCGTAGTCGGCATTTTTAGAGCTTAAATGTTTCAGTGTTGCCAATGGCTTCACCTACCTCTCGAAGCACCTGGAACTTGAGGGCAGCGAGGTCGGACAGCTCCGCCCGAACCTCGGCGGCGAGGGTGTTGTACGGTGCTCCGTACTCGTTCAGATACCGGGCAATCTGATTGAG
>CAJUDV010000087.1 GCA_910585385.1 uncultured Oscillibacter sp. | reverse complement strand
TCCATCAAGGTCCGAGGCGCGCTGGCGGAGCGGTGTGCCGCCTTCGCCTATAAGGGCTGCAAGCTGGCCGCCTCCGGCGACTTCGAGACCATCTGCTTCGCGGAGGACCCCAACCGCCAGCCGGGATTTCTCATCAAGGCCACCGAGGTGGAGTTCCTGTCCCCCCGGAAGGTGGAGGAGGCCGCTGGCGCGGCCAGCGAGGATGGCAGCACCGGTGAGGCGGCCTGATGCGGAACACCGGCACCATCTACAGCAGCACCGAGCGTACCCCCACCGTCCTGCCTGAGATGGCGGAACTGCTCCCCCCGCTGACGGGGGAGCAGCTTGCCGCCCTGGAAGCGGACATCCTGAAAAACGGCTGTTACTCCCCGGTGATCGTCAACGAGGACATGGTGGTCATTGACGGCCACAACCGGCAGAGGCTGTGCGAACAGCACGGCCTGCCCTACCAGATGGCCGTGTTCTCGTTTGAAGATCTGCTGGAGGCCAAGCAGTGGGCGCTGGACACCCAGAAGGGCCGCCGCAACCTGGACAAGTGGGAGCTGGGCAAGATCGCCCTTCGCCTGAAGCCGGACATCGAGGCCAGGGCCAGGGAAAATATGTCCGCAGGCGGCGGGGATCAGAAAAGCGAAGGGGCAAAATCGGGTTGTGCGAATTCACAAAACCCGATTTCTCCCGTAAATACCACGAAGGAATTGGCGGATGCCGTAGGTATCGGCCATCAGACGATGAGCCGTGTCATGCAGATCGATGAACACGCTCCCGCCGCCGTGAAGGAGGCCCTGGACAGCGGCGATTTGTCCATCAACCAGGGCTACAACATCACCCGGCAGGTGCGGGAGCTGCCGGAGGAGCAGCGGGACGAGGCCGCCGCCCTGGCGGTGGAGCTGGAAAAGGCGAAAAAGGAGATCCGGCAGTGTGACGCGGAGGCCGACCGAAGGGGCAGAATCGCTGATCTGTTCTGCAAAGCCTTTGAAAAGGCCGTGCTGCTGACCCCCACAGAGGAAAATGTCCGCATCTGGACGGAATGCACCCGCATGACACGGGAGGAGATCGAGGACAGCGTGAAGGACGCCCGTGAGCTGGCGGAGGTGTTCTCCACCATCGCCGGCATTTTGGAATCGTTGCTGCCGGGAGGTGACGGCGATGCCGGATGAACTGTCTGTCCGCCAGTGGCAGGAGCAGTTTCGGGCCGGGGCTTTTAACCTCCAGGACAGATACACCCAGTGCAGGGCTGGCTGGTATGACTGGTTCTGCCAGGATCACGCCCTGGCCGGACGGCTGAAAAAGATAGGCCGGGTGGTCATGGGCATCACCGATCCCTTTATCCTGGACAACTACTACGTTTGGTTCAAAAATAACTGCCCCTTGAACGGGCCGCTATATGACGATGTCCGCTTCGAGCCGCTGTCCGGGAATCGAGATGGGAAATATTTTGTGATCTCCTTGGACAGCCCCCATGAGCGCATGAAGTGGGCGCTGGTCACGGAGCGGTACGGCTTTGACGCGCCGGAGTTCGACTGTCGGGATATCCGGGAGATGATCCGCTACGTCAACAGCATCGGCCCGGAGCTGCAGAAGGGCGTCATTCCCACGTTTATTGCGGAGAAAGACGCTGTAACCGCCTACGCCAGACAGCGTGGGGAGCCGGAGGGCATCCACATCTACCGGGACGGGGAGCATCACTACAGCTACACCTCCCGAAAGGACCGGCGCAAACGGACGGTGTTGGCGGCGGCCAGCCTGGAGGACGCGCCTGCCGGTTTCGTTTCCGAGCAGGCCCATGCCGTCAAGGGGATGTATCTCTATTGCCCGGAGGATGTCGGGGTACCGCTGCCGAGGCATCCAGAACATATCAAAAAATATCGTGAAAAGAGAGGGGTGGAGCGATGAGCAAACAGCAGCCCGCGCGGGCGGCGGGGCCTCCCAAGC
>CAJUDV010000086.1 GCA_910585385.1 uncultured Oscillibacter sp. | reverse complement strand
CGCCGGAGCGTGTTTGTCATCCTGACCATCGCCCTGGCCGTCTGCCTGATGGGGACCCTCTGCTTTCTCTACTCCGCCCAGCAGCTGAAAACTCTGGACGGTATCCTGGGGCAGTATCAGGCCGGGTGCGGCGGGCTGACCCGGGAGGAGGTCACCCGGCTGGTGGACGCCGGAAAATTTGAGAAATGGGGCTGCACCGTGGAGGCGGGGACCGCCCGCCATGAGGACGGCGTTTTGCAGGTCAGCTATGTCAGCCCGGAGATGATCGACCTGATGGGCTACGGCGAGATCACCGGGGCCTATCCCCAGGGGGAGAACGAGCTGTGTGTGGAACGCTCCTTTTTCCGTTACTTTGGCCTCTCAGGGGAGGCCGGTCAGACGGTGGCGCTGGACCTGGGAGACGGCGAGAAGTCCTATACTGTTACGGGCATCCTGGAGGCCGAGAACGACAGCCGTATTTTCACAGTCTGGATTCCGGAGGCCGCTGTGAATACAGAGAGTTCCTATGAGCTGCGGTTCCGCTTTGCCGGGAGTCAGGGCATGGAGCCGGACCAGCTTCGGGCGGACATTGAGCGGTTCTTCGCGGAAATGGGCATCCCGGAGGATCGCACCTTTTATAGTTCCAGCTACTTCGGCATGGTGGATCTGTACCTTGGAAACGGGATGGAGGTCTATGCTGCGGCGCTCTTGATCGCCGTAGTCTGTGCCATCGTGGTCTACAACATTTTTTACATCTCCGTCATGGGCAAAATGCGGGAATATGGCCGGCTGAAGGTACTGGGGACCACGCCCAGGCAGCTCAAGCGGGTGGTCAAGCGGGAGCGGCGTTTCCTGACCGCTATCGCTATTCCCCTGGGGCTGGTCTGCGCCGCAGGTATCGCGCTGATCGCTGTTCCCGGCTACTGGTCCTGGGGCGACAATCTCCGGTCCGCCGTGGTGGTCTCCCTTCTGACCTATGGCACCGTTTTGATCGCCACCAGAAAACCTATGGCAATGGCGGGGAAGGTCTCCGCCATTGAGGCCATCCGCGCCACCGCCTATTCCCAGCAGCAGGGCCCCAGTGTTTCCAGGCAGCTCCACCGCCGCCTGACCATGCCCCGTCTGGCCTGGATGAACTTCTCCCGGAACCGGAAAAAGGCGTTTGTCACCACCCTCTCCCTGGGCCTGACCGGTATCCTTCTTCTCTGCGTTTCCGCTTACGCAAATTCAGTGGACGTAAAGGAAATGGCCCAGTCCCAGTTCGGAGACCGGAGCCAATATCTGCTGCAATATGAGGACTTCGCGGGCCGGGAATTTGTGGAGATGCAGAGGGAGAACCCCCTGGGTCAAGATTTGCGGGAGGAGCTGGCCGCCCTGCCCGGCGTGGATTATGTCACGGCCTACAGCCTGACCTGCGTGGAGATTCCCGCCATCAGCGCCATTCCGGGCAACAGCGAGCATGAGCCCTTTGTTGTCAGGGGCATTTCCCAGGAGGATATGACGGAGATGTACGCGGGCAGTGGGGTTCTGGAGGGAACCGCGGACTACCGGCAGCTGCTGGACGGAGACGGCATCCTGGTCTGCCCCGCCGGCGGTGCGCTGAAAGAAATCTATCGCACTGGATATCAGGTTGGGGATACCGTGACCCTCTCCTGTTACAACGGACAGTCCAAGACCTATACCGTTATGGGCATCGTGCAGGATGTCCAGATCGGCAGCTCGTCCCACTTCTTCATTCTGCCCGAGGAAGAACTATCTGTCCTCTATCCGGAAATTTCGGATTTTACGGGCTATGTCAATCTCCATACGGAACAGGACAGCGATCAGCTGCGGCGGGCGGTGTTCAGCGCCGTGTCCGACCAGCGGGTGGCGGTTTCCGGCCTGGACGACCTGTCCGCCGAGCTGGAGCGGGGCCTGCGGGGAGAGTTGGCCCGGGATTACGGCATTTTAGTTTTTATCTTCGTGTTCTCCCTCATCAACCTTGCCAACACCCTGATTACCAATTTGCTCACCCGCCAGCAGGAGTTCGGCGTGTTCCAGTCCGTGGGCATGAGCGACCGACAGTTGTCCAGCATGCTGTCCTTTGAGTGCCTGTACTATGTGGGGATCACGCTGCTGGT
>CAJUDV010000085.1 GCA_910585385.1 uncultured Oscillibacter sp. | reverse complement strand
GCCCTTGTCCCGGAAGGACAGGGAATCGCCCTCCGAGACACAGGGCAGGCTGTGGGCGGCGAACAGGCTTTTTACCGTCCGGTGAACATCCTCCAGCGTGTGGCCTCGCCGCTCTACGGCGGCTTTGTCAAAGGAAAATTTCACTTTCATTTTGCGACACCTCCTGTTGTTTGGTAGCCCACATCATACCGCACCTTTTTGACAATATCCAGATGAATCGGCAGACAGTTATCGGTCACGCCGCCTGGGCCAGCTCCTGGGCGATCCGCTCTCTGGCGAGGCGGGCGTACTCGTCCGTGACCTCGATGCCGGTAGCGGTGTAGCCCTCCAGCACAGCGGCCAGGACGGTGGTGCCGGACCCGGCGAAGGGGTCCAGGATATGGCCACCCGGCTCGGTGATCTTCACAATGTCCCGCATGAGCTGGAGGGGCTTCTCCGTCAGGTGGATGCGGTTCTGGGGGTTGCCGTACTTGAACACCCCCGGCAGGCAGGGGACGGGGCGGTTGATGGGCATATCGCCGTTGGACCCCCAGACGATGTACTCGGCCTGCTGGCGGAAGCGGCCCTTCTGGGGGCGGGAGTTGCCCTTGTCCCAGACGGCGGTGCCGCGCCAGATCCAGCCTGCCCACTGGAGGGCATCGGAAGCGGCGGGGAGCTGTCGCCAGTCAATGAACATACACACCGGCGCTCCGGGCCTGCACAGCTTCCGGGCGTCCGCCAGCCACTCCGCCGCCCAGCGGGTCCAGGACCGCTGGTCCTTGGCGTCTCCCTCGAAGGGCGGGGGCGCGTGGTCCCCCATGCTGGAATACTTCTTGGCGGTGGACTTGTTCTTCTCCGCCTGGGTGCGGCCCCCGGAGGCGTAGGGCGGGTCGGTGATGACGGCGTCAAAGGTTCCAGGGGAGAAACCCCCCAGCAGCTTCAGGGCATCGCCCTGGATGATCTCCCACTTGGGATTATCGCTCATATGTGTTCCTCGCTTTCTTCTTGTTAGATTTTTGGGGTATAGCAGGCGGAGACAGCTCTGTCTCCACATACTCGCTGATGATATTGAGGGCTTTGCTGTAGTCCCCGCAGGTGGTGACGCGCTGGACCATGTGGCTGACCAGATCCCCCATGCCCGCCTCTTTCAGCAGCGAAGAGGCTTTGCCCATGACCGCAAAGATGTTGCCGTCCATTCCGATCAGGCTCATGGTGGGCTTTTGTCTGGACGGCTGGTGCAGAAAGCCGCCCAGCCGGTTGGGGACATAGTCGGACAGCCATGTGCCACCGTATCGGTCATGGGTCTGGATGCGCCACATGGCGAACTTCCCAATATTCAGTTCCGCATCTCCGAAGGGAAACAGCAGGCAGGTCACCCCATCGTGCCGGAAGGATACGACATTCTCTAATTTGCTGCCGCCCAGCAGAATGCCGGCCTCGGTGAGTTCCCGGTTGATGCCGTCCACCCACTCCTGGGGATCGCCGCCGCAGCCCTGGAGGATGAGGCCCTCCTGCCCCTCCATGTGCCGCAGGTCATCTGCGTTGATCTGTTTCACATCGCTCATGGGATTTTCCCTTTCTGTCAGATTCTCAGCCTGAACAGCGCCGCCCACGTCCTCTGGGGTCTGGGCAAGCTGCTCTTTTTCGTACAGTTCTCTGTCACGGATATCCCACAGCATATGGCCCATCTCCCCGCTGTGGTCGTAGCCGGTGATCTCGGACTCCCAATAGCCGCGCACAACCTCCAGCGGATCGTCAAATCGGAGCAGAAATTCCATATCCTCGTCATCGCAGGCGTCCAGCAGCTCCGTGTGGATCTGCTGGACGGCGGTGATCTCCGGGGCCATGGCAATTAGCTCAGAAACTGTTTTTTCTTGAAGAGATTCTATAAAAACTGTGTAGTTTTCATCCAGGCGTTTCTTCAGGGCGTCCTTCCGTTCACTGCTCATCGCGCACCTTTGCCTTTCCGGGGTGCCTGCCTGCGGGGAGGGCTGCGCCCAATGGTTTTCTGGTCGGTCTTGACCTGGATGCCCAGGTCCATGGCGTGGCGGATCTCCGCCCACACCCCCTCCGTCCACTCCGGGCCGTAGACGTGGACTTCCTGGCAGGACTCCACCAGACGCAGGCCCATCTCCCGCGCCGCCTGATCCTGCTGGGGGTTCTCCGGGTCAGCGA
>CAJUDV010000084.1 GCA_910585385.1 uncultured Oscillibacter sp. | reverse complement strand
GGCCTGCATCTTTTTTCTCTACAGAAGGAATATCATGAACGAATACTACGCCCGCGATATTTCCAAGAAGCGCCGGATCGTGAACAAGATGAAAGGCAATTCCGGCGTGCCTCTGTCCCCGCCCCCCTATGGCTACATCAAAAACCAGGAGGACCCCCGCTTTTGGGTGATTGACCCGGAGGCCGCCACCGTTGTCCGTCGTA
Organism: uncultured Oscillibacter sp.; assembly: GCA_910585385.1. Lineage (GTDB taxonomy): Bacteria > Bacillota > Clostridia > Oscillospirales > Oscillospiraceae > Oscillibacter. The sequence continues at coordinate 1,972 of CAJUDV010000084.1, read as the reverse complement.
TCTATCAAATGGCCCTGGACGGCTACGGGCTGGCGGAAACCGCCGCCGCGCTGGAGCGGGATGGGGTGTTCAATCCCACCTACTACTGGCGAAGCAAAGGGACCAGCCGGGGCGGTTCCAAAAGCACCGTGGAGCCCACCAAATGGGGGCATACTACCATCAAGAAAATCCTCACCTTGCAGGAGTATTGCGGTGACGTGATTAACTTCAAGTCCTACTCCAAGTCCTACAAGATGAAAAAGCGGATTGAAAACCCGGAGGAGAACCGGGCGATCTTCCTCAACGTCCACGAGGCCATTATAGACCGGGCCACCTGGGAAAAGGTACAGAGCATGAAAAAGGGGACACGCCGGAGGCGGCCCACCGTCACCCAGGAGCCCAGCGCCTTTTCCGGCGTTCTGAAATGCCCGGAGTGCGGCGGCAACCTCAATTTCCACTTCAACCAGGGCAACCATGATATTAAATTCTTTAGCTGCCAGAACCACAATTCCGGCCTGCGCAAGTGCTCCAAGACCCACTATATCCGGCTGGAATTTCTGGAGCGGGTGGTGCTGTATGAGGTAAACCGGCTGGCCTGTTTCGCCAATGAATATGAGGACGACTTTATCAAGGCCATGATGGGCCGTTCCGCGAAAGTGACGGAGGACGAGCGGGCCAGGAAGCAGCGGGAGCTGGACGGGCTTCTGGCGAGGGACAAAGAGCTTGACGGACTTTTCGAGAGGCTTTACGAGGACAATGTGAGCCAAAAGATCAGCGACGCCCGGTTTGCGAAAATGTCCCAGCGGTACGAGCAGGAGCAGGGAGAGAACGCCAAGCGGATCAAGGCGCTGCGGCTGGATCTGAAAAAGAGCGAGGGCCAGCGGATGGACATTGACACGTTTCTTGAAACGGTCCGGCGGTACACCAACGCCACCGAGATTACCCAGCGCATGGTGGCGGAGCTGATTGACCATATCGACGTGTACCATGCGGAAAAGCAGGACGGCGTTACCACCCAGCACATCACCATCTATTATAACTGTATCGGCACTTTCTCTCTCCCGGACCGCCGGAAAATCCCGGCTGAAGAGATCACCATGGGGACGAGAAAGGGAGTAGCCGTCAGCTACTCCCGGTAGCGGATTGCCGTATAGGATTTTGAGCAAACATAATGCGGAGTGTCCCACAAGGATACTCAAATCCTATAAGGACACTCCGCATGGTCCGAGTGGCGAGACTTGAACTCACGGCCTCTTGACCCCCAGTCAAGCGCGCTACCAACTGCGCCACACCCGGATTTCTAATTTACACCGGCTTTGTTCCTGCCAGCTCGTATATATTAGCATAGCTTTCCAGAAAAAGCAACCCCCAAAACAGTTTTTTTCAAATTTTTTTCAAGCTGGAATGCCACACAACGGACAGACACCGCACCCCTCCCCGCGGATGGCGGAGCTCTTCACTCCGCCGTCCCTTCTATCCTCCGCTCAGGGGAATACAGGCCACCAGTTCAAAGCGGCCGCCCTCCGCCCGGGTCTCCAGGCTGCCGCCGCAGCGCTGGGCGATCTCCCGCATACCGGGCAAACCGAAGCCGTGGGCGGACTTATCAGCCTTGGTGGTGACCAGATCCGGCCGGACCTCCCCCGCCACGGCGTTCTCCACCCGCAGCATGAAAAGGCCCTTGTCCACCCGGCAGCGGACGGTGATCCGCTTATCCTCCGCCTGGAGCGCCGCCTCCATGGCATTATCCAAAGCATTGCCCAGCAGGGCGCAGAGGTCCGTATCCGCCACGGACAGCGTCTGGGGCAAAGAGACGGCAAAGTCCCCCACGAGGCCCGCCTGGTCCATGGCCTCCGCCTTGGAGGCCAGCACGATATTGGCCACCTCGTTTTCACAGAGGATTCGTCTCCCGCCCACGGCGGGAGACGCCGCTATCTCAGAGAGATAGCGGGCGGCCCGCTCTGTCTCTGAGATAGCGGGCGGCCCGCTCTGTCTC
>CAJUDV010000083.1 GCA_910585385.1 uncultured Oscillibacter sp. | reverse complement strand
TGGCCTTCCAGATCCCCGAGGAGCTCTTCCAGCGGATCAAGGCCCACCTGGAGCGGGAGACTCAGCGGACCGGAAGGAAGTACACTCAGCGGGAGTTCGTGCTGGGGCTCATCGAGGAAGCGCTGAACGAGGCCGAGCGGCAGGCCGCTGAGGAGGCCGGGCAGACCGCCGCCCCCGGGACCAGCGTCAGCCCCTGTGAGCCCTCCAAGCTCGAGGAGGAGGCCCTGCCCCCGGAGAAGCCCTAACGCGCCACAGCGGACCCACACGGGCCGTGTGCCCCCCCGGTGATCCAACGCCAGGATCGCCGGGGGCTTTTTTCGTTTCCAGCAGATCAGACGCTGAAGTTCAGCTGACGGTAGTAGCCATCATAAACCCGAGAGATAGGCTTGTCCGCCACAGCAGGCCGGTCAGGGCCGTAGAGCAGGCTCCCCAGCTTATAGCTCACGCCATTGACACAGACATTCTCCCCCGCGCTGTGGCTGCCGAACTTCGTCAGCCAGGCAAGGGCCTCCCGCACGGTACAACCCCGGCGAAGCTGTCCCTGCTCGTCCCACAACGGATCATAATCCAACACCATTGCACAAAAAACCTCCCTTATTTTTTACAACACCTCTAAACATTGTAACTGGAAAGGCCAGGAAAAGCAATGCCGGACATGGAGAAAAAGCAAGTTGGAATTCGTGAAAGTTCAGTCTTGACAGCGCAAACATTACGGCCCCAGGAGAAGCAGCCGGGCAGGATATTCCTTTTTGGAGTACCCTGCCCGGCTGTTTTTGCTTTCAGCCGAAGGAGGTGATTTTTTCTGAACCAAAACACAGCTTTTCGTTTCACAGACGCCGAAATGGATGTCGCCAAGCACACGGACCTGCTGGGCCTGCTGCCCTCCCTGGGCTACACGCTGAAGCGGATCGGCAGCTACTACACCACGGCAGAGATGGACAGCATCCGTATCCGAGACCCCACCAGATGGAAGCGCTACTCCACCGGACAGGGCGGGGACGCCATCACCTTCCTCCAGGAGTTCTGCGGCATGCGCTTCCCGGAGGCGGTGGATTATCTCCTCGCTTACCATGGGAGGTCCAGGGACTCCCCCGACCGGAATCAGCCCATTCCCCGCCCCAAGCTGCCTCCACCCAGGGAGAAGCCGCCCTTCGTCCTTCCGCCCGCAAATCCGGACCAGCGCCGGGTCTTCGCCTACCTTCGCAAGAGAGGCATTGCTCCGAAGGTAATCCGCGCTTTCATGGAGGCCGGGCTTCTCTATGAGGACGCCCAATATCACAACTGCGTGTTTGTCGGCAGGAACGGCAGCGGCCAGCCCAAATTCGCCAGCAAGCGCGGGACCCTGGACTTCAATGGGTCCGGGTTTAAACGGGACGTCCTGGGCAGCGACAAGAAGATCGGCTTCCGCCTGCCCTGCGATCCGGAAATTGAGGAGGTGGCGGTTTTCGAGGCCCCTATAGACCTTATGAGCTTCTGCACCCTCTGCCCGGAGGTCCACAGCAACGCCGTCGCCCTCTGCGGGTTGTACAGCGGACCGCTGGATACCTACCTTCGGGACCATCCCCACCTGAAAGCCATCAAGCTCCTGCTGGACCATGACGAGCCTGGGATCACGGCGGCGAAGGAGATGCGGGAGAAGTACCGGGCGGCTGGGTACGAGGTGGAAATCCGGGTCCCGAAGTACGGCAAGGACTGGAACGCGCAGCTCAAATACAAGCTCACGGGGGTCTTAGAGGAGGTGAAGCCACCCAAAAGCACAGAAAATCCCACAAAAAAGGAGGAAACCAAACCTATGGCGAACTTAGGCAAGATCATCAGCGACAAATCCACAGCGGACGCCAAATGGCGGGAGGAGCGGCAGGCGGACAAGGAAACCGCCGCTGCCCTCCGGGACGCCAGCGTCATACAGATCACCAGGGACCCCGAAAAATTTGCCTGTTACCTGGAGCTCCAGGGGAACAACCCCTCCTACAGCTCCGGGAACATCGCCCTGGCCATGGCCCAGCTCCCGGAGGCCACCGTGGTCCATACCCGCGGCCACTGGAAGGACCTGGGCCGTTTTGTGTTGGACCCGGAGCTGAAGAACGGCGCCAGCATCTTCACCCGGTCCGCCACGGGCCGGGGATACAACCTCACCAGCGTCTACGATATCGCCCAGACCCAGGGCCGGGAGCTGCGGACAGTCCAGCTTAAGGAGGACACCGAACCCATGGAAACAGCCCTGTCCGCCCTGCTGAACTTCTCTCCGGTTCAGACGGTGGCCGCTGAAAACCTGCCCTCCGGGGCCTATTATGACCCCCGGCAGATGACG
>CAJUDV010000082.1 GCA_910585385.1 uncultured Oscillibacter sp. | reverse complement strand
CATGGAGTGCGCTCTTGATTTTCCTTGACGTGTCCTTTGCGTACATTTCATTGAACCGATGTTGTTCGGGAAGGTTTTTGAAGAAGGCAAAAAAGCCAGTAACCATGCGGGTTTGCGGCAGGATGGCTCCCAGCGCAAGCGGCCCCCGGAATCGAAAAACGACAGAAGCCGACAAATTGCATATTGCTTTCAGAGGGAGAATGTAGGTCGCGGCCACATTCTCCCTTTTTCTGTTTCCTGCCGGTCGGAAAAGGAGGAAACCAATATGTCCACAGCGGAGACCCCCAAGCGGCGGGGCAGACCGCCCAAGGTGAAGGAGGCCCCCGCCCCCACACCCCCGCCCCAGGGCGAGATGGTTGTCCCCATCCCCCTGACGGAGCTGCACCCGTTTCCCAACCACCCGTTCAAAGTGAGGGATGATGAAGCTATGAAGGAGACCACGGAGAGCGTGAAAGAGTACGGTGTGCTGACCCCGGCCATTGTCCGGCCCCGTGAGGAGGGCGGCTATGAGATCGTGGCAGGCCACCGCCGTAAACGTGCCTGTGAGCTGGCAGGCCTGACCGCTCTGCCTGCCCTGGTCCGTAATCTGGACGATGACACCGCCACCATCCTGATGGTGGACAGCAATATCCAGCGGGAAAACATCCTGCCCAGCGAGAGGGCGCAGGCGTACAAGATGAAGCTGGAGGCCATCAAGCGGCGCGGAGCAAGGACGGATTTAACTTCGCCGAATAATTCGGCGAAGTTAAGAAGCGATGATGAAATCGGCGCGGCGATGGGTATGAGCGGCGATACCGTCCGCAATTACATTTCCCTGACCCAGCTGGTTCCGGAGCTTCAGCAGATGGTGGATGATAAGAAAATCGCCGTAACCCCGGCCTATCAGATCGCCGCCTTGAAGCCGGAGGAACAGGCGCTTCTGGTGGAGACGATGGAAAGCGAACAGGCTACCCCCTCCGTCTCCCAGGCCCAGCGCATGAAGAAGTTAAGCCAATCCGGGGAGCTGAACGAGGATACCATGCTCTCCATCATGTCGGCGGAGAAGAAGCCGGAGGTTGACAAAATCGTGCTGACTGGCGATACCCTCCGCAAATACTTCCCCCGCTCCTACACGCCCCGGAAGATGGAGGAAACCATCATCAAACTGTTGGAGGCGTGGCAGAAGAAGCGCCAGCGCAGTCAGGAACGTTAATCAAATACGGGACAGGCACACCGGACAGGGAATCTCTCTGCCCGTTTTTTTCGTGTCCTGGAAAGGAGACACACGTTGTATATCAACACATTTCAATACAAGCCGGAGCATGTGGACTGCCGCCTCTGCACCGAGTATGCCGGTAAGAAAAAGGGCTGCACCGCCCAGGGCTGTCCCTGGCTGGCGGAGCGGATTGAGGCCGGAGTGGTGGGGTATGAGGAAGCCGTCATGGAGACGTTCCCCCGCAGCGCCCATCTGGATGCCCGCCTGCACACGGCCATCCGGCGCTTCACCGGGTCCCTATTCCTCTCCCCCGCCCACCAGGGCCGTATGGAACGTCTGAAAGCGCGGGAGGGCTTCCGCCGGAAGCGGGACACCCCGGCCTACTTCGCCGCCATGTATCTGCTCACCGCCAACGATGACCTCTTTCTCCGGTCCGCCAACTGCTTTTGCAGGCATGGCATTGAGTTCGACTATGGGACGCTGAAAGACATCTCCCCCCATTGTTACACTCTGTTCTCTGCGGCGCGGGACATCTACGCGGAGGGGACCGGCGTGGCCCTGGCCGACCTTGCCAACAGCGAGGTAGTGGACACTCTGGCGTTCAGCCTGATCGTCAACGCCCTCCTGGTAGCCCGGTACGGCCCCGCTGTGCTGGCAATTAAGGAAAGGAGCCGGAAATGAAGCCCCTCCATCTGCCCATCACCGGGCATGACCTGCTGGCGGTGGAACGGTTCCGGGACAGCACTCGCCACATGATCGAGTTTCTGGTGCTGGCTGACTGTCCCATGGGGAAGCCGGGGGAGTACGTCCGGCGCTTTCTCACCGAGGACGGTTACGGGGAGGCCCTTGCCCATGCGCGGCAGGGCAGCATCCAAATCCGAAAACACGCCAGCATCATTGAGGGGCACATCCTGCCTGACAAGCCGAAAAAACGGCGCAAAAACTGATTAGGAGGTAATCGCTATGTATTCTATGGATTCCTTGGAGTATGCCATTCGCGGGCTGTACCGCTCCGGCATCGGAGAACACAGCGGCCTGTCCGCCGACGAGGTGGAGGAGCTTCTGGACGGCATCGACTTCCATGCTCTGCTCCAGGCCGTCCGGCATCACGCCGAGACCGTCTTTGCCT
>CAJUDV010000081.1 GCA_910585385.1 uncultured Oscillibacter sp. | reverse complement strand
TGGACCTTGATCTGACCGGGGTACTCCATCTCCTCCTCGATCTTCTTGGCCAGGTCCCGGGCCAGGATGACCATCTGGTCCTCGCTGACCTGCTCGGGCTTCACCATAACCCGGACCTCCCGGCCCGCCTGGATGGCGTAGGCCTTGTCCACGCCGGGATAGGTGCCGGTGATGGTCTCCAGCTGCTCCAGGCGCTTGATGTAGTTCTCCAGATTCTCCCGCCGGGCGCCGGGCCGGGCGGCGGAGATGGCGTCCGCGGCCTGCACCAAACAGGCCACAATGGTTCTGGGCTCCACGTCGTTGTGGTGGGCCTCAATGGCGTGGATGATGTCCTCCCGCTCCTTGTAGCGCCGGGCAAACTCCACGCCCAGGGCCACATGGGTGCCCTCCATCTCGTGGTCCACGGACTTGCCCAAATCGTGAAGCAGGCCCGCCCGCTTGGCGGCCTGGACGTCGGCCCCCACGTCGGCGGCCATCATGCCCGCGATGTGGGAGACCTCGATGGAGTGGCGCAGGACGTTCTGACCGTAGCTGGTGCGGTAGTGGAGACGGCCCAGCATCTTCGTGAGCTCCGGGTGGAGATTGCGGATGCCGCACTCAAACACGGCCCGCTCTCCCTCGCTCTTGATAACGGCCTCCACCTCCCGGCGGGCCTTCTCCACCATCTCCTCAATGTGGGTGGGGTGGATGCGCCCGTCGGCGATGAGCTTTTCCAGCGCCAGCCGGGCGATCTCCCGCCGGACGGGCTCAAAGCAGCTGACGGTGATGGCCTCCGGCGTGTCGTCAATGATCAGGTCCACGCCGGTCAGCGTCTCGATGGTGCGGATATTGCGGCCCTCACGGCCGATGATGCGGCCCTTCATCTCGTCATTGGGCAGGGGAACCACACTGACGGTCATTTCAGACACCTGGTCCGCGGCGCAGCGCTGGATAGCCTGGGCTACCACTTCCCGGGCCCGGGCCTCGCACTCCTCCTTCATCCGGGACTCCACCTCTTTGATCTTGAGGGCAGTCTCATGGGTCACTTCGGACTCCACCTGGTCGATGAGGTACTGCTTGGCCTCGTCGGCGGTGAAGCCGGAGATGCGCTCCAGCATCTCGGTCTGGCTGCGCTTGATGGTCTTGATCTCCTCGTTTTCCCGGTCGATGGCCGCGTGCTTCTGGGCCAGGGACTCCTCTTTTTTCTCGATGGCCTCGGTCTTGCGGTCCAAATTCTCTTCCTTCTGCTGCAGGCGGTTTTCCTGCCGCTGCAGATCGGCTCTGCGGGCTTTTTCTTCCCTCTCGTACTCGCTGCGGCTCTTTAAGATCTCTTCCTTCGCTTCCACCAGAGCCTCGCGTTTTTTTGCCTCGGCGCTCTTGATGGCCTCGTTGATAATGCGCGTACCCTCTTCCTCCGCGCTTGAGATCTCCTTTTCGGAGACTTGTTTCCGATAGCGAATACCGAGGGGGAAGCACACCGCGCCGCCGGCTGCCAGCCCGATGAGGGCGGCGATGACATATGGCAACATGCGCTTGGTTCCTCCTAAAAAATCGGTATCGGTTTTCCGTAATCGAATAAACGACCGAAGGGCACCCCTGTCGCCCCCCGATAATTATCCGTTATCAGTTTAATCGCTTCCATGTTAACTGTCAAGGGAAATATACAAAATCTTTACCAAAGAATGGTGTTTTTTCACAAATCAGCCGGGAAGACAGCCTGCCTGAGCGCAGAAATCGGGGCCCCGTCCCATGGACGAAGCCCCGGGTTCTCAGATATTTCCAATCGGGCGGAGGCCCCGCGTTCCCTTCCGCCTCGCCCGGGCAAAACGCCGTTCAGCGCCAAGACGCGGTCCCGCCGGCCCTCCCGGCAGGCGCCCCGTCAGGGCGGAACGCCGCGCCGGCGGCAAACGCAGCTCCCTATTGGGGCTTGACAATCAAATTCACCAGCCGGTTTTTCACCAGGATGGTCTTGACAATCTTCATGCCCTCGGTGGCCTTTTGAACCTTCTCCACCGCCATGGCGGCGGCCATCACGGCCTCCTCGCCGCTGTCCACCGGCACGGTAATGGCGCCCTTGAGCTTGCCGTTGACCTGCACCGCCATGTCCACGGCGGAGGATACGGTCTTGCTCTCATCGTACGCCGGCCAGTCCGCCTGGCAGCACATTTTCCCGGTCTGGGCGGCGAAGCCCAGCGTCTCCCACAGCTCCTCGGTGATGTGGGGGGCGAAGGGATTCAGCAGGAGGAGCAGGGTCTTCATATCGCCCCGGGTGACGCCGTTGGCGGTGAGCTCGTTGACGGCGGTCATCATGGCGGCGATGGCGGTGTTCATCTTCAGGCTGTCCACGTCGTCCGTGACCTTTTTGATGGTCTTGTGGAGAATGGCCTCGTTGGCGGGGGTCATGTCATAGCTGTCCTTGGCGCCCTCCGCCAGGTTCCACACACGGTCCAAAAACCGTTTGGAGCCCTTCACCGCCTCGGTGGACCAGATGGCCGCCTGCTCGAAGTCGCCCACGAACATGATATACAGCCGCATGGTGTCCGCGCCGTACTGGGCCACGATGTCGTTGGGGTTCACCACGTTGCCCCGGGACTTGGACATCTTCTCGCCGCCCTCGCCCAGGATCATGCCGTGGCTGGTGCGCT
>CAJUDV010000080.1 GCA_910585385.1 uncultured Oscillibacter sp. | reverse complement strand
ACACCGCCCGGACGATGCTGGCCAACAGCGAGTTCCTGGTCATGCTGAACCAGGCCGCCACAGACCGGGCGGAGCTGGCGCGGCTGCTGAACATTTCGGACAACCAGCTCTCCTACATCACCAACGTGGACTTCGGGCGCGGCCTCATCAAGTGCGGCAGCGCCATCGTGCCGTTTATGGACAATTTCCCCAAGAACCGGCTCTACCGCTTGATGTCCACCAAATTATCGGAGCAGAAAACATCGTGAGAATATCTGGAACAGGGCCGCAACTGCGACCCTGTTCCCCGTTGTGGGAGGTGATGAATCATCGCAAAAATCAAAGAAAAACGCACAGTAAAGGGCAGATTAAAGGAAAAAGTCAAGGCTGCGCCGAAGGAGCTTGTCCGCCGTGGGCTGGATGACGGTACGGAACGCCTGCGGGGCCAGCTCCGGGAGACTGCCCAGCGTGGGCAGGCCAGCGACTACGGCGGCGACCGGATCGAGGACACTGCCGCCCGTGGGGCCTATCAGGCGCGGCGCGGGGTGGAAGCTCTGCTGAAGAAGAAAAAGTCCGCCAAGGGCCGGGAGACGGACGGGGAGCTGCGCACCACCGCAGACCCACCTACGCAGGAGATACCGGCAGATCCGCCATCGCCGGCGGCCCCAGGGGAGCAGCATTCGCCCCGTGAGCCATCCCCACGGGAGCGTCCCCGGATCAAGACACGGGAAGCTGTTTCCGCCAGGGAGAGTGGTGCCAACGCTGGGCCGGCTGATAGCGGCAGGGCTGGGCCAAACTCTGGGGAGCGGATGAAGCAGAGGCAGATCAAAACCAGGGAGTCCACTGTACATGATGATCCCCGCCCGGATGTGCAGCCCGCGCCGCAGGCCGGATTGGAACCGCCCCAGATTAGGACGAGGGAAAGCACTGTCCGTGAAATCCCCGCTGATGCGGGATCGGCCCCGCAGGTAAGATCGGAGCTGCCGAAGATCAAGACGAGGAGCGCTGTCACCAGCGCCCCCTCTGGCGGCAGTACCGCTCCTCCTGCTGACCATAGGCCGGGGACGCCTGATCGGCTGTCCATCAAAACCAGAGAAGCCTGCATTCAAAGTCAGCCTGCGCCGGAGCAGCCATCCCAGGCGCTCATGCAAGGCAGGCAGGAGTTTGTGCGGGAGCGTGGCCGTGCCGCAGCCATGAAGCGGGCGGAGGGCCAGCGGGTGGCGAATGGTGGGGAGACTGCATCCCCTCCCGCTCCGTCCCGGCGCAAGTACGCTGGTGGACAGGGTCAACACATTCCGGCCCAGGCTGTGCGCAGGCCGCCGAGTCCGGGAGAACCGGACACCCGGCCTGTGCGGGAGGGTGGACGGACCATCATCAAAACGGCCCGCTCCGGGAGAAAGACCACGGAGCGCACCATCCGTCAGACTATCAAAACGGTAGATCGTTCCTCCAGAAAGGCCATCAAGACCACCCAGCGGACGGCGAAAACTGCCCAGCAGACGGTCAAAACGGCCCAAAAGTCTGCCCAGGCTACCGTAAAGGCCACCCAGCGGGCCGTACAGACCGCCCGTGCCACAGCAAAAGCGGCGGCGGCCACCGCCAAGGCCACAGCGAAAGCCACCGTGGCGGCGATAAAAGCGGCCATTGCGGCCATGCAGGAGCTGATCGCCGCCATCGCTGCCGGGGGCTGGGTGGTACTCGTGGTTGTGCTGGTGATCTGCATGATCGGCCTGCTCATCGCCTCGCCCTTCGGCATCTTTTTCTCGGACGGCGGAGGTTCCCCGGATGCGGTATCCCCCACCGCGGTGATCGCCCAGATCAACAGCGAGTACGCGGACAGGCTGTCCGCCCTCCAAACCGGGGGAACCTATGACCGGGTGGAGATCCAGGGCGGCCCGCCTTCCTGGCCGGATGTGTTTGCGGTGTTTGCCGCCAAGACTGCCGGAGGGGCGGACGGAGCGCAGGTGTCCGTCCTGGACACGGATACAGTGGAGAAACTGCGGACGGTGTTCTGGGATATGACCAAGATCACCACGGCGGAGGCGGAGGTAGAGCATCCTGCCGAGGATGAAACACCCGCCTGGACGGAGAAGGTACTGACCATCACGGTTACACCCCGAACCCCAGATGATATGCGGGTGTTTTATGCGTTCACGGACCGGCAGAACGCCGCCCTTGACGAGCTACTGACGGCAGCAAGCCAGGAGATGTGGAATACCCTCCTCTACGGCTCCAGCGGCGAGATCGTGGCCGTGGCGCTGTCCCAGGTGGGCAACGTGGGCGGCCAGCCCTACTGGAGCTGGTACGGCTTCAACAGCCGGGTGGAGTGGTGCGCCTGCTTCGTGAGCTGGTGCGCCAACGAGTGCGGCTACATTGACGCTGGAGTGATTCCCAAGTTCGCCGGCTGCACAGGCGGCTCTAATTGGTTTAAAGACCGGGGCCAGTGGCAGGATGGCGACTATGAGCCGCGCCCCGGAGACCTGATATTTTTTGATTGGGACAACAAAGGCTCCTCCGGGCCGCAGGACGATGTTCCCGACCATGTGGGCATCGTGGAACGGGTGGAGAATGGCGTGGTCTACACCGTGGAGGGCAATACAAGCGATAGCTGTCGCCAGCGCAGCTACAGTGTGGGCCATTACGAGATCTGGGGCTATGGCTGTCCCATTTACAACTAAACAGTA
>CAJUDV010000079.1 GCA_910585385.1 uncultured Oscillibacter sp. | reverse complement strand
TCTCCGTCCAGGCCCACGTCTGCGCCAGCCCCCTGTCCACCGCCGCCGCCCTCCACCTGGAGGCCGTCATTCCCAACTTCGTCATCCACGAACACCACACCAACAATCTCAAACAGTACAACAAGGACCTCTGCACCGTAGACTTCCAGCCGGTAAAAGGCAAGTTCAAGGTTCCCGAGGGACCGGGCCTTGGCTGTGAGTTTACTGACAAGGTGCTCAAAACGGAAAACAAGATCATTGTGAAGTAAAAGCGAACAACGAGGGTTTTCCCATTCCGGGGGGCGTCGCCCCCCGGAAAACGAAAGATTATGGAGGGAAGTATATGGCAATCAAACTCGTTCGTGAACCGGAGCCCGGTCCCGGCACTTTAGGCAAGCCGGAGCTTTACGCGCTGGCAATCGGTCAGGTTATCGGAGCCGGTGTTATCACACTGGTGGTCCCCGCCATTAAAATGACCGGCTACTCCGCTTGGCTGGCCTATTTCGTCGCAATCCTTATGGGCTTCTTTATGATTTTGCCCACGGTGTTCGTCTCGTCTACGGTTCGCCTGGGCGGCGGCAACTACTCCATGCTGGCCGGTCTGGCCGGTCCCAATATTGCGGGCATCTATGCGTTCATGTATCTGACGCAGTGCCTGTCCCTGTCGCTGTTCGGCTCCTCCGCCGCCGCTTACCTGGGGGACATCATCCCGGTCCTGAGCAGCCATACCGCCCGCATCATCATCGGCGCGGGACTGCTGACACTGTTCTATGTGGTCAATTTGCTGGGCATTGACATTATGGCGTCCGCCCAGAAGCTGATGACATGGCTACTGATTGCCGCGCTGATGCTGTTCGCGATTGTGGGCATCTTCAAAATGCGGCTTCCCATCTTTGACTTCTCCGACCCTGCCTTCCTGACCCAGGGCTGGGGCGTCAATATTGCCGACGGCCAGATTACCGGCGGATTCCTGGGCGCGACACTGCTGTTTGTGTATTCCACCCAGGGCTATTACATGACCACCGCTTATGGTGGTTCCTCCAGGAACGCCAAGCGGGATATCCCCTTTGTCCTTCTGCTCTGCGTCCCCACTCTCTGCGTTCTCTATGTGGGCGTGGCCATGGCCGGTGTCGGCTCCACGACTTTGGAGGAATACGGCGCGTCCACGACGCTGGTTGTGGCGGCCCGGAACCTCTTCCCCACGGTGCTGTTCTATTTCTTCATCATCGGCGGCCCCATCATGGCCCTGCTGTCCACACTGAACTCCAGCTTTGCCTACAACTCCATCACCATTGGAACGGCCTGTGACGACGGCTGGCTACCCAAGGCCTTTGGAAAGAAGAACGCCAAGGGCGGGCGCATCTGGATTCTCACCTTTATGTACATCGTGGGCATGATTCCCATTCTCTTCGGTCTGTCTATCACAACCATTACAAATATGGTGCAGCTCATCGGCGCGTGCTATGCCTTCCTGAATTTCAAGGCGTATATCAGCATGCCGAAGCTGTATCCCGACGCCTGGGCCAAGTCCCGCTATCATATTCCTAACGGCGCGTATTATTTCCTCTGCTGCGTTTCTCTGGCCGGCTTCATGGTCACGCTGTGGAAGTCCTGCCTGTCCATGAGCCCCGGACTGGTGGCGGCGAACATCATCGCCATTGTGGTCCTGGCCATCGCTGGCTTTATCCGCGGCAAGAAGGGCGATGTTGAGATTCACACCTCCATCTGGTGCGGAGACGCCGAGGGAGACGAAAAGGCCGCCGCCATGATGGCCGCGTCTATGGCAAAGCAGTAAACCGATAGAATGAAAATCCTGCAAAAGGGAGGCAGCTATGAAAATTACAAAAGTAGAAGTTTTTGAGGTCCAGACCCGCCGCCCCGCATGGCGTCCCATCCTCTGCCGCATCTATACGGACGAGGGCGTCTATGGCGACGGCGAGGCCGCTCTGGCCTACGGAACCGCCGCCCCGGCCGCCGCCGGGATGATCCGGGATCTTGCCAAGCTGATCATCGGCATGGACCCGCTGGACAACGAGGTCATCTGGGACAAGCTCTACAAAGCCACCTTCTGGGGGCAGAACGGCGGCCCCGTGGTCTTTGCCGGCATCTCCGCTCTGGACATCGCCCTGTGGGACATCAAGGGTAAGGCGTTCAACGCGCCCATCTACAAGCTGCTGGGCGGCAAGCGCCGGGACAACTTGCGCACTTACGCCAGCCAGCTCCAGTTCGGTTGGGGCGATGTGTGCCGGAACAGTGTGGAACTGAGCGCTCCCCATGACGCGTATAAGCTGTCCGACTATGTGGAGAACGCCAAAAAAGCGGTGGCTGAAGGCTATGACTGCATCAAAATCGACTTCTTCACCTTCTGCCCAGCAGACGGACACCGTCTGAATGATGAAGACCGCACGCGCCTCCTGCCGCCCGCGAAGGTCCAGATGGTGGTGGACCGTGTGGCGGCTGTCCGGGAAGCCGTGGGCCCCAACGTGGACATCATCATGGAGAACCATTCTTATCTTGACGCCCAGGGGGCGGTCCAGATTGGCCGGGCGGTCCAGAAATACAACATCTTCTACTTCGAGGAGCCCAACACCCCCACGCCGAAAACTGCCAAATTCATCTGTGACAAGCTGGAGATGCCCATTGCCCACGGTGAGCGCGTCTATTCCCGCTGGCAGTACGCCCCCTATTTCGAGGAGCAGT
>CAJUDV010000078.1 GCA_910585385.1 uncultured Oscillibacter sp. | reverse complement strand
GCGAGCTGTACATCGACGGGAAGCTGATGAACGACGTGGAGCCGAAAAACCGGGACATCGCCATGGTGTTCCAGAGCTATGCCCTCTATCCCCATATGACGGTTTACGAGAACATGGCTTTTCCCCTGAAGCTGCGGAAGGTGGACACGGCGGAGATTGACCGCCGGGTCAAGGAGGCGGCGGAGACCCTGGACATCACCCAGTACCTGGACCGCAAGCCCAAGGCCCTCTCCGGCGGCCAGCGCCAGCGGGTGGCCATTGGCCGGGCCATCGTCCGGGAGCCCAAGGTGCTTCTCATGGACGAGCCCCTCTCCAACCTGGACGCCAAGCTCCGCAACCAGATGCGCGCCGAGATCATCAAGCTGCGCCAGAAAATCAATACGACCTTTATCTATGTCACCCACGACCAAACGGAGGCCATGACCCTGGGCGACCGGATCGTCATCATGAAGGACGGCTTCATCCAGCAGATCGGCACCCCCCAGGAGGTCTTCGACCATCCGGCGAACCTGTTCGTGGCGGGCTTCATCGGAATGCCCCAGATGAACTTCTTCGACGCCAGGCTCCTCTGCGAGGGCGGCAAATACTTCGTCAGCGTAGGCGGCTGCAAGGTGGAGCTGTCTGGCGACAAGCAGAAGAACCTGGCGGAGAAAAAGGTATCCGCCCAGGCCATGACCCTGGGCGTCCGGCCCAGCCACATGGTGCTGGCCAAGCAGCCCGGCAACACCCTGGCCGCCAAGGTGGAGGTTTCGGAAATGATGGGCAGCGAGGTCCATTTCCACGCCAATGCCGAGGGCCGGGACGTGGTAGTGATTGTGCCCACCATGGACGCCACGGGAACCCACATCGACTCCTTCCACGCCGGGGACCAGATGAACCTGACCTTCAGCGGCAACGTGTGCCATGTCTTCGGCCAGGACGGAAAGAACCTGGAGTTTTGACCATAGGGGCGCTTGACCGCCCACAGACGGTGTGATATACTCTGCCGCGTCAATGATTCCCCCAGGCTGGCTCTCGTCCGCCTGGGGGAACTGGCAAATTGCGTTTATCTATATAACGAAGAAGGAGCTTGATCCATGGGATTTCCAAAGGATTTTATTTGGGGCGCCGCTTCCGCCTCTTATCAGATTGAGGGCGCTGTGAAAGAGGACGGCCGGGGAGAAAGCATTTGGGACGTTTTCTCCCACACCCCCGGAAAGGTCAAATGGGGCGATACCGGCGACACGGCCGCCGACGCCTATCACCGCTGGCGGGACGACATCGCCATCATGAAGGAGATGGGCCTCCAGGCTTATCGATTCTCTATTGCCTGGCCCCGGGTAGACCCCAAAGGCGACGGGCATTGGAACCAGACGGGGCTGCACTGCTACAGTGAGTTGGTGGACGGCCTTCTGGAGGAGGGAATCCAGCCTTGGGTGACTTTGTTCCATTGGGACCTTCCCCAGGCATTGCAGCGGCAGGGCGGCTGGCAGAACCCGGAGACCGCCCGGCGCTTTGAGGCCTACGCGGAGAAAATGGCGGAGCTGTTTCGGGGCCGGGTGCGCCGGTGGTTCACTTTTAACGAGCCCCAGTGCTTCATAGGAATGGGCTATGGGACGGGAGAACACGCCCCGGGCCTGAAGCTGGATGACGACAGCCTCAGCGCCTGCTGGGAGACCTTCTGCCAGGCACACTCTCTGGGACAGAAGGCTCTGCACCGGGCGGACGGCGAAAATCTGGTGGGTGTCGCCTCCACGGGGGCGGTCTGTTATCCCGCCAGTCAGGCTCCCGAAGACGTGGAGGCGGCCCGGCAGGGGACTTTTGCCCTTCCTCTGGGGCCCAGAACCTTCTCCCACACCCTGGCCCTGGACCCCCTGTGCCTGGGGAAGGGATACGAGAAGCCGGACTTCGTCGGGCTCAACCTCTATCAGGGCGCACCCGTCCGCGCGGGAGAAAACGGGCCGGAGACGCTTCCCTTCCCGGCGGGCTTCCCGCGGACCGCCCTGGGCTGGCCCATCACCCCGGAGGCCCTGGAGTGGGGCCCGCGGTTTTTAGCGGAACGCTACGGTCTGCCGCTGGTGGTCAGTGAAAACGGTCTGGCCTGTACGGACCGGGTCTTTCTGGACGGCGCCGTACACGATCCTCTGCGGATCGACTTCCTGACCCGGTATCTCCGGGCGCTGGAGCGCGCCATTGACCAGGGCACGAATGTCCGGGGGTATTTCCAGTGGTCCCTGACGGATAACTTCGAGTGGGCGGAGGGCTATGACCCCCGCTTTGGCCTGGCCTATGTGGATTACGCCACAGGGGACCGGATGCTGAAAGACAGCGGGCGGTGGTACCGGGAGGTCATTCGCTCCAACGGTGCGGACTTGTGAGAGGGCTTGTATCAATCCCCCTGACAGATCCAAGCGGGGAATGTTCAGGGCGGAGTTCTTGGCTGTGGTGACCACATAGCCTTCCGTCTCCCTTCAGGGCAGGGCGGACACTCGTTCTCAATTTTTGATGAGCTGGAGCCAGGTCTGCTGGGCGGCGTCCTCCGCCCGGTTGGGGTCTCCCAAGACCCGGAGGGCCACCGCGTAGATTTTCTTTTCATGAGCCTCAAAGAGCCCCGTGAACCGCCGCTGGTCCTCCTCGGTCTCCAGCATGGCGAGGCAGATCGCAAGCATAAGAGCTCTCCTCCTTTTCGGTTGAATTGGCACCGGTTCACTTAGTAAACGGCGGGGGAGGGGGAAGTACCACAGCCTGGGAGAAATTTTTTTGCCGTTCAGGAGTGCAGGGGCTGGACAGCTCAAAAACTGCGCCGCTATATCCAAAGAGGTCTGCAAAGATTTTTTAGACAAATTTTGATAGTTTATAGCCGTTTCT
>CAJUDV010000077.1 GCA_910585385.1 uncultured Oscillibacter sp. | reverse complement strand
CTGCGGGAGCTGATGCGGCTGGGCGTGACCGTCCAGTTTGAAAAAGAGAATATCGACACCGGAACGCTCACCACAGAATTGATGGTGAGCGTTTCCGGTTCCTTGGCCCAGCAGGAGTCCATGTCCATCTCCCAAAATATCCACCAGAGCTATCGCCGGAGGATGGAGCGGGGCGAGTTCATCACCACAAAACCGCCCTACGGCTACCGGCTGGTAAATCGGAGAGACCTGGAGATCGTGCCGGAGGAGGCGGAGATCATCCGCTGGGTGTTTGACGCCTATCTCGGCGGACAGAGCGCCAAGGATATCGCAAACGAGCTGATCCGCCGGGGTGTCCGGGACCGGAAAGGCAACGTCCACTGGACCACCAGGGAAATCTACTACTGGCTGTCAAATGAGAAATATGTGGGCGACACCCTCTGCCAAAAAACCTACAAGACCGGCTTCCCCTTCGTCCAGAAGATCAACCGGGGCGAGGTGGACCAATTCTATGTGGAGGGGACCCACCCGGCCATCGTCAGCCAGGAGGTGTATGACAAGGCCCAGGCCCTGCGGCAGATGAAGAAAAAACAGTCCAAAGGCCCGGACGCGGTCTACCCGCTGTCCCGGAAAATGTGCTGCGGGATCTGCGGCTTCACCATCTACCGAAGGGTGACCCGGAGAGGCACTGGTGCCTGGAGCTGCGGACGGCATCTGAGAAGCGCCGCCAACTGCCCCACAGGCCCTATCCCGCAGGAAACCATCTACGATGCCTTCCTGCGGATGTACAACAAGCTGCGGCTCCATGATGGCATTATCCTCAAGCCTGCCCTGAGCCAGATGGAGGCCCTGGAGACCGCCGTACAGCGGGACAACCCCGCCATGCTGGAGGTAAACAAGGCAATCGCCCAGGCCACCGAGCGCGGCTATAAGATCAGCAAGCTCCGCGCCAACGGCCTGCTGGATGCGGACGCCTGCGCCGCTCAGATGGCCGCCAACACCGCTCAACTGACCCAGCTCCGGGCCAAACGCCGGAGGCTGCTGAAGAATGATGACATTGGCGAGGCGGCGGAGGCCCTGCGGCAAACGGTGGACGCCATCCGTCAAGGCCCGGAACGGCTGGAGCGATTCGATGAAGCCTTGTTCGAGGAACTGGTAGAGCAGGTCGTAATCAGCCCCACCGCCCTGCGGTTCCGGCTGTACGGCGGCATCGAGGTAACGGAACGGATCGGGGAGGACGCAAAATGAATCGGAAAGTGCTGTATGGCTATCAGATCGAGGACGGGAAGCTGGTTCCCCAGCCCCAGGAGGCGGCGGTGGTCAGCCGGATATTTGCCCTCTGCCTGGAGGGGAAATTTCAATGGGAAATATCGGACATCCTGAACGCGGAGGGCATACAGTACAGCCTGGACTGCCCTGCGTGGACAAAGTTCAAGATATCCCTGACCCTCAGAAACCAACGATACGCCGGCGCTGACGGCTACCCTGTCCTGATCGGCAGCGAGACCTTCCAGTCCGTCCAGACATTCCTCCAAAAGAAATGGGGGAAGCACGTTCATCGGGAGCGTCCGGTGTCAGTCCTGCGAGAGACACTGCGCTGTCCCTGCGGCGGACGCCTGAAGCGGTGGTTCAGCAGTGTACATAGACCGGACACGCTGTACCTTCGGTGCGCTGAGTGCGGCGGGGAGGCCGTCATCCCCGATGCGGAACTGCTGGCGGAGGTAGAGCGGCAAGCGGCGGAGTACACGCCTCCGGCAGAGGGCGGATACACTCCCTCTGAGGACACCGTCCGCCTGACCAACGCCATCAACCGGGGGCTGGAGAGGCCGGAACACCCGGAGGACGTGGTGGCCCTGATCTTGCGGGGCATCTCCGCACGGTACGCCTGCTTTGAAGCACCGGCAGCCTCGCCGGATACCCAACGTTTGATAAGAGAAAAAGCCTATGCGCAGGCGATAAAATATATCACCATCACTGCGGAGAACGCGGTGACAGTGAC
The DNA here is from genome assembly GCA_910585385.1 of uncultured Oscillibacter sp. GTDB lineage: Bacteria > Bacillota > Clostridia > Oscillospirales > Oscillospiraceae > Oscillibacter. The sequence continues at coordinate 1,039 of CAJUDV010000077.1, read as the reverse complement.
CTTTAAGTAACCGTTCATAACAAATTGGGAAAGGAGCCGTCATGGAACAGACCGTACAGCGGGAACGGAAGATACGCATCATCCCCGCCACGAAGCCGGTATCAACCTCTGGACGGGCCTCCGGCAGCAAGCAGCGGGTGGCCGCCTACTGCCGGGTGTCCACCGGCAGCGAGGAGCAGCTTACCAGCTACACCGCCCAGAAAGCCTACTTCACCCAGAAGATCGGTGAGAACCCCGATTGGGAGATGGCCGGTATTTTCGCTGACAAAGGCATAACCGGCACAAGCATGAAAAAGCGGACGGAGTTCAAGCGAATGATCGCCGCCTGCAAACGGGGCCGAATCGACCTGATCCTCACCAAATCCCTCTCCCGCTTCGCCCGGAATACGGTGGACAGCCTGGAAATGGTGCGGATGCTCCGGGCCAACGGCATCGGTGTGATCTTTGAAAAGGAAAATATCAATACGCTGACGGAGTCCAGCGAGTTTCTGATTACCCTGTTCAGCGGCTTTGCCCAGGCGGAGAGCGAGTCTATCAGCAAAAACGTGATCTGGGGCATCCAAAAGAGCCGGGAGGCAGGGAACGTCCCCTTCCAGTACAAGAAGCTGTTGGGCTACCGGCGGGGGCCTGACGGTCAGCCGGAGATCATCCCGGAGGAGGCGGAGACGGTAAAGCGTATCTTCCGCCGCTACTTGGACGGGTGCAGCCTGGGCCAGATCAAAGCGGAGCTGGAGAAGGACAAGGTTCCCACCTCCTGCGGGGTTCAGAGCTGGACATATCAGGTGATCCACAACATCCTGGTCAATGAAAAATACATTGGCGACGCCCTGCTGCAAAAGACATATACCACCGACTGTATCAGCAAGACGGTAAAGAAAAACCAGGGAGAGCACCCCATGGTGTATGTGGAGAACAATCACCCGCCCATCATTCCGAAAGAGATCTTCTATCAGGTACGGGAGGAGATGGCCCGCAGGGCCAGCAAGCGGAAGGTGATGCAGAAAACGGGCAAGACCGAGCAGGGCAAATACTCCGCCAA
>CAJUDV010000076.1 GCA_910585385.1 uncultured Oscillibacter sp. | reverse complement strand
CCCCTGATGCGCTCCACCGTCATCAACCCGGACACGGCCTTCCAGCTCCGGGAGGCGGTGAACCCCTACTACGACGGCGTCCCCGGCATTGTGGAGGACTACATGGCCCGGATGTCCGCCCTGACGGGCCGGGACTACCGGCTCTTCAACTACTACGGCCACCCGGAGGCGGAGCAGGTGGTGGTGGCCATGGGCAGCGTCTCCGGCTGTCTCCAGGAGGTGGTCCAATACCTGAACAGCCAGGGCCGGAAGGTGGGCTTTTTGCAGGTCCGGCTGTACCGGCCATTCAGCGCCAGGCACTTCCTGGCGGCCCTGCCGGAGAGCTGTAAGCTTCTCACCGTTCTGGACCGCACCAAGGAGCCCGGCGCCGGCGGCGAGCCCCTCTACAAGGACGTCTGCTCCGTCCTCCAGCACGGCGGCCGGCAGGTCCGGGTCCTGGGGGGCCGGTACGGCCTCTCCAGCAAAGACGTCACCCCCGCCCAGATGATCGCCGTCTACGACAACATGGCGGGGACCCGGCAGGACCACTTCACCGTGGGCATCACCGACGATGTGACCCACCTCTCCCTGCCTGTGGGGGAAAACGTGGTCACGGCGGACGCCCGGACCATCAGCTGCAAGTTCTGGGGCCTGGGGTCCGACGGCACCGTGGGGGCCAACAAAAACTCCATCAAGATCATCGGCGACAACACGGACCAGTACGTCCAGGCCTATTTTGAATACGATACCAAGAAATCCGGCGGCGTGACGAAGAGCCACCTGCGGTTCGGCCACACCCCCATTCTCTCCACCTATTACGTCACCATGGCGGACTTCATCGCCTGCCACAACCAGAGCTACATTGCCAAGTACGACATTGTAAACGAGCTGAAAGAGGGCGGAACCTTCCTCCTGAACTGCAATTGGTCCGCCGGGGACCTGGACTCCCGCCTGCCCAGCAAGGTCAAGCGCCTCCTGGCCCAACGCAAGGCGAAGTTCTACACCATCGACGCCGGCGCCGCCGCCGGGGCCATCGGCCTGGGGAACCGGACCAACAGCGTTTTGCAGGCCGCCTTCTTCAAGCTCAGCGGCGTCCTCCCGGTGGAGGAGGCCGTGGACTACATGAAGGCCGCCATTCAGAAGACTTACGGCCGCAAGGGCAGCAACGTGGTGAACATGAACTGCGCCGCCGTGGACGCGGGGCTTACGGGACTTCATGAGGTTCCCGTGCCCGCCGCCTGGGCGGACCTCCCCGATGAGCCGGAGGAACAGGACACCGCCTCCCCCTGGTACGTCCGCACGGTGATGCGGGCCGTCAACGCCCAGAAGGGCGACAGCCTCCCCGTCAGCGTCTTCAAGGACGCGGCGGACGGCAGCGTGCCCATGGCCACCTCCAAGTACGAAAAGCGGGGCTTCGCCTCCCACGTGGCCAGCTGGCTGCCGGAAAACTGCGTTGGCTGCAACATGTGCTCCCTCATGTGCCCCCACGCCGCCATCCGACCCTTCCTGCTGAACGGGGAGGAGGTCCAAAAGGCCCCGGAGGGCTATATTACAAAAGAGGCCCGGGGTAAGGGCTTCCAGGGGCTACGCTTCCGCATCCAGGTAGACCCCCTGGACTGCACCGGATGCGGCACCTGCGCCGCCGCCTGCATCGCGAAGGAAAAGGCCATCGTTATGGAGTCCATCGAGAGCCAGATGCCGGAGCAGTCCAACTGGGACTACAGCCTCTCCCTCTCCCCCAAGGAAAATCCCATGGGCAAGTTCACCGTCAAGGGCAGCCAGTACGAGCAGCCCCTGCTGGAGTTCTCCGGGGCCTGCGCCGGCTGCGGGGAGACGCCCTACATGAAGCTTCTCACCCAGCTCTTCGGCGAGCGGATGGTGGTGGCCAACGCCACGGGCTGCACCCAGGCCTGGGGATTCAGCGTCCCCAGCTATCCCTACACCACCAAGCCCAACGGCCGGGGCCCGGCCCTGTCCAACTCCCTCTTTGAAAACAACGCCGAGTACTCCCTGGGCATGGTTCTCAGTGTTCGCCAGCAGCGGCTCCACCTGAAAAGCGAGGTGGAGGCCCTGCTGGAGGAGAGCCGGGACCAGGAGCTGAAAGCCGCCCTCTCCGCCTGGCTGGAGGGCTTTGAGAGCAAGGACCGGACCATTGAACTGAGCGACGCCGTTATCGCCGCCCTGAACAATACCGCCGAGACCGGGGAGCGGATCGAGGCCGTCCGCGGCGCCCAGGATCAGCTGGTGAAAAAGAGCATGTGGATGTACGGCGGCGACGGCTGGGCCTATGACATCGGCTACGGCGGACTGGACCACGTGCTGGCCTCCGGGGAGGACGTAAACATCCTGGTGGTGGACACGGAGGTCTACTCCAACACCGGCGGCCAGTCCTCCAAGGCCACGCCCTTCGGCGCGGTGGCCCAGTTCGCCGCCGCGGGCAAACGGACGGAGAAAAAGGACCTGGGGATGCTGGCGGCACAGTACCAGAATGTCTACGTGGCCTCCGTGGCCCTGGGGGCGGACCCCGCCCAGTACATCAAGGCCCTGCGGGAGGCGGAGGCCCACGACGGGCCGTCCCTTATCGTGGCCTATGCTCCCTGCATCAACCACGGCATCGTCAAGGGCATGGCCTGGGCCCAGGAGGAGGCCAAGCTGGCGGTGAAGAGCGGCTATTGGGTGCTCTACCGCTACGACCCCAAGCTGAAAGCGCAGGGCAAAAACCCCTTCACGCTGGACTTCAAAGAGCCAAAATACGACCTGCGGGAGTTCTTCATGGGTGAAGTCCGGTTCAACTCCCTCCAGAGGACCTTCCCGGAGGCGGCGGAGGCCCTGCTGGCGGAGGCCAGGAACCAGTGCCGCAACCGCTGGGCCCGGTACACCCACCTGGCGGCCCAGGACTATTCCCGCCTGCTGGACGTACTGGAGGATTATCCGATTCAGGAGCCGCCAGCGAGTACGAAGTGACAGAGGAAAGCGTGATAATTGGCGGGAGGGCCGGCATTTGGCGAGGTGCCGCAACGAAGTATTCTATGTACGGCAGGACTGTGACTGTAAAAGGTCAC
>CAJUDV010000075.1 GCA_910585385.1 uncultured Oscillibacter sp. | reverse complement strand
TGGTGGGAATTTCTTCGCTTTCCACCGCGACTCGCTTCGCTGGACTCGCGGCGGAAGGGGAACGGGGGAACGCGAGGGGGCCGAAAAATCGATTTTGACGGCTTATTGCAGACTCACACTCTAATCAAGACACAGTCTGCCAGGGTTAGAACGCGTCTTTTTCCCGCACATCTTTATCAAAAAGTCCCAATTCCCCCTCAGGTCCATGCAGTAATAGCTATGTGCTATAATCAGCTCAGCAGAGCAGAATTTATGGAGATTTATTGAGAAAGGGGGGCATTTCGTATGCCCCCCTAACAATTTCAGCAATCTTCCATTATCCATTGCGGTCAGCCGGCGGGTAGGGAATGCGGTAGGGCTCCGTGCCCCGCTCCCTGAGCTTGCGGTCCAGCCAATCCCGCAGGGCCGCCACGCCCTCCTCCGTCCAGTCAAAGGTCTCTGTCTCGATGTCCTTTGCCAGCTCAAAGCTGGTGTTCTCATAAACCCAGGCCTGGATCTTGCCGCTGCCGGTCCAGCCCTCCCGCTTGAAGCGGTAGCGGAAGGTTCCCAGACTCCCGGGGTACACCTCCGCCTTTGTGAAAAATCCGCTGTTCAAAAGCGCGAAACCGCTCTCCATGCCGTTCCTCCTCCACGCAGTCTCTATGTCCTATTTTACAGGATACGGGCCCCGCTGTCAAACCGGTTGCCAAACGGTGCAAAAAGGGGTATACTGGCAGGGCACACAGAAAAGGAGGCCTTTTCATGAAGATCCTGGTTCTCTCCGATTCCCATGGCAACATCGACAGCATGCTCCGGGCGGTGGAACGGGAGTCCCCCCGGGCCATCTTCCACCTGGGGGACTGCTGGCGGGACGGCCAGCGGCTCCACGACCGGTTTCCGGAGATCCCCTTCGAGCAGGTGCCCGGCAACTGCGACTTCCGCTCTCAGGAGGCCGCGGAGCGCCTGGTGTGCCTGGAGGACAAGCGCATCCTGCTGTGCCACGGCCACACCTACGGTGTGAAGCAGTCCCTCCTGGCCGCCGGGTACGCGGCGGAGGAGAAGAACCTGGATGTGTTCCTCTTCGGCCACACCCACCGGCCTCTGGTGGACATGCGGGGCAAGACCCTCTTTTTGAATCCCGGCAGCATCGGGGACTACGCCCGCCCCTTCTATGGCCTGCTCACCATCTCCGGCGGCAGGGCCGACGCCCGGACCGTTCCTCTGGAGTGATCGCCCCCCTTACCCCACATGCCCCCAGACGCCCGCGTGTTCCGCGGCGTAAACGCCTGCCTCCGCGGGCACTCGCGGATTTTTAAGCCCGCCGGCCGTCTCACCCGGTTGGGTCTGTCCGGCGGGCTTTCAACAAACCAACCGGCCCGCTTCCCAGCGGGCCGGCTTTTTTATCATGTACGGGTCTTTGCGCTGTTCTCCTCCAGCGCCTCCAGATACTCCTCCAGACACTGGCCGCTGTCGCGCATTGCCAGGGCGGCCTCCTTCCCCACGTAGCGGTAGTGCCAGGGCTCGTAGCCAATGCCGGTGATCTCGCTCTTCTCGGAAGAGTACCGCAGGATGAAGCCGTACTCCCAGCAATGCTCCATCAGCCACTTCTGCTCCGCCGTGTCCGCCTGCTTTTTGTTCAGCACCTGATAGCCGGCGGACACAATGTCCAGCGCCAGCCCCGTCTGGTGCTCGCTGGTGCCGGGGACCGCCACCCAGCGGCCCGCCTCCGCCTCCGCGCTCTCCCGGCTGTATCCGGCGGCCCGCAGACGGGAGATCTTGTTTTTATACAGCCGGGTCTGCACCGCCTGGGTGCGGTAGGCCGAACAGATCAGAGGCCGCAGGCCCGCCTCTCGACAGGCGGAGAGCATCTCGTCGAGGTCCTCCTGAATCCGCTTGTCCACCTTCAGCCCGCAGGAAGCCAGCGTTGTCAGCTCCACGGAAAAGTCCTCCGGCAGCGCATTCCAGGGATTGACCAGCAGCAGCTTCCAGTCCGCCTCCTCACCTGCGGCCGGCTCCGCCTCCTTCGCCGGCGCCAGGGGTTCCGCCGCTTCCGCCACCGGCTCCGGCGCCGGCTTTGGCGGAGTGGGCTTCACCAGCCTAAGGGCGCCCGCCTCCGGAACCATCAGCGCCAGCACCAGCAGCAGCGCGGCGGCATGTCGTGCGATCTTCATACTTCTTGTCCTTTCCGGTCCATATGACCGCTATCCCTTGTGGTTTTATCTCATCATACACCCCTTTTTCCCATAAAGAAAGGGGTAATTTGTAAACAGGACAAAAATTTTTTCCGGCGGTATACTGTCATTTCCACAGAAAAAGGCGGATGTCTTTGGCTAAATCGGAAAATTTCCAGAGCCGGTGTGAAAAGTCATTGATTTTTCAGATGGTTGATGCTAGATTTTTATCATAAACGTTGTAACAAGCGTTTTTCGTTTCCCCCTCTCTGTGTACGAACACAGAGAGAACTTCCATGGATTTGTCACTGGATTTCATTTTCAAGGAGGATGTATTTTATGTTTGATTCCAATCATGTTTCCCTGGGCATCGCGCCCATCGGCTGGTGCAACGACGACATGCCGGAGCTGGGCGGGGAAAACACCTTCCAGCAGATTGTCAGCGAGATGGCCCTGGCGGGCTTCACCGGCTGCGAAATCGGCAACAAGTACCCCAAGGACCCCGCCGAGCTGAAAAAGGCTCTGGATCTGCGCGGCATGCGCATCGCCAGCCGCTGGTACTCCTCCTTCATCCTGACCCGCCCCTTTGAGGAGGAGGAAAAGGACTTCACCGCCAATCTGGACTTCCTGGCCGCCGTTGGGGCCAACCGCATCAATGTCAGCGAGCAGAGCTACTCCATCCAGGGCCAGATGGACACCCCCGTTCTCACCGGCGGCCACAAGCACGTAATGGACGACGCCGAGTGGGACCGCTTCTGCGGCGGGCTGAACAAGCTGGGCAAAATCGCGGCGGACCGGGGCTTCAAGCTGTGCTTCCACCACCACATGGGCACCGTGGTCCAGACCAGCGAGGAGACGGACCGCATGATGGCCAATACCGACCCCAGCTATGTCTTCCTCTGCTATGACACCGGCCACTTCACCTTCGCCGGAGAGGACCCCCTGACCATGCTGAAAAA
>CAJUDV010000074.1 GCA_910585385.1 uncultured Oscillibacter sp. | reverse complement strand
GAGATAGCGGGCGGCCCGCTCTGTCTCTGAGATAGCGGGCGGCCCGCTCTGTCTCGCCCCGCTCCAGCAGACCCTGGACCGCCGTCAGATGGTTCCTCAGGTCGTGGCGGAGAGTCCGCACCTGCCGCTCCTCCCGCCGGATACCCTGATAATAGCTCTCCCGAAGGGAGGCTAGCTTGTCCGCCTCCTCCAGCCGCTGGTGGTTTTCCAGTACCAATATGGCGTACAGCAAGGCCAGAGAGGTGAGGAAGATAAAAGGGAGCACCGCCACTCCCAGATTCATAATCAGGCCGTGGAGGAGACCGTTGCTGTAGATATAATCCGACTGGAGGAGGGGCAGCAGCACCACCGCCAGCAGGGAGCTGAAGGGCATAGCTGCCAGAAGCAGCACCAGTCTCCAGAACCGGAGGGGAAGCTGGGGCGGGCGCTCCGGCAGGTGTTTCCGTGCCGCCAGGTACAGCAGGGCCCAGACGGCGAGGCGGAGGAATTTATTGCTGTAGTAAAATAGCTCGTCCAGCCCGAAGTGGGCCATAATGGGGCCATAATAGGTATCCAGCACGGCGTTGACGGACATGGTGAGGCAGAAAAAGATGACCGTCAGCGTCAGCCGTCCTACCCGGTCCCCCTTGGAGGCCAGCAGAAGCACGGGGAGAAAGAACAGCAGAGTAAACAGCAGATTGGTGTCCCCCAGCCAAATCACCATGTCGGAAATGCTGCCCAGAAACAGGACCAGCGCGATTCGCCAGCCCCGCCGGGGCTTCACCGCCAAAAAGGCGGACACCATCCGAAAGAGGAAGAAGCCGCTGGCAAACACCGGGATCAGCCAGAACCAATTTTGAAAGCAGAGCAACAGGTATTCTGCCAGGTTGGTCAAAAACGTTGAAGCCATGGCCTAGCTCTCCAGGGCCGTCCGGGCCAGGGCCGCCAGAGCGGCGGACCGGCAGGCCCGGCTGACGGGCAGGGCCTCCTCCCCGATGAATACCTGGCTCCCCTCCAGCCGGTCCACGGCGGCGGAGCGCACCAGGTACCGCTGATGGATCCGGACAAAGCCCTCCCCCACGGCGCGCTCCACCTCATCCAGCTTTCCGTAAAAGGTATAGGTCCGGGCGGCGGCAACGCAGGAGACCTGCCGCCGGTCGGAGGCAAAATACAAAATGGACTTCTTTGGAATGCGGTACATGGTCTCACCGCTGCGGCAGAGAAACGCCTTGTCCCCGTCCCGGAGGCGGGCCTCCAGCCCCCGGTCCAGCACCTCGTCCAGCCGGTCCGGCTGGGGCGGCTTCATGAGATACCCCAGGGCCCCCACGGAATAGCCGTCAAAGACGTAATCCGTGTAGCCGGTGACAAAGACCAGCTGCAGCCCCTCGTCAGCCAAACGGAGACGGCGGGCGGTCTCCATGCCGTCCAGCTCCCCCATCTCAATGTCCAAAAATACCAGATCCAACTCTCCGGCGTGTTTCTCCATCCACCGGAGGAGGCCCTCCCCGGAGGAGAACTCGAAGAACGTCCCCTCCCCCTTCCGCCGGTCCAACGCCCGCTCCAGAGCGGCCCGGAGAGCAATGCGGGCGTCGGCGCTGTCATCGCAAATGCCGATGCGAAGCATGGTATCAACTCCTTGCGGTCTGCCGGAGCTATTGATATGACCAGCAAACCAGAAACGTATTTTAATGCCTTTTACCGGCGGAATCCACCGGCGGCTGCCGAAGGCAGCCGGCTCGTTCGACTCTATCGTTCAGCAAACACGCGTACCGCGTACCGGAGACCTATGGTCTGCCGATTGAAAAGCGGCAATGTGCCGCCTTTCAGCTTTACCGATTATACCACATGAATTTAAATCCGCCAAACCAAATATGACGGCAAAACAGCCAAATATAACACAGCGGAGCCCTCCGCCGCCAAAGTTTACACCAGAGCCGTTAAAAAATACGGCCCCGTTTGCCGGGGCCGCTTTTTCGCGCTATGCTGATGCCAGAGAAACAAAAGGAGGAATCCCCATGAACACAACCGGCCTTTCCGCCCGTATCCGCCGCGCTCTGACCACCCCCGCCGCAGTCCCCGAGACAGGGGCGAAGCTGAAAACGAACCTGGACACCGACCTCTTGAAGCTCATCGCCATCACCGCCATGCTCATTGACCACATCGGCGGTGCCTTTTTCCCGGAGGTGGGCGCGTTCCGCTGGATCGGACGGGTGGCCTTCCCCATCTTCTGCTACTGTATGACCGTTGGGCTGCTGTACACCCGCGATGTGAAGCGGTATCTGGGCCGGCTGGCGGTGTTCGCCCTCATCTCCCAGCCCTTTTACGTGCTGGCCACCCACCCCCATGACTGGATGGTGGACCAAAACTGGACCAACTGGAACATCTTCTTCACGCTGTTCCTCTCTCTGCTAGCCATGTACGGCTTCAAGGAGCGGAAGTGGTGGCTCTTTGTCTTAGGCCTCTTCACGGTGAGCTGGTGGAACTTCGACTACTCCGGGATGGGAATCCAGCTGATGCTGATCTTCTTCCTCTGCCGGAACCATCCAAAAATCGGAGCCCTCCTCTATGTGCTGTCGTACCTGCCCTGTCTCTGGGGCGGCTATATGGAGGACCCGCTGGCCTTGAAGCTGGGCGGCTTCGCCATTGACTGGCCCATCTTCGCCCTGCTGGCCGCGCCGCTGATCTTCATTCCCACCCGCTCCAATCTCAAGATCCCTAAGTGGTTCTTCTATGCCTTCTACCCCGCCCATCTGGCGGTTATCGCCCTCATCCGATTTGTATTTTAAGAAAGGAAGAATGTTATGTTAACTGTTGAAAACCTGCGCAAGTCCTACCAGGTGGGAAAAACCTCCTACGAAGTGCTCAAGGGCGTGTCTCTGACGGTGGAAAAAGGGGAGTTTGTGGCGGTCATGGGCCCCTCCGGCTCCGGCAAGACCACCCTCTTAAACTGCATCTCCTGTTACATCCCCGCCGAGTCCGGCAGCATCCGCCTTGGCAAAACCGAGCTGGCCCGCCTGGACGAAAACGCCCTGGCGGAGGTGCGGAACAAGCAGCTGGGCTTTGTCTTTCAGGACTTCCTGCTGTTGGACGGCCTGACAGTGCGGCAGAACATCCTCCTCCCCGCCATCATCGGCGGACAGGTCTCCGACCTGGTGGAGAGCCGGGCGGACCAGCTGTGCGAGGTCTTTGGCATCGCGGGCATCCGGGACAAATACCCAGCGGAGATCTCCGGCGGCGAGAAGCAGCGCACCGCCGTAGCCCGGGCCCTTATCAACCACCCCCTGCTGATTCTGGCCGACGAGCCCACGGGCAATCTGGACTCCAAGTCCACCCGGGCGGTCATCCGCTCCTTTGAGCAGGCGAAGAGCGCCCTGGAGGCCACCATCTTCATGGTAACCCACGATTCCTACGCCGCCTCCTTCTGCGACCGGGTGGTGATTCTCCGGGATGGCGTGGTCT
>CAJUDV010000073.1 GCA_910585385.1 uncultured Oscillibacter sp. | reverse complement strand
GCGGTCTTCACCAGGGAGATGCCGTCCTTGACGTTCTTCTGGGCGGCGTTCAGGCCGGTGATCTGGGCGCGCATCTTCTCGGAAATGGCCAGACCGGCGGCGTCGTCGCCGGCGCGGTTGATCTTGTAGCCGGAGGACAGCTTCTCCAGGTTCTTGCTCAGAGCGGAGGTGTTGGTGTTGTAGTTGCGGTAGGCGTTCATCGCCATAATATTATGCTGAATACGCATTGTTCTATCTCCTTATTCTTTATATGCCGGACGCTCATCCTTGCGTCCGTCCGCAGGTGTGGAGGCGTTTTACGGTTCGGGCAACCGGCCGGACTGCCCGGACCCCTCAACGCCGGTACGGTATTTCAACCGGCCCAGCGGACCGGGTGAAATCTCTGGGATTCAGCCGTCGCCAAATCCGTTCAATAGCTTTATCGGCAGGAACTTTCGTAAATTAAGGGCGCCGGGAAAAATTTTTGCGTTTCCCCCCTGCCTCCGCCCCGCCGGCCATAACCGCGTATCTTTTGCGGCAATCCGCCGCGGAAAACGGGACAGACGCCGCCGTGATCCTGTAAAATAAAGATCTGTATTTCCAGCAGAGCCGCCCCCTGAACGGGGACCGGCGCGCATCGCCTGTGGATACAGGGCCCATTTTAAGGAGAAATAAAAAACGGAGGAGCTTCCATGTTGGAAAACACCTACGGATACATCCGGGTATCCAGCACAGACCAGAACGAGGACAGACAGCGGATCGCTCTGCGGAAGCGGGCGGTGCCCCCCAAAAACATCTACATGGACAAGCAGTCCGGCAAGGACTTCAACAGGCCGCAATACAAAAAGATGGTGCGGCGCCTGCGGGAGGGAGACCTGCTGTACATCCTGAGCATCGACCGGCTGGGGCGGAACTACGAGGAGATCCAGAACCAGTGGCGGGTTCTGACCAAGGAGGTCGGCGTGGACATCTGCGTCATCGACATGCCCCTGCTGGACACCCGCAGCGGCCGGGACCTGATGGGAACCTTTATCGCCGATCTGGTGCTTCAGATCCTGTCCTTTGTGGCGGAGAGCGAACGCACCAACATCCGCCAGCGCCAGGCGGAGGGCATCGAGGCGGCCAGGGCCCGGGGCGTCCGCTTCGGCAGGCCCCCCAAGCCCCTGCCGGAGAATTACCACAGCGTCTACCAGCGCTGGCGCTCCGGCGCCATCACCGGCATGGCGGCGGCCCGGGAGTGCGGGATGCCCCTGTCCACCTTCCGCTACCGGGCCCGGGCCTACGAAAACGCCGGCCGGCAAGATCACACTTGAAGCCCGGGGAAAAATGTGGTATATTCATTTGTAATGTGGTATACTTTGATCTGACATCCCCCGTAAGCGAGGTGAGTCCCATGGAAAAAAAGGGGATCAAAACCGCGGCGCAGAACCGCAAGGCCTTCCACGACTACTATGTGGAGGAGCGGTACGAGGCCGGCATCGAGCTGGCGGGCACGGAGGTCAAGTCCATCCGGGCCGGCACGCTGAACTTGAAGGACGCCTACTGCGCCGTGAAGGACGGGGAGCTGTTCGTCCACGGGATGCACATCTCCCCCTACGAAAAGGGCAACATCTTTAACAAAGATCCCGTTCGGGTCCGGCGGCTGCTGATGCACCGCCGGGAGATCCGCAAGCTCCACGCCCTGGTCAGGCAGGACGGCTACACCCTGGTGCCGCTGTCCGTGTACTTCAAGGACGCGCGGGTCAAGGTGGAGATCGGCCTGTGCAAGGGCAAGAAGAATTACGACAAGCGGGACGCGGCCGCCCAGCGGGACGCCCGGCGGGAGATCGACCGGGCCATGAAGGCCCGGGGCCGCTGAATGCCTCCGCGAAATTGAAATGAGAGAGGAAAACGAACCAATGTCTGACGTAAAGAATCCCATCGTCACCATCACCATGGAGGACGGCAAGGTCATGACCGCCGAGCTGTACCCGGAGAAGGCCCCCAACACGGTGAACAACTTCATCTCCCTGGCAAACAAGGGCTTTTATGACGGCCTGACCTTCCACCGGGTGATTCCCGGCTTCATGATCCAGGGCGGCTGCCCCGACGGCACCGGCATGGGCGGCCCCGGCTATGAGATCGACGGCGAGTTCTCCGGCAACGGCTTTGCCCAAAACGACCTGATTCACGGCACCGGCGTGCTGTCCATGGCCCGCACCATGGACCCCAACTCCGCCGGGAGCCAATTCTTCATCATGGTGGCCCCCGCCCCCCATCTGGACGGCCAGTACGCCGCCTTCGGCCAGGTCATCGACGGCACCGACCACGCGATCTCCATCTCCCGGACGCCCCGGAGCATGATGGACGACCGGCCCAAAAAGCCGGTTGTGATCCAGTCTATCAAGGTGAACACCCACGGCGTGGACTATCCCGCTCCCCAGACCCACTGAGGGGGCCGTTTCATCCAGACGAGTCGTAAAGGAGGCGCTTTTATGAAGACTGCTATCATCACAGGGGCATCCGCGGGGCTGGGCCAGGAGATTGTCCGGCAGCTGGGGGACGTGTTCCCGGAAATCGAGTGCTACTGGCTCATCGCCCGCCGGGCGGACCGGCTGGAGAGCCTGGCCATCAGCCTGCCGGGAAAGACCACCGTCTGCCTGCCCCTGGACCTGTGCGACCCCATGAGCTTTGTACGGCTCCAGGAGAAGCTGGCGGAGGACCGCCCGGAGGTGAGCCTGCTGGTGAACAACGCCGGCTGCGGCTACCTGGGCCGCATCGGCGAGGCGGACACCGCCTCCCAGACCCGCATGGTGGATTTGAATCTCCGGGCGCTCACCGCCGTCACCAACATGACCGTACCCTACATGTCCCGGGGCGGGCGGATTCTGAACGTGTCCTCCATCGCCTCCTTCTGTCCCAATCCCCGCATGACGGTGTACTCTGCCTCCAAGGCCTACGTCTCCGCCTACACCGTGGGCGCGGCGGAGGAGCTGCGCCCACGAGGCATCGCCGTCACGGCGGTGTGCCCCGGCCCCATGGCCACGGAGTTCCTGGAGGCGGGTAATATCGCCGGCAACTCGAAGATGTTCGAGATGCTGCCCTACTGCGACCAGGTCCGGGTGGCGGCGGGCGCCCTGCGGGCCGCCAGAGAGGGCCGCACCATCTACACCCCCAAGCTCTTTTACAAGTTCTACCGTCTGCTGGCCAAGGTCACGCCGGTGAAGCTGATGGTGAAATTCACAAAAACCTGAAAAAGATGAAAATGTCACGGAATCGTAACACATTTCGACAGAGAAATGTGTTACGATTCCAAGTGGCAATTTCCCGCAGTACCTTTTATAGAAGCCAGACCCATAGTGCCAATCTCCGCGTCCCCTGAAAGGAACCCCGTGAAGGCCCAGCGCAGCGGGTTTCGCGAGGAGAGGAGGCGCAAGGGAGCGGGCGCGGTTTTCGCCGCAGGGCGGAAACGGAGCTTAGCGGACCTTGCGGCGACGAGGGGGTGTACCGGTTTCGACGGGGGTATGGAGGCGGGATCAGCGGGCGGCGGCGCCTGACCGCCAT
>CAJUDV010000072.1 GCA_910585385.1 uncultured Oscillibacter sp. | reverse complement strand
CGCCCAGGGACAGGCTGTGGCCCAGGATGGCCCGGGGCCTGCCCTGGTCGTCGTACTTGCCGATCCGGGGCCCCAGGATGGCCGCGCCGATGCAGGCGCACACACCGCCCACCATGTGCACCGCCGTGGACCCCGCGAAGTCATGGAACCCAAGCCCGCTCAGCCAGCCGCCGCCCCAGATCCAGTGGCCGGAGACAGGGTAGATGAAAGCGGAGATGCAGAAGGAGTAGAGGCAGTAGGAGATGAACTTGGTCCGCTCCGCCATGGACCCGGAGACGATGGTGGCCGACGTGGCGCAGAAGACCGTCTGGAAAATGAGGTACGCAAACAGGGGCACCCCGGCGGGCAGGACGGCGGAATAGTCCCCCCGGACAAAGGGGTCCAGCCCCCCAATGATGGCCCCGGACCCGGCGAACATCAGTCCAAAGCCCAGAAGCCAGTAGGTGGGTGTGCCGATGCAGAAGTCCATGAGGTTTTTCATCAGGATATTGCCGGTGTTCTTGGCCCGGGTGAAGCCCGCCTCGCACATGGCGAAGCCCGCCTGCATCAGGAAGACCAGGGCCGCTCCCAGCAGGACCCAGATGGTGTTGACAGATGAATACATAGTGCTCCCTCCTTGAATAAAGACGGGCAAGGGCGTCCGAGAGTCACGCTCTCAGGACGCCCTTGCCCTTGTGTTGGGTACACTTTACCACGGTGCCGGCAGCTCCGTCAATGGGCGGGGTTACAAGATATTGGAGTATCTACACAAAAAAATTCTGCAAAATTATACAATTCGCACAACGTCATACATTGTAAGACTCCACGATCCGACGGGCGGCCTCCGCCAGCTTTATGCCGCCGTCCATGGCCCGGCGCTGGAGAAACCGGTGGGCCTCCTCCTCGCTCATACGGTTTACATCCATGAGGAGCTCCTTGGCCTTTCGGATTAGCCGCTGGGCCTCCTCCCCTCTCCCGGAGATAGGGTGGCAGAGATGGGTGCTCTCAAAGTCCAAAAGCAGCCTCAACGAGGCCATGAACTCGGCATGTGAGGCGGGCAGAGGCAGCTTATAGAGGTTCTCTCCGCCGCACAGGTCCAGATAGGATGCCCTGGCTATGACCAGCAGCACCGCCGTTCCCCGCAGCTCCGCCGCCAGGGTATCCGCCGTCATATCCGGCAGGTGAAAGCCGCAGATCACGATGGCGCTGCCCAGCTGCCGGGCCATGCGGATCACCTCCGCGCCGGAGGCACAGACCGTGGTCTCCCAGCCCTCCCTGTTCAATAGGCACAGGCTCTTTTGCCGGATGCGCTCACCTGTAAAAGCGACAATCGCGCGCTCCATCTGCGGCTCACCACGTAATCAGGTAGCGGTCCAGCTCCCACTGGGATATCTGCGTCCGGTATTCCTCCCACTCCCGCCGTTTGCCCTCGATATACCGCGCGGCATAGGGCCCCAGCGCCTCCATCACCACCGGGTCCGTCTCCATGGACTGGAGCGCGTCCTCCAGCGACGTGGGCAGATTCCGGATTCCCCGCGACGCCAGCTCTTCCGGCGGCATGCTATAGAGGTTTCCGGCGATCTCCGGCGGCGGCGCCAGCTCCCGCCGGATGCCGTCCAGCCCTGCGGCGAGACATGCCGCCAGCGTCAGATAGGGATTGCAGGCGGGGTCGGGACTCCGCAGCTCTACGCGGGTCCCCTGTCCTCTGGAAACGGGAATCCGGATAAGCGCGGAGCGGTTGCCGGAGGACCAGGTCAGACAGCAGGGAGCCTCGCAGCCCGCCGCCAGACGCTTGTAGGAGTTCACCAGCGGATTGGCCAGCGCGCAGAATCCCCGGGCGTGCTCCAGAAGGCCTGCGATAAACTGCCGGGCCAGCAGGGACAATCTCTGAGGATCGCTTTCGTCATAAAACAGATTCCGTCCCTCCCGGAACAGGGAGAGGTTGATATGCATCCCGTTGCCCGCCGCATCCCGCAGGGGCTTCGGCATGAAGGTGGCGTGGAGTCCGTTCTTCTGGGCCAGGGTCTTCACGGCCAGCTTGAGAGTCATAATGTTGTCGGCGGCAGTGAGGGCGTCCGCGTATTTCAGGTCAATCTCATGCTGCCCGGCGGCGACCTCGTGGTGGCTGGCCTCCACCGCAATTCCCATCTTCTCCAGCGCCAGAGTCACCTCCCGGCGGGTGCTCTCGCCATGATCCAGGGGGCCGAGGTCAAAGTACCCCGCTTTGTCGGCGGTCCTGGTGGAGGGATTCCCCTCCTCATCCGTGAGAAAGAGGAAGAACTCCAGCTCCGGCCCCACATTCAATGTCAGTCCCATATCCTCTACCGCCCGCAGTGTCCGCTTCAACACGTTCCGGGGGTCCCCGGCGAAGGGAGACCCGTCCGGGTTGTGGACATTGCAGATCATCCGGGCTACCTTGCCATACTGCGGACGCCAGGGCAGGATGGCGAACGTGTTCAAATCCGGCTTCAAATACTGGTCGGACTCCTCCACACGGACGGAGCCCTGGATGGAGCTGCCGTCCAACATGACCTCCCCGTCCAGCGCCCGCTCAATCTGCGATACTGTAATCGCCACATTTTTCAGCTGTCCAAAGAGATCTGTAAACTGCATCCGGATAAATTGGACGTCCTCCTCCTGGATCAGGCGGAGGATCTCCTCTCTGGTGTATCCTTCCATTCTGCGCTCCTTTCGGCCCAAGGCCCGCTAATTGACAAAAAGAGCAGAAACACCCCTTGAGGGGGCGCCCTTGCTCTCTCCGGAAGGATTATACCGTAAAGTTTGCCGCCGTGTCAATGCGCGGTGACTGATTTTTGTGAAAAACCAAAGTTGACAGACGTTGCAAAACGCTATAAAATACGGGCAAAGGCAAAGACGTCTCTTCCAAGGGATGTCTTTGCCCTTTTTTGATTGTGAGGGGATCGCTATGGCAATTCATGAAGCGTGCGGCGTGTTTGGCGTCGTCTGTCCGGAACCCGCCGATGTGGGGAGGATCGTCTACTATGGGCTCTATGCCCTCCAGCACCGGGGGCAGGAGAGCTGCGGCATTGTGGTCAATGATGACGGCGTCTTTGCCTCCCACAAGGACCTGGGACTGGTGGGCGAGGTGTTCAACCGTGACATTCTGGATCGGCTGCCCCGGGGAACGATGGCGGTGGGCCACACCCGCTACGGCACCACCGGAGCCGCCAGTCGGCGGAACTGCCAGCCCATCGAGGTCAATCATCAAAAGGGGCATATGGCCCTGGCTCACAACGGAAACCTCAGCAACGCCGCCGAGCTCCGGGACAAGCTGGAGCTGTCCGGAGCGATTTTCCACACCACCAGCGACACAGAGACCATTGCCTATATTGTCACCGGAGAGCGGCTGACTGCCCCCTCTATCGAAGAGGCCCTCAGCCGTGCTATGAAGTGCCTGGAGGGGGCCTATTCTCTGGTGCTCATGTCCCCCCAGAAGCTGATCTGCGCCCGGGATCCCCGCGGCTTCCGGCCCCTGTGCTATGGACGGCTTCCGGACGGCGGCTATGTGGCCGCGTCAGAGAGCTGTGCCCTGCGCGCCGTGGGAGCGGAGTTCATTCGGGACCTGGAGCCGGGGGAAATTCTAATTTTTCAAAATGGGGAAGTCACCTCCCGCCGGGAACACTGCGGTAAATACCGACCTACGCCCTGCATCTTTGAGTACATCTATTTTTCCCGCCCGGATTCCGTCATCGACGGTGTATCCGTCCATGCCGCCCGGCTGCGGGCGGGAGAACTCCTGGCCCGGGAGCACCCTGCGGAGGCGGATGTGGTGGTGGGTGTTCCGGACTCCGGCCTGGACGCCGCATTGG
>CAJUDV010000071.1 GCA_910585385.1 uncultured Oscillibacter sp. | reverse complement strand
TGGTGGAGCCCTTCGGCATTGACGAGAGCTGGCTGGACGTGACCCACACCCTCCACCTCTTCGGCGGAGACGCCGCCGCCCTGGCGGACATCCTGCGGGGGAGGATCAAAAAGGAGCTGGGCTTGACCCTCTCCGTGGGGGTCAGCTTCAACAAGGTCTTCGCCAAACTGGGCAGCGACTACAAAAAGCCGGACGCCACCACCGTCATCTCCCGGGAGAACTGGCGCTCATTGGTCTGGCCCCTGCCGGTGGGAGACCTGCTGTATGTGGGCGGCGCGGCCCGGAAGCTCCTGCGGCAGTATGGCGTGGAGACCATCGGGCAGCTGGCGTCCTGCCGCCGGGAGATGCTGGAGACCCTCATGGGCAAGATGGGTATCCAGCTCCACGAGTACGCCAACGGCCTGGACCGGGAACGCGTCCGCTCCCGGAGGGAGGCGGAGCCTGTCAAGTCCGTGGGCAACAGCACCACCTTCCCCCAGAACCTCACCACCACACGGGAGGTCCGGCAGGGCATCGCCGTGCTGGCGGACTCTGTGGCCACCCGGCTGCGCCGCCTGGGGCTCTATGCCGGCGGCGTCCAGGTGACGGTTCGGGACCCGGCCTTCCACGACCGTTCCCGCCAGCGGCAGTTTGCCGCCCCCACTCACCTCATCCGGGATTTGACAGAATCCGCCATGGCGCTGACGGGCGAGCTGTGGCAGCCTCCGGCCCCCATCCGGGCGCTGGCCGTCACCGCCATCCACCTCTCCCCGGAGGACGCGGCCTATGAGCAGGTGGACCTTTTCAGCACAGATTCCCTCCCTAAAAAGGAGCGCCAGGAGAAACTGGAGGCCGCCATGGACCGTATCCGGGGAAAGTTTGGCCCGGATGCCATCGCCTTTGGCGCGTCCCGGCCCGACAAACAAGAGGAGGACCCCCTGCCATGACGAAACAAGAGGAAAAACAGCGTCTCCGCCGCGTTGTCCGAGGGCTGGAGGAACGGCTCTCCCCCCGGTACCTGGAGCTATCCGGTCAAGCCATCGCCGCCCGTCTCCTGGCCATGCCGGAGTACCAGGCCGCCGGGACGGTGTTCTGCTTCGCGGGCGCCGGGCGGGAGGTGGACACCCGCCCCATTCTGGAGAACGCCCTGGCCCGCCGCAAGACCCTCTGCCTCCCCCTGTGCACCAGCCCGGGACAGATGGAGCTGCGGCAAGTCACCGCCCTGGAGCAGTTGGTTCCCGGGGCCTTCGGCATTCCTGCGCCACCGGCAGACAGCCCCCTGATTCAAATTGACGATGTGGACTTCGCCATCCTGCCCTGCGTCACCTGCGACCGCTCCGGACGCCGCCTGGGCCGCGGCGGCGGCTTCTACGACCGCTTCCTGTCCCACTACCGGGGCGGAAGCGTCCTGCTGTGCCGGGAGCGGCTGATCCGGGAGGAGATCCCCGTGGAGCCCCACGACTGCCCTGTCCCCTGGGTGCTGACGGAACGAGGGCTGTACGAGGACGGCGTCCCCGCCCGGCTGGGATAAGTTCCTGTAAAAAGCGCCAATATCTCCGCAGCCGCCGGGACATTTCCGGTGAAAATCTGCCATTGTGAAAAGGAGCCTCATCGCCTACAATAGAGGTATTACTTTCTCTGCAACAAAGGAGGAACTTTCCCGATGATCCAGCAGACTATGGACTATATCGCTCAATTTGACCCCGAGGTAGCCGCCTCCATTCGGGAGGAATACGCCCGGGAATGCCGCAACATCGAGCTCATCGCCTCGGAGAATCTGGTGAGCCCCGCCGTGATGCTGGCCATGGGCACCTGCCTGACCAACAAATACGCCGAGGGCTATCCCGGTAAGCGCTATTACGGCGGCTGCTACGCCGTGGACGTCACCGAGGAGATCGCCCGGAGACGGGCCTGCCAGCTCTTCGGCTGCAATTACGCCAACGTCCAGCCCCACTCCGGGGCCAATGCCAATCTGGCGGCTTTCTTCGCCCTGGTCCAGCCCGGCGACACGGTCCTGGGCATGAATCTGGCTCACGGCGGGCACCTCAGCCACGGCAGCCCGGTGAACATCTCCGGAAAATATTTCAACATCGTGCCCTACGGCGTCAGCGACGACACCGAGACCATCGACTATGACGCCCTGCTGGAGACCGCCAAGGCCTGCCGGCCCAAACTCATCGTCTGCGGAGCCAGCGCCTACCCCCGCACCATCGACTTTGCCAAATTCCGGGCCGTGGCCGACGAGGTGGGCGCCGCCCTGATGGTGGACATGGCCCACATCGCGGGCCTGGTGGCCGCCGGAGTCCACCTCTCCCCCCTGCCCTACGCCGACGTGGTGACCACCACCACCCACAAGACTCTGCGGGGTCCCCGGGGCGGCATGATCCTGTGCAACGACGAGGCCATGTATAAGCGGATCAACTCCGCTGTGTTTCCCGGCACCCAGGGCGGCCCCCTGGAGCACATCATCGCCGCCAAGGCCGTGTGCCTGGGGGAGGCGCTGAAACCGGAGTTCCAGGCCTACGGCCGGCAGGTGGTGAAAAATGCCGCCGTCCTGGCAGAGGAGCTGGTGAAGCAGGGCTTCCGTCTGGTGTCCGGCGGCACGGACAACCACCTGTGCCTGGTAGACGTGCGGAACTTCCACATCACCGGCAAGGAGTTCGAGCACCGCCTGGACGAGGTCCAGATCACCGTGAACAAGAACGCCATTCCCAACGACCCGGAGAAGCCCTTCGTCACCAGCGGCGTCCGGGTGGGCACCCCCGCCGTCACCTCCCGGGGCTTCCAGGAGCCGGAGATGGTGAAGATCGCCCGGTGGATGGCCATGGTGGCCCGGGATTTCGAGGGCTGCAAGGAGCAGGTCCGGCAGGAGGTCGACGCCCTGTGCCGGGAGTTCCCCATCTATCAATAAGGAACCATGCGGAGAGCCGTGCCCGATATGGGCGCGGCTCCTTCAATTCTCCGGCTTGTCATAGACAGACACAGAGACAGGTCCGGAGCGGACAATCACGCCCCGTTCCGCGTCATAGCGGAGCTCTGTGCGCAGCTCGCCCATGTATATCCCAAACATATCCGGCACCTCCAGGCCAAACATCATGACGGCCTCTAATGTCCCCCGCTCCTGGTCGATCTCCAGACTGGTCCATCCGCTCTTCCCCGGCCAATACCAGCAATCCTGCCAGACCTCCTCCTGTACCCATTGCCACGCCGTATGGAGCTGTCCTTGGCTGTCCGTTACAAAACTGCGGATATATCCGTCCTCCCAAGCCTGGGGGCTCACGCTGATGGAGGCGGCCATCTCCTCCCAGGGTTCCACAAGGGGGATAATCTCCCCCTCTCCTGTGACGTTGTAGACCGTGCAGACACTCTCGTGAAAGCCGGTTCCGCTTCCGTGCCGCAGCCACGCCAGCTCCGGCTGGCCGTCCCCGGTTAGATCCACCCAGAATGGCATACTGTACCCCGACACCAGCCCGCCATAGCCCGCCGAGACGTACCAGTCATAGGGCGCTCCATTGGGCGTCTCCACTCGTTCCAGCGACATGGTCCGTTCCTGGTACTCCACCACCGCTTCCGTCAGATCCTGATTGATCCGCAGGGAGAAATCCGGGGCATCCGGGCGGGTGAACTCCAGAAAAGGCACTCCCTCTTCCTCCCGCTCCGTCAAAACAAAGCCGTTGCTGTTCTCCTCTCGGTTGGTATACTCCAACGCCTCCTCGGACATAATCCGCCGGGACTCCCGCAGGGACTCCTCACACTGCTCCGCCTCCTGGATCTCCGGCTCCGGCAGCCGTTCCTCCAGCGCTACCTCCATGTTCTGCCCGCAGGCCGTCATAGCCAGGGTAAGCAGAAGTGTCCACAGAATTACATTTCCCTTCATAGCCTGTCCTCCTTTTCTATATACTAGCAAGAGGCGGGGGAGAAAACATCACAAAACGGAAACAAAAAAGAGACACACTCT
>CAJUDV010000070.1 GCA_910585385.1 uncultured Oscillibacter sp. | reverse complement strand
CGGCCTATCAGGAGGTGATTGACCGCTCCGCGCTGAACGAGGGGAAACAGCGGCTATCCGTCAGTCGGGAGAACAGGTATATGTCCTCCCTCCCCCTGGGCTGGAACGGCATCGAGATACAGCGGGGGATGACTACCAGCTCCACGGCGATTTTCATTCCCTTTATGACAAAGGAGCTGCGGATGGACGGGCAGGCCCTCTACTACGGCATGAACGCCCTTTCCAACAATGTCATCATGGCTGATCGCAAGCGTTTGAAAAACCCGAACGGGATGTTCCTCGGAACTCCTGGGAGCGGCAAGAGCTTTGCCGCCAAGCGGGAGATCGTCAACGTGTTTCTGACGTGGCCGGAGGATGATATTGTCATAGCAGACCCGGAGGGGGAATATTACCCCCTCGTCAACCGCCTGGGGGGACAGGTGGTGAAGCTGACCCCCTCCGCCAGCTCCGGCACTTACATCAACCCTATGGACATCAACCCGGACTATGCGGACGATGAAGATCCGCTGTCCCTGAAAAGTGACTTCATTCTCTCCCTGTGCGAGCTGATTGTGGGCGGCAGGGGCGGGCTGGCCCCGGTGGAAAAGACCGTGATTGACCGGGCGGTGCGGAACGTGTACCGCCCCTATCTGGCAGACCCGGCCCCGGAGCGGATGCCCATTCTCCAGGATTTGTACGAGGAACTTCTGCAACAGCCGGAGCCGGAGGCCCGGCGTGTGGCGTCGGCCCTGGAGCTGTACTGTACGGGATCGCTCAACCTCTTTAACCACCGTACCAACGTGGAGGTCAGCAACCGCCTGTTGTGCTACGACATCAAGGCCCTGGGGAAGATGCTGAAAAAATCGGCCTTTTGATCCTCACCGATCAGGTGTGGGGGCGCGTCACCGCCAACCGGGAAAAGCGCCGGGCCACCTGGGTGTACCAGGACGAGTTTCATGTTCTGCTGGCCGACCCGCAGACGGCGGCGTACAGTGTGGAGATTTTCCGCCGTTTCCGCAAGTGGGGCGCGATCCCCAGCGGTATCACCCAAAATGTGAAAAGCCTGTTGGAGAGCAGTGAGATCGAGTCCATTTTCGGCAACTGCGATTTCCTCTATCTGCTGTCCCAGGCCGCCGGGGATCGGGAGGTGCTGGCCAGCCACCTGGGGATTTCCCCGCACCAGCTCTCCTACGTCACCCACTCCGGCTCCGGCGAGGGGCTGCTGTTCTACGGCGACACAGCCATCCCCTTTGTAGACCGTTTCCCCAAGGACACCGAGCTATATACCCTGCTCACCACCAAGCCGGAGGACAAGGCCAATGAGCGAAAGGACGAGTAACCCCGCCGGGGCAGCTTCTGGTCAGGGTGGCCAGAAGCAGGAAAAAACCAAATTCCGCATAGAAAGCCAGCAGGAGCGTACCGCCAAAGCCAAGCTCCAGATGGAGAAGCGGTGGGACAAGCTGGAAACCGCCCGGAACCGTCTGGCGAACCAGAAGCCCCCCAAGAAGCGCGGCCCCCTCCGGCGTATGGGCGGGGCCGCCGGGCATGGGGTACACGGCTTTGTGCATGGCAAGCTCTACGAGGTGGAGCATGAGAATGTGGGAACCGAGGGCGCTCACCGCTCCGAGCTGGCGGGCGAGGTGGTGGGCGGGAAAATGGTGCGCTTTGCCAAGAAGCGCGTCCGAACCCGCCCGGCCAGGGCCGCCGCCCGCGCCGAGTCTCAATATATCAAGGCACAAGCGGACTATCAGGCCCGGAAGCTGGCCCAGGAACAGCCGGAGGCGTTCAAGAGCGCCGCCGCCCGGTTGTGGCACAGGGAGAAGCTGAAACGGCAGTATCGGAAACAAGCGCGGGAGGCCGCCAAGCAGGGGGCCAGGGCCGCCGAAAAAACCGCCGTCACTTCGGAGAAGCTGGCGGAAAAGGCGGTGGGCGCGGTGCGGCGGCATCCTGTGGGGGCGCTGCTGCTGGCGGCCTGTGTCCTGCTCCTGGTGGTGATGCAGTCGTGTATGTCCTCCCTGGTATCGGTGGGGAATGGGACGGTGGGGGCGGTGGCCGCCAGCACCTACCCCGCCCAGGATGGGGATATGCTGGGGGCCGAGGCCGCCTACTGCGCGTTGGAGGCCGAACTGCAAGCCTACCTGGACACCTACACCAGCACCCACAGCTATGACGAATACCATTTCGATTTGGACGAGATTGAGCATGACCCCTATGTGCTGATCTCTATCCTCTCCGCACTCCACGAGGGGGAATGGACGCTGGCCCAGGTACAGGGGACGCTCCAGACCCTCTTTGACCGCCAGTATATCCTGACGGAGAATGTGGTGCGGCAGGTGCGCTATCGGACGGAAACCCGGACAGCCCCGGACGGAAGCTCCTACACGGTAAGCGTTCCCTACAATTACTACATCTGCACCGTGACCCTGGAAAACTTCAACCTCTCCCATCTGCCTGTCTACATCATGGGTGAGGGCCAGCTCTCCCGTTACGCCCTGTTCATGGCGACCCTGGGGAACCGTCCTGACCTGTTCCCCGGCTCCGGCTATATCGGGAAGTATGTCACGAACGGCCCCACCCTCCATGACGTGCCGGAGGCGTACCTGTCCGATCCTGACTTTGCCGCCTTGCTCACCGAGGCGGAGAAATACATCGGTTATCCCTATGTCTGGGGCGGCCACAGCCCCAGCACGTCCTTTGACTGCTCCGGCTACCTGTCCTATGTGCTGAACCAGTGCGGCTGGGACATCGGACGGCTGGGGGCGCAGGGGCTTTACAACTACTGCACCAGAACCAATTCCCCACGGCCCGGCGATTTGGTGTTTTTCAAGAACACCTACGCCGCCCCCGACCCCAACGGCGTGACCCACTGTGGCCTGTATGTGGGGGATGGCTGGATGCTCCACTGCGGCGATCCCATCGGATATGCCAACCTGAATAGCAGCTACTGGCAGTCCCATTTCTACGCCTACGGGCGTTTACCATGAATGGAGGTATCTATGGCGACAACGAAAAGCGCGAAAATTGGGGCCGAGATGGAAAAGGTCAAGGCCAAGATCAGCGACCAGCAGGCCCGGCTGAAAGAGCTGGAGCAGAAGCACAAGGAGGCCGAGAACGAGGAAATCGTTGACATCGTACGGGGCATGAGCATCCCCCTGGACGAGCTGCCCCTCCTGCTCCAGAAGCTCCGCGGAACTTTTGGTCAGGCTGGCCAGAAGCCCGCCCCGGCGGAAACGGGGGTGACGGAATGAGAAAGCCCCGTCTGCTGGCGTCCCTGCTGTGCGCCGTCCTGATGGTGGGGGTACTCACTGTCCCCGCCTATGCCGGGGGCGGTGACGAGTCCGAGGATGGCGTGGGCGAGTACATCCCCTGGGAGGGGCTGGAACCCGCCGAGCCGCTCCCCACGGAGCCGAACCCGTTCACCCCGGACGGGACGGGTACGGTGGTGGACAACGCCACCGACCAGGACGGCAAGGAATTTTTCACCATTACCACGGCGGAGGAGGCGGTGTTCTATCTGGTGATTGACCGCCAGCGGGAAACGGAAAATGTCTACTTCCTGAACGCCGTGACCGTGGCCGACCTGATGGCCCTGGCGGAGTCCTCCGGCGAACCCGCCGCCCCGGAACCTCCGCCGGAGCCGGAACCTGAACCCACCACCACCCCGGAGCCGGAGCCTGTGCCGGAGAAAAAGGGCGGGGCGGGGCCGCTCCTGCTGGCCCTGGCTGTGGTGGTCATCGGCGGCGGGGCCGGGTGGTACTTCAAGATTTATCGTCCCAAGCTCCAGAAAGCGGCGGAGCCGGAGGAGGACTACGGCGGCGATCCCTATGACGGCCCGGAGGACTATGACGGCGAGGCCCCATGGGACGAGGAGCCGGAGGAATGAGCCGGGAACTGACCCGCGAGGAAAAGGCGGCCATCCGCGCCCTGGTGGTGAAGTGGTGCGCCAACTATGACCGGGAGTACGGATGCTTGCC
>CAJUDV010000069.1:4736-4987 GCA_910585385.1 uncultured Oscillibacter sp. | reverse complement strand
GGGCGATGACGCTTACGTCATCGACGCTGCCGCCTGCCTGGACTGCGGTTCTTGCTGCGACACCTGCCCCAACGGCGCCATCGTCCCCGAGGAGTAATCAGAGGGATACATAAAAGACCCCCGGGCTTTTTGGCCCGGGGGTCTTTTATGTATCATGGATTGAAATGGCGCAGGGGGAACCTTCGTTCCCCCCGCACACACCCCCCTCCACTCCTGGCAGTTGCGGGGGTAGTTGCCGGGACGAAGATCTG
>CAJUDV010000069.1:0-4636 GCA_910585385.1 uncultured Oscillibacter sp. | reverse complement strand
CCTGCGGGCGGGTGATTTGAATTGCCCGGAGGGAACCTTCCTTCTCCCCGCACACCCCCCTCCACTCCTGGCAGTTGCGGGGGTAGTTGCCGGGACGAAGATCTGAGGGGCTCGCAACTCAAATAGCAAGGGGGCCACACACACCCAAACCTGGCAAAACCGGTCGCCTGCGGGCGGGTGATTTGAATTGCCCGGAGGGAACCTTCCTTCTCCCCGCACACACCCCCCTCCACTCCTGGCAGTTGCGGGGGTAGTTGCCGGGACGGAGGTCTGAGGGGCTCGCAACTCAAATAGCAAGGGGGCCACACACACCCAAACCTGGTAAAAGCGGTCGCCTGCGGGCAGGGGATTTGAATTGCGCGGGGGGGAACCTTCGTTCCCCCCGCGCACACCCCCCTCCACTCCTGGAGGCTTCGGGGACGGGGGTATGGTTTCGGGGTCAATAGACGTGACCGGGGGACCAGTCGCTCCAGAAGGCCTCCTCTGTCTCCGTGGCGGCGGGCACCGCATACCCGTCCTCTTTACTCCACAGCAGGATGGAGTCCTCTCCCTCACCGAAATACACGTTCTCCGGCCTGCCGCTGGAATAGTACCTGGGGT
Source organism: uncultured Oscillibacter sp. (assembly GCA_910585385.1). Classification (GTDB taxonomy): domain Bacteria; phylum Bacillota; class Clostridia; order Oscillospirales; family Oscillospiraceae; genus Oscillibacter. The sequence goes on along the minus strand of CAJUDV010000069.1, from coordinate 4,036 downwards.
CAAATTTCCACCGGACGACTGCCAAATCCTCCGGGAACATCAAATCGCTTCTGCTGAGAAAGATGTTCAGCGGCAAAAGCGGGCGGTGAATACAGAGATGATGGCCGTCCTCTTCCTTTTCAAAATATATGGTATTCCGGCACGCCTTGTTCAGCCCCGCTTCCACGCAGACCTCGCCGCTCTCCAGCACGCAGGTGTTCAGGTAGGCATAGTCTCCACTGTCCATGGGAACCTTACACTGGGTCACGGAGTACCAGATGGCAAACCCACCCAGGCTCAGCACCGCCACAACAACGGCGCACGTCAGAAGCGCCCGCCGCCAGAGCCGCCGCCACTCCCGGGCGATCCTCTCCACCACCGCCGTGTCCTCTTCCCTCTTTTCCTCCTCCGCCGCCGGCAGGGGCGCGTCCATATCCGTCAGCTGTTGACGGCAGGACTCGCAGCCCGCCAGGTGCTCCTCCACCGCCGCCCGGCTCTCCTCCGAGCAAACGCCGTCGTGGTACAGCGGCAGCAGGTCCTGTACGATCTTACAGTTCATCCAATCCCTCCTTCAATTTTCCCCGGGCCCGGAAGTAGGTCACCCGGGCCCAGCTCTCGCTCTTTTGGAACAACTCCCCGATGTCCGCAAAGGACAGCTCCCCGAAAGTCCGCAGGGAGAACACCTCCTTGTAGGGCTCCGGCAGGGCGTGGAGCAGGACGTGGAGCCGCCGGGCGGCGTCCCGGTCACAGAGACGCTCCTCAATGCCGCCGTCCCCTGTCTCCAGGAGACTGTCCCGGAACCGCCGCCGCTCCCGGCAGAGGTCCGTGTACAGGTTCCGGGCGATCTGGCACAGCCACACCCGCAGCCGGCAGTCCCCCCGGAAGGTGCCGATGGTGGCCAGGGCCCGGAAAAAGGTCTCCTGGGTGATCTCCTCCGCCACGGCCCCGTCCCGGCTCAGGGCCAGGATATATTTGTACACGTCGGCGAAATACAGCCGGTAGACCTCCTCGAAATCGGGCATCTCCTCACCTCCTTTGTCCATAGGACGGGGAATTGGGGATTTCGTTACAAACTTGTTTGCAAGTTTCCGGAATTTGATTATAATGGAGGAAGAGTTTTGGGGAAAGGGGGCGTCCTTATGGCGGACCTCACAACGGACGTGCGGACCATCAAGGGCATCGGGGAGCAGCGGGCCAAGGCCCTGGCGAAATTAGGCATCCGCACCCTGCGGGACCTGATCTCCTGGTTCCCCCGGCGCTACGAGGACCGGACGGTCCTCCGGGCCATCGCCCAGCTGCCGGAGGAGGAGCCCGCCTGCTGTGCGGCCATGGTGGCCGCCGCCCCCTCCGTCTCCCGCGTCCGCAAGGGCATGGAGCTGGTGAAGCTCCGGGCCGTAGACGAGACCGGGGCCCTGGACGTCACCTTCTTCAACCAGACTTGGCTGAAGGACAACCTCCGCCCTGGGGAGACCTATGTCTTCTACGGCAGGGCCGAGGGCCGGGGCGCCCACCGGAGGATGGTCTCCCCCGTGGTGGAGCCGGAGGAGCGGCGGGAGGTCACGGGGCGCATTGTGCCCGTGTATCCCCTCACCGCCGGAGTCAGCCAGCTGGTGCTGCGGCGGTCCATTCGCCAGGGGCTGGACAGCTGCGCGGACATCCTGCCGGACATTCTGCCGGACAGCGTCCGCCGGGAGCACCATCTATGCCACGCCGGCTTCGCCTTTGAGAACATCCACTTCCCCGCCTCCCCGGAGGCCCTGGACCTCAGCCGGCGGCGGCTGGCCTTTGAAGAGCTGTTCCTCTTCGCCATTGGTCTCCGGCGGCTGCGCCAGCGGCGGGTGACGGCGTCCGTCCCCCCCTGCTCCCCGGTGGACATGGGGGTGTTTTACAGCGCTCTCCCCTTTACACTGACCGCCGCCCAGCGGCGGTGTGTGGAGGAGGCCCTGACGGACATGGCCTCCGGCGCCCCCATGAACCGGCTGTGCCAGGGGGACGTAGGCTCCGGCAAGACCATGGTGGCCGCCGCCTGCGTCTACTGCGCCGTGAAGAATGGCCGCCAGGCGGCCTTGATGGCCCCCACGGAGATTCTGGCCCAGCAGCACTACAAGGGCCTGGCCCCCCTGCTGGAGCCTCTGGGCGTCCGATGCGCCCTGCTCACCGGCTCCACTCCCGCGAAAACGAAAAAGTCCATCGCCGCCCAGCTGGCGGCGGGGGAGCTGGATTTTGCCATCGGCACCCACGCCCTCATCACCGGCTCTGTGGAGTACGGGGACCTGGGGCTGGTGGTGACGGATGAGCAGCACCGCTTCGGCGTGGGCCAGCGGGCGGCGCTGATCGCCAAGGGCCGCCACCCCCACACCCTGGTTATGTCCGCCACCCCCATCCCCCGGACCCTGGCCCTGATTTTGTACGGGGACCTGGACGTGTCCGTCATCGACCAGCTGCCCCCCGGGCGGCGGGCGGTGGAGACCTACGCCGTCCCCGGCAGCTACCGCCCCCGGCTCTACAACTTCATCCGAAAGCAGGTGTCCCAGGGGCGGCAGGCCTATGTGGTCTGCCCCATGGTGACGGAAAACGGCGATCTGCCCGACGAGCGCAAGGCCGTGACAGAGTACGCCCGGACGCTCCAGACCCAGGCCCTTCCGGATTTGCGGGTGTCTTTCGTCCACGGAAAGATGAAGCCCAAGGAGAAAGAGGCGGTGATGTCCGCCTTCGCCGCCCATGAATCGGACGTGCTGGTGTCCACCACCGTCATCGAGGTGGGGGTGGACGTGCCCAACGCCTCTCTGATGATCATCGAGAACGCGGAGCGGTTCGGTCTCAGCCAGCTCCACCAGCTGCGGGGCCGGGTGGGCCGGGGACAGCATCAGTCCTACTGCGTCCTGGTCTCCGACAACCGAAACGAGGAGACCCGGCAGCGGCTGAAGGTCATGACAACGACCTCCGACGGCTTCAAAATCGCGGAGGAGGACCTGCGGCTCCGGGGCCCTGGGGACTTCTTCGGCCAGCGCCAGCACGGATTGCCGGGGCTGCGGATCGCCGACATCGGCTGCGACGCCAGCCTCCTGAAAGAGGCCCAGACGGCGGCAGAGGGGCTGCTGGCGGCGGACCCGGAGCTGAAAACCTGCCCCGCCGCGGCGGAGCGCATCGCGGAACTCTTCGCCCAGGCGGCGGAAACCCTGAACTGAACGCAGTGAGGCGGACCCAGCGCGGGTCCGCCTCTTGTTCTCTATCTCTGATACTCGAACTCCCAGTCGTACATGGAGACCGTGTCCCCGTCCTGAATGCCCATCTCCTCCAGCCGCCGGAAGAGGCCGGACTCCCGCAACATCTTGTCAAACCACATGCGGCTCTCGTAGTCGGCAAAATTGACGTTGCCCATGAGCCGCCGGAGCCAGGGGCCGTCCACCAGCCAGGTGCCGTCGTCGCTGCGGCGGATGTCCAAGGGAGCGGAGCTGTCCACCTTGGGGGGCTTTGGCACATACTCCGGCTCGTACACCGTCACCGGGGGCAGAACCGACAGCATTTCCGCTATCTTGCCCACCAGCAGCCTCGTGCCCTGGTGGGCCGCCGCCGAGATTTCAATGACTGTAAAGCCCTTTTCCTCCACATGAGCCCGGAGCCGCTCCAGGTTCTCCGGCTCCTCCATAATGTCCACCTTGTTGGCGCACACGATCTGGGGCCGCTCCGCCAAAAGCGGGCTGTACTGCCGCAGCTCCTGGTTGATGGCGTCAAAGTCCGCCACAGGGTCCCGGCCCTCACTGCCGGAGACGTCCACCACGTGGACCAGCAGGCGGCAGCGGTCAATGTGGCGCAGGAAGTCGTGCCCCAAACCCGCGCCGCCGCTGGCCCCCTCGATGATGCCGGGTATATCCGCCAGAACAAAGCTGACGCCCTCGTCCACCCACACCACGCCCAGGTTGGGATACAGGGTGGTGAAGTGGTAGTTGGCGATCTTGGGCCGGGCCTTGGAGACCACGGACAGCAGCGTGGACTTGCCCACGTTGGGAAAGCCGATGAGGCCCACGTCCGCCAGGAGCTTCAGCTCCAAAATCAC
>CAJUDV010000068.1 GCA_910585385.1 uncultured Oscillibacter sp. | reverse complement strand
AGAGTGTGTCTCTTTTTTGTTTCCGTTTTGTGATGTTTTCTCCCCCGCCTCTTGCCGGACATGGCCGGTTTATTCTTGACAAGCCTTGATCATCTATGTATAATGAACATAGATGATCAAGGTATAGACAGGAGGGGCGGTATGAAGATCGACAAGAGCCTCATGAGCGGAAGTACCACCATGCTGATATTGTCCCTGTTGGCGAAGGAGGAGATGTATGGTTACCAGATGATCGTGGAGCTGGCCCGGCGGTCCAACAGGACTTTTGAGCTAAAGGAGGGAACGCTGTACCCCATTCTCCACGGCCTGGAGGCGGAGCGGTTGGTGACGGTGCGGGAGAAGGAGGCCGACGGCCGGGTGCGGAAGTATTACCGCATCACCAAAAAGGGCCTGAAGGCTCTGGAGGCCAGGAAAGAGGAGTGGAGCGTGTTTACGGAGCAGGTCAACGCTGTGATCCACGGCGCGTCTCTGGCGTGAGGCGGCGCCATGCGGGATGACTTTCAGATCTGGGTGGACGCCGTGTGCGGCGAGGTTCGGTTCTGGCCGGACCGGGAGGGGATCGCGAAGGAGCTGCGCGTCCACTATGAGGACCACTGCAAGGCGCTGGAGCGGCTGAGCTATGAGCCGGATTTGGCGGCGGAACGCTCCCTTCGGGCCATGGGAAGCCCCCAGGAGGTGGGCCGGGCCCTGGACCGGGTGCATAGGCCCTGGCTGGGATGGTTGTGGGTGCTGAGCCGGGTGCTGGCCTGGGGGCTGGGACTCTGCCTCTTTGTAACCATTGTGGTGGACGGAGGGAGTCGATACCCTGCCGGCACCGCTCCGGCCTTTGACGCCGGCGTCCAAAAGGTCAATGGAGAGACTCCCGCCGGACATGCGGAGGAGGTTTGCACGGTGGCCTGGCCGCCGCCGGTTCGGTTCGGAAGCTATACGGTGACGGTAAGGCAGGCCGCCTGCTTTCACGAGGAGGCCGCGCCCGCCTGGGACTGGGAGATGGTCCTGTGGCTGGAGATCCATACGCCGGACATCTGGCTGGGGCCCTGTGATTTGACGCTGCTGGAGGCCGTGGACAGCAGTGAGAGCTGCTATGACGGGCGCCGCAGCGACTGGGAGATCTGGGGAAATGTCAGTGAGCAGGGCATGGGAACATATGACGGGACCGTCACGATTTGCGGCACGGACCCCATACCGGAGTGGATAGAGGTCCGCCATGAGACCGCCGGCTGGACCATGCGGCTGGAGCTGGAAGAGAGGGGCGCACTGTGAGGAGAAGAGAATTTATCCGCCTGCCTCGGCTCAGCCGGGGACAAAAGATCATCCGTAACCTGCTGGCGGCGCTGCTGTTTCTGTTCCTTCTCTGGAATGTGGCGGACCGTCCGGTTCCCCTGGCGCTGGCCCTCCGCTGGGAGGCGGAGCGGTACGGCCTGCCGGCGCCGGAGATTTTGTACCAGTCGGATTGGGACCGGGGGCACCGGCGGGAGGTCATTCTGGGCTGGGAGGGTCTGGCGGCCTCCGGGGTCTTTCAGAAGACATGGCCCGGCGGCCTGGGGGAGCTTTACGGTCTGGATTTTCAGCCTGCGGAGGAGGGGCTGCGGTTTTTCGCCACGAACCGCCCGCTGGTGACGCCCAGGGGATTTGATTTTTATCTCTGGACGGATACTCCGGAGGCGGCCCGGGTGGCGTGTCAGGTAGAGCTGCGGGACACGGCTCACCCCGGGATCGGCCCGGAGACCGGGAAGGCGTTTTATTTTGAGGAGACATATGGGCTGGAGGCGGAGGTCAACGGGCACGGCGTGGCCTCTCTGAACATCCGGAGACAGGGGGAGAACGCCTGGGAGGACGCCGCCCTCTGGGATTTTTACAGCATGATGTTCTCCAGCGGAGGGGCGGTATACCCGACGGAGGCCCATGTTACCGCCGTGTTTTACGATGAGGCCGGGAATAAGCTCCGGACCTGTGAGCGGTGGTTTCGGACGCCGGAGGCGTGAGAAAGAAAAAAGAGGACGGTATCTTGCGATACCGTCCTCTTTCGTTTACGCAGTTCCTGGCTGCTGCCGCTCCGGCCCGGTTGAACACCAGACAACCAGAGCGCGCTAAAGTACTTTTTGGGAACCTTTTTCTTTCAAGAAAAAGGTTTAGCCCTTGAATTCCACGTATAGCTCCCGCACGGCGTTGGGGTCCGCCGGGGACTGGGGCGCCGCCGCGGGAGCGGCAGGGGCGGCCTGGGGCTCGTCGTGGGGGCCGTCCCGCCAGGCCAGGAACTTGGGAGCCACCTGGGGGAACAGGGCCAGGGAGAGCACGTCCTCGTCACTCTTGGCGACGTCTTTAAACTCCTCCCGGTACTTCTCCACCTCGGGCTGGAGCAGGTCCGCCGGGCGACAGGTGATGACGTCCTCGGGCTTGATGCCCGCCAGGGCCCGGACCTCCTCGTTGACCTCGCCGGGGACCTGACCGTATTCACCCCGGAGGAGGCCCTTGGACTCCTTGGGGAAGGTCTTGTACTTGCCCACCACCACGTTCATCACAGCCTGGGTGCCCACGATCTGGCTGGTGGGGGTCACCAGCGGGGGATAGCCGAAGTCCTTGCGGACCCGGGGAATCTCCGCCAGCACGTCGTAGTACTTCTCCTCCTTGTTGGCCTGCTTCAATTGAGAGATCAGATTGGACAGCATGCCGCCGGGGACCTGGTACAGGAGGGTGTTGGTGTCCACGTTCAGGACCTTGGGGTCCAGAGAGCCCGCCTCTTTGAGCCTCTGGGCCACCTTGCGGAAGTGGGCGGCGGCCTGGCTCATCTTGTTCAGGTCCAGCCCGGTGTCCCGCTCCGTACCCTGGAGGGTGGCCACCAGGGACTCTGTGGCGGGCTGAGCCGTGCCGTTGGCCAGGGGACTCAGGGCCGTGTCCACGATGTCCACGCCGGCGTAGGCGGCCATGAGATAGACCATGTCGCCGGTGCCGGTGGTGTTGTGGGTGTGGAGATGGATGGGGATCTTCACGGTCTCCTTCAGCCGCTTGATGAGGGAGTAGGCGTCCATGGGCAGCAGGAGGTTGGCCATATCCTTGACGCAGATGACGTCCGCGCCCATCTGCTCCAGCTCCTGGGCCAGTTTTACGAAGTACTCCTCGCTGTGGATGGGGGAGATGGTATAGGACAGCGTGGCCTCCACCATGCCGCCGTACTTCTTGGTGGACTTGATAGCCTGCTCCAGGTTCCGCACGTCGTTCAGAGCGTCGAAGATGCGGATGATGTCGATGCCGTTCTCAATGGACTTGCGGCAGAAGGCGTCCACCACATCGTCGGCGTAGTGCTTGTAGCCCAGGATGTTCTGGCCCCGGAAGAGCATCTGGAGCTTGGTATTGGGCAGGGCCTTGCGGAGCTTCCTCAGACGCTCCCAGGGGTCCTCGTTGAGAAAGCGCATGCAGGAGTCAAACGTTGCGCCGCCCCAGCACTCCAGGGACCAGTAGCCGATGGAGTCCAGCACCTCGCAGGCGGGGAGCATATCCTCGATCCGCATCCGGGTAGCCGCCTGGGACTGGTGGGCATCCCGGAGGATGGTGTCGGTGATATACAGGGGCTTCTTAGAGAGAAATTCCATAGCCATTTACAGTACCTCCTATACTCAGCCGAACAGGCTCATCAGTACGCCCGCGGCAATGGCGGAGCCGATGACGCCGGCCACGTTGGGACCCATGGCGTGCATCAGCAGGAAGTTCCGGGGATTCTCCTTCTGGCCGACCATCTGGGAGACGCGGGCGGCCATGGGCACGGCGGACACACCGGCGGAGCCGATGAGGGGATTGATCTTCTCCTTGAGGAACAGGTTCATGATCTTGGCCAGGATGACGCCGCCGGCGGTGCCGAAGCCGAAGGCCACAATGCCCATCACCAGAATCATCAGCGTCTTGGGGGAGAGGAAGGTGGCGGCGGTGGCGGTGGAGCCCACAGACACGCCCAGGAAGATGGTGACGATGTTGATGAGCTCGTTCTGGGCGGTCTTGCTGAGGCGGTCCATGACGCCGCTCTCACGGAAGAGGTTGCCCAGCATCAGGCAGATAATCAGGGGAGCGGCGGAGGGCACCAGCAGGGAGACGAAGATGGCCACCATGATGGGGAAGACGATCTTCTCTGTCTTGGAGACCTCCCGCAGAGGTTTCATCACGATCTGGCGCTCCTCCTTCGTGGTCAGCAGCTTCATAATGGGCGGCTGGATCACGGGAACCAGGGCCATGTAGGAGTAAGCGGCCACGGCGATAGGGCCCAGCAGCTCCGGGGCCAGGTGGGTGGTGACGAAGATGGCCGTGGGGCCGTCCGCACCGCCGATGATGCCGATGGAGCCGGCCTGGGCGGGGGAAAACATGCCGGACAGGCGGCAGCCCACGTAGGTCATGAAGATGCCCAGCTGGGCGGCAGCGCCCAGGAGCAGGCTCTTGGGGTTGGCGATCAGGGGACCAAAGTCGGTCATGGCGCCCACGCCCATGAAGATCAGGCAGGGATAGATGCCCAGCTTAATACCTAGGTACAGAATATCCACCAGACCCGCTGAGATGGACTGGCCCACGGCGACGCTGGTGAGAACCTCCTCCGCAACGCCCATGCCGGCCATCTCAGTCAGGAACTCCTGGGTAATGGGGGCGCCGCCGATGAGATCCCAGTGAATGTGGCCTCCGGCAAAGAAGATCTCGTGGTACATGTTGGCGCCGGGCAGGTTGGTCAGCAGCATGCCAAAGGCGATGGTGCACATCAGCAGGGGCTCATACTTTTTGTGAACGCCCAGATACAATAAAACGCAGGCGATGGCGATCATCACCAGGTTTTTCCAGCCGCCGGCCTGAAAGAACTGGTAAAAACCGGTATCTGCAATAAAATTTAAAATAGGTTCCATATCATGTCCTCCAGTCTTTGATTACTGGATGACGCACAGCAGAGTGCCGGACTCCACAGAGGCGCCCTTGGAGGTGTTGACAGAAGCCACGGTGCCGCTGCGGGGGCACATGATCTCGTTTTCCATCTTCATGGCCTCCAGGATCATCAGCACGTCGCCCT
>CAJUDV010000067.1 GCA_910585385.1 uncultured Oscillibacter sp. | reverse complement strand
TTGAGTTCGACTATGGGACGCTGAAAGACATCTCCCCCCATTGTTACACTCTGTTTTCTGCGGCGCGGGACATCTACGCAGAGGGGTCCGGCGTGGCCCTGGCCGACCTCGCCAACAACGAAGTGGTGGACACCCTGGCGTTCAGCCTGATTGTCAATGCCCTTCTGGTGGCCCGGTACGGCCCCGCCGTGCTGGAAATTAAGGAAAGGAGCCGGAGGTGAAGCCCCTCCACTTGCCCATCACCGGGCATGACCTGCTGGCGGTGGAGCGGTTCCGGGACCACACCCGCCACATGATTGAGTTTCTGGTGCTGGCCGACTGCCCCCTGGGGAAGCCGGGGGAGTACATCCGGCGCTTTTTGACCGAGGGCGGTTACGGGGAGGCCCTTGCCTGTGCGCGGCAGGGCAGCATCCAAATCCGTAAACACGCCAGCATCATCGAGGGGCACATCCTGCCCGACAAGCCGAGAAAACGGCGCAAAAACTGATAGGAGGTAGATCACCATGTATTCTGTGGATTCACTGGAGTACGCCATTGGGGAGCTGTACCGCTCCGGCATCGGAGAGAACAGCGGCCTTTCCGCCGACGAGGTGGCGGAGCTGCTGGACGGCATTGACTTCCATGCTCTGCTCCAGGCCGTCCGGCATCACGCCGAGACCGTCTTTGCCTTCGCCACCCAGGGCAGCCAGCCCAAGTCCTTCAATTACCGTGGGGCGGAGCTGTTCGGCCAGCGGGCCACGCTGCTGTATGACGATTTTGACCAGAGTACCGCCGAGGCCGTCCTGACCACCCGCAGCGTGGAGCTGTGGCTGCTGGAGGATATGACCGTCACCGCCGTCGCCAGCGTGTCCGTAGTCTGCGAGGGCGGCGCGTATGTGGCGGAGTACCGGGAGAACCTGGGCGACCCGTGGGCCAGCGGCATGTGCCTGGACCTGGAGGAGCTGACGGACCGGCTGGACAAGCTGTGCTGGCCCGTCCATGAGAATGAGATTCCCGTTTACGAGCTGTAAACGGCGGGAAAGGAGCGAAAAAAGGCAGTTCTCCCGGCATGGGAGCTGGAAACAGTAACGAAACCTTTTCGGCGGTCTCCCTCTCTGGTGGAAAAGACAGCTCCTGTCTTTTACTGCTGATGATCGAGAAGGGCCTGCCCATTGACTGCGTACTCTACGCGGACACCGGCATGGAGTTCCCGGAGATGGAGGCCCATATTGCCAAGCTGGACGCTTTTCTTTATCAGGAGCGCGGCATCCACATCACCGCCCTGCGGCATCCCCACGGCTTTGAGTGGCTGATGTTCGATGTTCCCCAGCAACAGAAGCGGGCCATAGAGCGCCGTATTGCTATGGGTCAGCCTCTGACTGGCTATGGCTGGCCTGGAATGAAAGTGCGCTGGTGTACCGGACAGCTGAAAACCCATCTCATCACAAAAGAAGTCAACCGGCTTAAAAAGGAGAAAAATGCCCTGCACCATATCGGCATCGCCGCCGATGAAGCACATCGCTGCAAATCGGATGAACATAACCGCTATCCCCTGGTGGAGTGGGGCATCACCGAGGCCCAGGCCCTGCAAATCTGCTACAACCGGGGCTGCGATTGGGGCGGGCTGTATGAGATATACCACCGCGCCTCGTGCTGGTGCTGTCCGCTCCAACGCATAGACGAGCTGCGGAAGCTCCGCCATCACCACCCGGAGCTATGGGCGCGGCTGCTGGACATGGACAACCGGGCGCGGGCTATGTTCGGCCCCGGTCCCCTGGGACAATTCAAGCAGAATTGGAGCGTGGCGAGGCTGGAGGAACGCTTTGCCCGCGAGGATGCGGCGGACACCGCATAAGTCAAAATCTATTGAGGAAGTGAGTGAAGAATGGCCGTTTATCGTGTAGAACGGACGCGGGATTACACAGTGATGTCGAACCATCACTTGAAGGACCCCGGCCTGTCTCTGAAAGCAAAGGGGCTGCTGGCAATCATGCTGTCCCTCCCGGACAACTGGAACTATTCCACCCGTGGCCTCGCCGCCATCTGTAAGGAGGGCGTGGAGGCCATCGGGAACACCTTGAAGGAGCTGGAAAAGGCGGGCTATGTGGTGCGCCGCCAGCTGCGGGGAGAGCATGGGCGCGTGGGCAGCGTGGAGTACACCATCTATGAGAAGCCCCAAACGCCGCCCCCGGACCCCTCCGGCCCGGACGCGCCCTCACCGCACACGGGTTCGCCGGATACGGCTTCACCGTGTACGGGTTTCCCGGATACGGTAAAGCCGGACGCGGTTCCCCCGGACGCGGATGTGCCGGATACGGAAAACCCGGCGCAATTAAATACTAAAAAAACTAATCCCCGTAAAAAACAAAATACTCATCAAGCAAATACTCATTCATTCCGTCCCCAGCCCCCTCCGGGGCCTGTGTCCGCGCCTGCGGCGGAAGGAATGACGGAAGTGTATGAGAAGCGGGATGAGATTCGGGATCAGATTGAATATGACCTGATTGCCGACAGCGCCAACCGGGAGCAGCTCAATGAGCTGGTGGAGATCATGCTGGAGGTCGCTCTGAGCAGAGCGCCCACCATGAAGATCGGGCGGGATGCGGAGTATCCCACCGCCTTTGTTCAACAGCGGTTTGAGCTTATCAACAGCAGCCACATTGAGAAGGTTCTGGACGGCATCCGGGAGAACACCACCCGCGTCTGGAATACCAGGGCCTATTTGCTGGCGGCGCTGTTCAATGCGCCTGCTACTACGGACAACCACTACACGATGCTGGTCAACCACGACCTCTACGGCGGCAGATAGCCGCACAGGAGAAAGGAGCTTTCCATGAAGCGCCCCCTTGCTTACATCACCGCCGCCTGGAGCGGCAACGAGTACGAAAACGCTGAGACCGCCGCCCGGTACTGCCGTCAGGTGTACGAGGCTGGCTATTCCCCCATCTGCCCCGTCCTGCTCACCGCCCGTTTCCTCCGGGATGCGGTCCCCCAGGAGCATAAGGACGGCATCGACATGGCGCGGGACTACCTCCGGCGCTCCCGCGTCCTGGTGGTCTGCGGGCGGACCGTGGACGAGACGGTGAAAAATGACATCGCCACCGCCCAGCGCCTGCGGATCACCGCCACCACCCTGGACGGCATCCTCACCGTTAAGGGCCAGGGGAGGTGACGGCCCATGCAGGAGGAAGTGGAGAACAGAACGCTGACGCTGATGGTCAACGGCAGCAAGTTCACCGGGCGGATGTTCAAAGCGGCCATCGCCAAGTACATGGCCCACCGGAAGGAGGTCAAGCACCAGAAGCAGCAGAAGCGGGAAACGGCTGTGATTCCCCACGGCAAGCAGACGGTGAAGCAACTGATCGGGCAGGACCAGGGCGTGTCCAACATTGAGCTGACCGACCCCTCCATCCGGCAGTTTGACCGCATCGCCCGGAAATACGGCGTGGACTACGCCATCAAGCGGGACCGGAGCAGCAACCCGCCCAAGTTTCTGGTGTTCTTCAAAAGCCGGGACGCGGACGCACTGACCTCCGCGTTCAATGAATACGTTGGAAAGAAGGTCAAAAAGGCTTCCCGGCCCTCGGTGCTGCAACGGCTGGCCCACTTTAAGGAGCTGGTGAAGAATACCGTTGTCAACCGGGAGAAACGGAGGGAGCTGGAACGGTGAAGCAGATCAACGTGAAAAAGCTGGTGCTTCTGAATCTGCCCTATGTGTTCCTCGGCCTGTATGCCTCCAAGCTGGGGCAGGCGTGGCGGCTGGCGGCGGGGGCAGACGCTTCCGAGAAGCTGCTGCACATCATGGACGGCTTTGCCGCCGCGTTCCAGTCCGCCCTGCCCAGCTTTCACCCCGCCGATCTGGTGGTGGGGCTGCTGTGCGGCGCGGCCCTCCGGCTGGCGGTCTACATGAAGGGCAAGAACGCCAAGAAATACCGCCACGGCATGGAGTACGGGACCGCGCGTTGGGGCAGTTCCCAAGACATCGCCCCTTATATCGCCCCGAAATTCGAGGACAACATCATCCTGACGCAGACGGAGCGGCTCACCATGAACAGCCGACCCAAGGACCCCAAGACCGCCCGGAACAAAAACGTGCTGGTGATTGGCGGTTCCGGCTCCGGCAAGACCCGGTTTTTTCTGAAACCGAACCTCATGCAATGCACGTCTGATTCCTACCCGACCTCCTTCGTGGTCACGGACCCGAAAGGGGACATCGTAATCGACACCGGAAAATTGCTCCAGCGCAAGGGGTATAGAATCAAGATTCTAAATTCTATCAATTTCAAAAAGTCCATGCACTACAATCCGTTTGCCTATCTGCACAGCGAAAAGGACATTTTGAAGCTGGTGACGACCCTGATTGCCAACACCAAGGGGGAGGGCAAGGGCGGTGACGATTTCTGGGTCAAAGCTGAAACGCTTCTTTACACCGCCCTGATCGGCTACATCTACTACGAGGCCCCGAAGGAGGAACAGAATTTCTCCACTCTCGTTGAGTTCATCAACGCGATGGAGGTCCGGGAGGACGATGAGGAATTTAAGAACCCCGTGGACCTGATGTTTGACGAGCTGGCGGAACGGGACCCCAACCACTTTGCCGTCCGCCAATATGCTAAATATCGGTTGGCGGCTGGCAAAACCGCCAAGAGCATCCTTGTGAGCTGCGGTGCGCGGCTGGCGGTGTTCGACATCGCGGAACTGCGGGAAGTCACCGCCTATGACGAGCTGGAGCTGGACACCCTGGGGGACCGGAAAACGGCGCTGTTCCTGATTATGAGCGACACGGACGACAGCTTCAATTTCCTAATCAGCATGATTTATACCCAGCTGTTCAACCTCCTGTGTGAAAAAGCGGACGATGTGTACGGCGGGCGGCTTCCGGTGCATGTGCGCTGCCTGATTGACGAGTGCGCCAACATCGGGCAGATTCCCAAGCTGGAAAAGCTCATGGCTACCATCCGAAGCCGTGAAATCTCCGCCTGCCTGATTTTGCAGGCCCAAAGCCAGCTGAAGGCCATTTACAAGGACAACGCCGACACCATTGTTGGCAACTGCGACTGCTCCATCT
>CAJUDV010000066.1 GCA_910585385.1 uncultured Oscillibacter sp. | reverse complement strand
CGGCCGTCAAAGGAGTTGGGGTTGATGCCCTGGAAGTCGCGGACGCGGGGCAGGGACACGTTGAAAAGACGGTCCAGGAACTCCCACATCTTCTCACCCCGGAGGGTGACCTTGGCGCCAATGGGCATCTCCTCACGGAGCTTGAAGTTGGCGATGGACTTGCGGGCCCGGGTGATGACCGGCTTCTGGCCGGTGATCTGGGTCAGGTCGCCCACCACGTGGTCCAGAATCTTGGCGTTCTCGCGGGCCTCGCCGCAGCCAACGTTCACAACAACCTTGTCAATCTTGGGGATCTGCATGACGCTCTTGTAGCCGAACTGCTTCATCAGGGCGGGAGCGACTTCGGCTTTGTATTTCTCTTTCAGTCTGGCCATTTGTCAACTCTCCTTTCTCACAGCTCAGCGCCGCACTTCTTGCAGACGCGGGTCTTCTTGCCGCCTTCGACCTTGTGGCCGACGCGGGTGGGCTTGCCGCACTTGGGGCACACCACCTGCACCTTGCAGGCGTGGATGGCGGCCTCGCGCTTCATGATGCCGCCCTCCTCGCCCTGACGGCGGGGCTTGATGTGGCAGGTGACCATGTTCAGGCCCTCCACCACCACCTTGTTCTCCTTGGGAAGGGTGGCGATGACCTTTCCCTGGTGGGTGGTGAGGTCTCTGTCCTTGCCGCCGTCACCGGAGAGGCGCACAACCGTGTCGCCCTTTTTGATATTCATAGCCATTTCTTTGCCCTCCTCAAATCACTTCGGGGGCGAGGGACAGGATCTTCATGTAATCCTTGTCGCGCAGCTCGCGGGCCACAGGCCCAAAGATGCGGGTACCCCGGGGGTTCTTGTCGTCCTTAATCAGGACGGCGGCGTTATCGTCAAAGCGGACATAGGTGCCGTCGGCACGACGGACGCCCTTGGCGCTGCGGACGATGACGGCCTTGACGACCTCGCCCTTTTTCACGGTGCCACCGGGGGTGGACTTGCGGACAGAGGCCACAATCACATCGCCGATGTTGCCGAACTTACGCTTGGAACCGCCCAAGACGCGGATACACTTGATCTCCTTGGCGCCGGTATTGTCGGCGACCTTCAGAAAAGTTTCTTGCTGAATCATATACTCGGCACCTCCTTACTTCGCCTTTTCGATGATCTCGACCACGCGCCAGCGCTTGTCCTTGGACAGGGGCCGGGTCTCCATGACCTTGACCTTATCGCCGATGCCGCAGGCGTTCTCGGCGTCATGCGCCTTGAGCTTGTAGGTGCGGCCGACGATCTTCTTGTACAGGGGATGGGCAACCCGGTCCTCGATGGCGACCACCACGGTCTTGTCCATCTTGTCGGAAACCACCTTGCCGACCCGGGTCTTGCGGGAGGAAGTTCTCTTTTCGTCCATTTTACCTTACCTCCTTCTCAGTGCTTGCTCTCGGCCGCGGCGAGTTCCGCCAGAACGGTCTTGACTCGGGCAATATCATGCTTGGTCTCCCGGATTTTCACGGGATTGTCCAGCTGATTGGTGGCGTGCTGCATCCGAAGGAAGAACAGGTCCTTCTTCAGGCCCGCCAGCTTCTCGTTCAGCTGCTCGGGGGTCATCTTGCGGATCTCACGGATTTCATTTGCCTTCATCTTTACTCACCTGCTTCCTCGGTGCGGGCGATCACTTTCGTCTTGATGGGCAGCTTGTGGCTGGCCAGACGGAGCGCCTCGCGGGCAACTTCTTCAGAAACGCCGGCGATCTCGAACATGACACGGCCGGGCTTCACCACGGCAACCCAGAACTCGGGGGAGCCCTTACCGGAACCCATGCGGGTCTCGGCGGGCTTCTTGGTCACGGGCTTGTCGGGGAAAATCTTAATCCAAACCTGACCGCCGCGCTTGGTATAACGGGTCATGGCGATACGGGCGGCCTCGATCTGGTTGCTGGTGATCCAGGCGGGCTCCGTGGCCACCAGGCCGAACTCGCCGTAGGCCAGGGTATTGCCGCGGGTGGCCTTGCCGGTCATACGGCCCCGGTGCACCCGGCGGTATTTCACTCTCTTCGGCATCAGCATTACTGCGCCCCTCCTTCCTTGGGAGCCGCGGGGGCTGCGGGGGCAGCGGGGCGGCTGGTGTTGGTGTTGGGCCGGAACTGGGGACGGCCGCCCTGGCCGCCGGGCCCGCGGTTGAAGCCGCCGCCCTGCCGGTCACGGTTGAAGCCGCCGGGGCCCCGGTTGAAGCCGCCGCGGCGGTCGCCATCCCGGCGGGGACGGCGCTCACGGCGCTCCTGATAGGGCTTGGAGGTGTCCATGGTGCGGGGGGTGGTCCGCAGGGTCTGGCTCAGGACCTCGCCCTTGTAGATCCACACCTTCACGCCGATGCGGCCAAAGGTGGTGGCGGCCTCCGCGAAGCCGTACTCGATGTCGGCGCGGATGGTCTGCAGGGGGATGGTCCCCTCGTGGTAGTGCTCAACGCCCGCGATTTCGCGGCCGCCCAGACGGCCGGAGCAGCAGGTCTTGATGCCCTTGGCGCCGGCGCGCATGGCACGGGCCATGGCGTTCTTCATGGCGCGGCGGTGGCTGATGCGCTTTTCCAGCTGCTGGGCGATATTCTCCGCCACCAGCTGGGCGTTCATGTCGGGGTTGCGCTCCTCGACGATGTTCAGCTTCACCTTCTTGCCGATGAGCTTCTCAACGGCAAGGCGGTACTGCTCGATCTGCTCGCCGCCCTTGCCGATGACCATGCCCGGCCGGGCACAGTGCAGGAAGATGGTGACCACGTCGTTGCTGCGCTCGATCTCAATCTTGGGAACGCCGGCGCCGTACAGGGTCTTTTTCAGGTACTTGCGGATCTTCTGATCCTCCACAATCAGGTCGCCGACCTTCTCGTCACTGGCATACCAACGGGAATCCCAGTCTTTGATGACGCCCACGCGAAGGCCGTGGGGGTTTACTTTCTGTCCCATAAAACTGTTCTCCTCCCTCTTATGCCTTTTCCGTCACAGCCAGGGTGACGTGAGAAGTGCGTTTATTGATACGGTAGGCGCGGCCCTGGGCCCGGGGCATCATCCGCTTGAGGATGGGGCCGGGAGTGGCGAACACCTCGGAGACCACCAGCTTGCTGGGGTCCATGCCGAAATTGTTCTCGGCGTTGGCGACGGCGCTCTTCAGCAGCTTCTGGAGAGGCTCGGATGCAGACTTATGCGTCTGCATCAGGATGGCCATGGCGGTGCCGGCATCCTTGCCGCGGATCAGGTCGCAGACGATCTGGACCTTCCGGGGAGAGATGCGGACATAGCGCAGATAGGCCTTAGCGGTTTTGTTTTCCATGTTCAGCATCCTCCTTTATCAGTCCTTCCGGTGTCCGCGGAAGGTCCGGGTGGGGGCGAACTCGCCCAGCTTGTGGCCCACCATATCCTCCTGGATATACACGGGCACGTGCTTGCGCCCGTCATGGACGGCGATGGTGTGGCCCACGAAAGCGGGGAAGATGGTGGAGCTGCGGCTCCAGGTCTTCAGCACTTTCTTCTCGTTTTTCGCGTTCATTTCCTCGACCCGCTTCAGAAGCTCCGGGGCAACATACGGGCCTTTTTTAATGGATCTGCTCATATTTTACTTGCCTCCCTTACTTCTCGTTGCGGCGCTTGACGATGAACTTGCTGGTGGGATTCTTCTTCTTCCGGGTCTTGTAACCCATGGCGGGCTTGCCCCAGGGGGTCACAGGGCCGGGACGGCCAACCGGGGCGCGGCCCTCGCCGCCGCCGTGGGGGTGGTCGTTGGGGTTCATGACGGAGCCGCGGACCGTGGGACGCCAGCCCATGTGGCGCTTGCGTCCGGCCTTGCCGATGTTGATGTTGGCGTGGTCGATGTTGCCAACCTGGCCGATGGTGGCCATGCAGTTGGTGCGCACGATGCGGACCTCGCCGGAGGGCATACGGATCTGAGCGTCGTTGCCCTCTTTGGCCATCAGCTGGGCGGCGGTGCCGGCGGAGCGCACCAGCTGGGCGCCGTTGCCGGGATGCAGCTCGATGTTGTGGATCATGGTGCCCACGGGGATGCTGGACAGGGGCAGGGCGTTGCCCTCCTTGATGTCCGCGTTGGCGCCGGACTCCACCTTGTCGCCGGCCTTCAGGCCCACGGGGGCCAGAATGTAGCGGCGCTCGCCGTCCTCATACTCCAGGAGGGCGATGTTGGCGGAGCGGTTGGGGTCGTACTCCAGGCGCAGGACGGTGGCGAACATGTCGTGCTTGTCGCGCTTGAAGTCGATGATGCGGTACTTGCGCTTGTTGCCGCCGCCGCGGTGGCGGACGGTGATGCGGCCATAGCTGTTGCGGCCGGAGCTCTTTTTCAGGGGCTCCACCAGGCTGGGCTCGGGCTTGGCCTTCTTGTCGATGCCGTCGAATCCGGAGACCGTCATCTGACGCCGGGAGGGAGTCGTCGGCTTAAAGGTTTTGATAGACATTCTGCTTTACACTCCTTCCGTAAAATCAGACCATGCCTTCGAAGAACTCGATGGTCTTGGAATCGCCGGTAAGCTGGACATAGGCCTTTTTCCAGGTCTTCGTCATGCCGGGACGGCCCGCGCCCATGCGCTTTTCCTTGCCGGGCACCGTCAGGGTGTTGACAGAGGCGACCTTCACGCCGAAGATCTCCTCCACCGCTTTTTTAATCTCCACCTTGCCGGCGTCCCTGGCCACCTCGAAGACGTACTTCTTATCGGCGGCTCCGGCCATGGCGCGCTCGGTGATGATGGGGCGGATAACGATGTCGTATGCGGTTGCCATTACGCGTACACCTCCTCGATTTTTGCGAGGGCGGCCTGATCCACCACCAGGTAGCGGGCGTTGATGATGTCATAGACGCTCAGCTGCGCGGCGGGGGTGGTCAGCACGCCGGGGATGTTCCGGGCGCTCTTCACAACGGTCTGGTCCACGGCGGAGGTGACCACGACGGCCTTGCCGTCCACCTTCACCGCGTCCAGGAACTTGCGGAACACGGCGGTCTTGATCTCGTCCATCTTGATGGAGTCGATGACCACCAGCCTGCCCTCGGCCGCCTTGGCGGAGAGGACGGATTTCAGCGCCAGGCGCTTGACCTTCTTGTTCAGCACGTAGCTGTAATCCCGGGGCTTGGGGGCGAACACAATGCCGCCGTGGGTCCACTGGGGAGCCCGGGTGCTGCCCTGGCGGGCGTGGCCGGTGCCCTTCTGGCGCCAAGGCTTTCTGCCGCCGCCGGAGACCTCGGCCCGGGTGAGGGCGCTCTGGGTGCCCTGCCGGCAGTTGGCCAGGTGGTTCTTCACGACCTCATGCACAACGGCTTCGTTGGGCTCGATGCCAAAAATCGCGTCGCTGAGCTCCACAGTGCCGACTTCCGCGCCGGCCATGTTCAAAACTTTCATGGTAGACATACTCTAAGCACCCCTCTCTCAGTGATTTCTCGCGGAGGCCTTCTGCGGGTTGCGGCCGGAAGCCTTCTGCGGGTTCTTGCTGATGT
>CAJUDV010000065.1 GCA_910585385.1 uncultured Oscillibacter sp. | reverse complement strand
TCATCTTCCGCTCCCCGGAGAAGAAGCACGCCGTGGAGTTCACCGAGGCCAACCGCCCCGACGCGGTGATCAGCGACTTCCGGGAGATTCTGGACCTGCTCCCACGTCTGAACTGACCGCGCGCTGTGAAGCCCGCCCTTTGGGCGGCTTCACGCCGTTCCGCAGCTTCTTCCTCTCCCTGCGAAAACCGCTGGGTTTCGCGGGGGCCCCAGTATACATCTCAATTAAGCAAGGAGGCCGATAGGGAATGAACACCGACATCAGATACATCTTCCTGGACCTGGGAGGCACCTTCCGGGTCATCGACGAGGACCCCGCCTATCTCTCCGCAGCCCGGGCCAAGATCGCCGAGCTCTGCGGCGTGGAGACCGACAACCCCAGCCAGTGGTTCAGCGACGTGATTGACAAGCGGTACGACAAGTACCGGGAGTGGGCGTTGAAATTCATGTGCGAGGCCCCGGAGGAGGTCCTGTGGACCCGCTGGCTGGCCTATGACATGGACAAAGAGCGCATTTTGAAGAACGCCGCGGAGCTGACCTACCAGTACCGCCAGACCAAGGGCCGCCGCACGGTGGTTGAGGGCGGCGCGGATACCGTCAAGGAGCTGTGCGCCCGGGGCTACACCATGGGCATCATCAGCGACCTGGTGGGCAAGCGGGAGGTGGACGAGTGGCTGGACGCCGACGGTCTCCGGCCCTATTTCAAGACCGTCCAGCAGTCCTCTGTCACCTATATCCGCAAGCCCGGCCCCGCCATCTACTACTACGCCATGGAGGAAGCGGGGGCCCAGCCGGAGAACTGCTGCTACGTGGGCGACAACCTGAACCGGGACATCGTGGGGGCCAAGGCCTGCGCCTTCGGCATGACCGTGGCGGTGCAGTATGACAGGGGCAAGGCCCTGAAGCTGACGGCGGAGAACATGCCCGACGCCAAGATTTACACCTTCCCCCAGCTGCTGGACATCTTCCCCGCCTGCGGGCAGGTGGCCGCCGACAGGCTGACGGCCCCCGGCGACGGACAATAATTTCATTGATTTTTGGAGGTTTTTTGATATGGCAGACTTGAAGTGCGGCGGCGCGCAGCTGGCGGAGGCCGTCAAAAGGGCATACGAGCTGGGCCAGGACGACTACCATCTGGAGCCCATGGTTCTGGTGGAGGACGGGAAACCCGTGGGCAAGATCGGGGACGGCGACGCGGCCATCTTCTGCTGCCGCCGGGGCGAGCGGGAGATCGAGCTCACCGAGATGTTCACGGAGGAGGGCTTTGACAAGGCCGAGCGCCGGAAGCTCAACGATCTGAACTTTGTCATCATGACCATGTACCACGACAAGTTCAAGGACCTGCCCATTGCCTTCGCCCCCGCCAAGGTGGTGAAGCCCCTGGCCCAGGTGCTCAGCGAGGCAGGGAAGACCCAGTTCCACTGTGCCGAGAGCGAGAAGTTCGCCCATGTGACCTTTTTCTTCAACGGCGGCGAGAACAACGCCTTCCCCGGAGAGGACGACCTGTGCTTCCCCTCTCCCAAGGGCATCGACTTCGACCAGAAGCCGGAGCTGTCCCTGCCCCAGGTGGCGGACGCCGTCATGGACGCCCTGGGCAAGTATGACTTCGTGGTCACCAACTTCGCCAACGGCGACGTCATCGGCCACACCCAGAACACCGAGGCCAAGATCAAGGCCTGCGGCTATGTGAGCCAGTACTTGGATAAAGTCGTCAACGACGCGTTGGGCAAGGGCTATGTGGTGGCCATCACCGCCGACCACGGCAACATTGAGAAGCTCTACACCGCCGCCGGCAAGCCCGACGGAGCCCACACCACCAACCTGGTGCCCTTCATCATGATCGATCCCGCCGACCCCAGCCCCATCCACCTGCGGGACGGCTCCCTGGGCGATGTGTCCCCCACGGTGCTGAGCGTCATGGGCATCCCCCAGCCCGCCGAGATGGACGGCAGGCCCCTCTGCGAGGGCAAGGACTGGGGCCAGGGCCGGAAGATGCTCCTCATCATCTGCGACGGCTGGGGCCTGGGCACCGGCGACGACGGCGACGCCATCCACCTGGCGGACACCCCCTATTGGGACTCTCTGCTGGCGGAGAAGTCCTGGTCCAAGCTCCACGCCTCCGGCGAGTTTGTGGGTCTGGGGGCCGGCAAGGCCGGCAACTCCGAGGCGGGTCACTCCAACCTGGGGGCGGGCCGCTGCGTGATGCAGGACGACGTCCGTCTGGACGCCGCCGTGAAGGACGGCAGCTTTAAGCAAAATCCCATCTTCCTCCAGGCCATTGAGCACGCCAAGAAGAACGGTACCGCCCTGCACCTGCTGGCATACCTGACCTATAAGTCCTCCCACGGGTGCATTGACTATCCCCTGAACATCTGCGAGATGGCCCGGGATAACGGCCTCAGCCGGGTGTATCTCCACATCATCTTCGACGGCCGCTCCACCGACCCCGGCTCCGCTCCGGCGCTGTTGGCAGAGACGGACGAAAAACTGGAGGCCATCGGCGTGGGCCGCATCGTGGACGGCGTGGGCCGGGGCGTGGCCCTGGACCGCGACAAGAACTACGAGAAGGTCAAGCGGGCCTATGACGCCATGGTGGAGGGTGCCGGGACCCGGTACGAATAAGAGGTCCCCGGCCCGGTTTTCTCGTTGCTTTGGAGAGGCGGCGCGGCAGACGCCGCGCCGCCTGAGACTGTCAAAAAACGTGGGAGACTGTAACGGCGGTAGGGAAGGGTGTGTGCGGGAAACCCAAAAAGGGTTTCCTGCACCATTGGAATCACTAGATTTTCAGAACTTTTTGAAGCTCTGAAAATCTACAGCAGCCTGCCGAAAATACTTTTTCGACAGGCTGAGGCGGCGCGGCAGACGCCGCGCCGCCTTTTCGTTTTTGTAGGATTTGTCTTGAAATCCGGCGGCTTTTTTTGCGTTTTCTCCAATCTCTTGTGAAAATTCAAACAGATATTGACGGGACGGTTTGAATGGGAGTAAAATATAGCCGCAATGAACAAGGCCTCCGGAGACAGCTGTACCAATCTGTGTGAACGCACACAGTTTCCGGGAAGTCCTGCTCTCACCGCTTCCGCGCCCCTGTGGAAGGCACGGCGCGGCAGGCGGCAAAACATGGAAAGGAAGAAAGAGCTGATGAACGAAAAAAATCTCAAGGTACTGGCGGCGGTGATCCGGCTGGAGACGCTGAAAGTGATCCACAGCCGGGGGTTCGGCCATGTGGGCGGGTCCATGGACCTGGCGGACCTGATGGCCGTGCTGTACGGCGAGGTCATGAAGTTCGACCCCAAGAATCCCCGCTGGGAGGACCGGGACTGGCTGGTGCTCTCTAAGGGCCACGCGGGCCCGGTGGCCTACGCCACCTTTGGCCTGATGGGCTTCTACCCCATGGAGGAGGCCTACACCCTGAACCAGCCCGGCACCAAATTCCCCAGCCACACGGACCGCAAGCTCACCCCCGGCGTGGACCTGACCACCGGCTCCCTGGGCCAGGGCGTGTCCACCGCCACCGGCGCGGCCCTGGGCAACAAAATCGACGGCCGGGATAACTACGTCTACTGCGTCATCGGCGACGGCGAGGCCGACGAGGGCCAGGTCTGGGAGGGCTTCCACTTCGCCTGCGCCCACAAGCTGGACAATATCATCTACTTCATCGACAACAACGGCTACCAGCTGGACGGCCCCACCGACGACATTCTGGCCCACGGCGACATGGCCAAAAAGGCGGCGGGCTTCGGCCTCCACGTGCAGGAGATCGACGGCCACGACGTGACCGCCATCTACAACGCCATCCAGACGGCGAAAGAGACCCGCGGCGTTCCCTCCTGCATCGTGCTGAACACCAGCAAGGGCAAGGGCGCCACCTTCGCCGAGCCCAAGCACGACCACTCCTCCCAGCCCAAGGAGGAGCAGTGGCTGGAGGCCATCGCGGCCTCTGAAAAAGAGCTGGAAGCCGCCAGAAACGCTTAAAGGAGGGTGAGAGAGATGAATGTGAAACTGATCGGCAAGCATGAAAAGGACTCCCGGGCCTGCCGGGACGGCCTGGCTCTGACCCTGAACGAGCTGATGGCCGAGGATAAGAGCATCGTCTATGTGGACTGCGACCTGATGGGATGCATCAACACCAAGCAATTGCGGAAGAATTATCCCGAGCGGGCTTTTGAGGCCGGCATCGCCGAGGGCAACGCCGCCGGCGTGGCCGCGGGCCTGGCCGCCACGGGGAAGAAGGTCTTCTTCCACTCCTTCGGCACCTTTTCCAGCCGCCGGTGCTATGACCAGATCTACATGAGCGCGGCTTACGCCGGGCTGAGCGTGCGCGTTCTGGGTTCCGACGCCGGCGTGACGGCGGCCTTCAACGGCGGCACCCACATGCCCCTGGAGGACGCCGCCATGTACCTAAGCATTCCCGAGACCACGGTGCTGGACCCGGCGGACTACGACCAGCTGGCCAGTGTGACGAAGGGTCTTGTGAACGTGGAGGGCGTGAGCTTCACCCGCTTTGTCCGCAAGGACGTGATCCAGGTCTACGGCGAGGGCAGCGAGTTTGAGATCGGCAAGGGCGTGGTGCTCCACGAGAGCGATCAGGATCAGGCCGCCATCATCACCTCCGGCATCATGGTGGACGAGAGCCTGAAGGCCTACGAGGCCCTCCAGGCCGAGGGGATCAATGTCCGTGTCATCGACATGTTCACCTGGAAGCCCCTGGACGAGGCGCTGGTGCTGAAAGCCGCCGGGGAGACCGGGGCCATTGTCACCGCCGAGAACCACAACGTCACCTGCGGCCTGGGCTCCGTCGTCGCCAACTGCCTGGCGAAGAACCGTCCTACGGTGCAGGAGTTTGTGGGCGTGCAGGATCAGTTCGGCCAGGTGGGTCCCCAGGCGTACCTGATGGACACCTACGGCCTGCGGGCGGCCAACATCGTGGAGGCCGTCAAAAAGGCCATTGCCCGGAAGTAAAGCAAAACCGGGACAGGGCGGACACATAGGTCCGCCCCTACACGGTGTTCTACCGGTAAACGACCCGTAGGGGCGGACCTGCGTGTCCGCCCTTCCTCCGGGACCTCCGCACCTTTGAAAATGCCGCAAATTCAATTTGAAAAATAAGGAGAC
This sequence comes from uncultured Oscillibacter sp., assembly GCA_910585385.1. Classification (GTDB taxonomy): domain Bacteria; phylum Bacillota; class Clostridia; order Oscillospirales; family Oscillospiraceae; genus Oscillibacter. The sequence continues at coordinate 631 of CAJUDV010000065.1, read as the reverse complement.
TGATTGCAATGGCTCAGAAAATGGACGCTTTTTCCGCCGCTCTGATGGCCGACAAGCGGGAGATCATCTTTGCCCCCACCGTGTATAAGTTCGACACCTTCGCCGCCATGGCGGAGGAGTTCAAGCTGGGTGAGCGGGACGTGGTGCTGACCAACGAGTTCATCTACACCCCCTTCATGAAGGAGCTGAACCTCAAGTGCCAGTATGTGTTCCAGGAGAAGTTCGGCGCGGGTGAGCCCAGCGAGGAAATGATCCAGGTCATGTACGACGCCATCCCCTACGAGAGCTATGACCGCGTCATCGCCGTGGGCGGCGGCGCCATCATGGACCTGTGCAAGCTGCTGGGCTGCAAGCGCCCGGACACGGTCCACAACCTGTACTTCAAGCGTTTCCCCGTCCAGCATGAGAAGGACGTCATCGCCATCCCCACCACCTGCGGCACGGGCAGCGAGTGCACCAACATCTCCGTGGCCATCGTCAAGGACGAGAAGGACGGCGTGCTCACCGGCGGCGAGACCAAGCTGGGCCTGGTCAGTGACGACATCATCCCCAACAAGGTCTGCCTGATCCCCGACCTCATCAAGACCCTGCCCTACAAGCCCTTCGCCTGCTCCGCCATTGACGCCCTGGT
>CAJUDV010000064.1:3111-5791 GCA_910585385.1 uncultured Oscillibacter sp. | reverse complement strand
CTCTTTCCCTACACGACGCTCTTCCGATCTTCTGTCTCCCCGGCGGCCAGCAGCACAGATAACCGCTGGTGCCCACCGATCAGGCAGTTGTCCCGCAGGTTCACGATCAAGGGCAACACCAGACCACTTTCGGCGATGCTCGCGTCCAGGGCCTTGTACTCTTGGTCTTTCTCGGTTAGTTGCACTCGGGGGTTGTACGGGGCGGGCTTGATGTCCGCCAGCTTTACCACTCTTGTCTCCACGCTTTTACTCCTTCCTGAAAAATGGGTATGAAAAAGCGGGGCGCACTCGGCGTCCCGCTCTCTGCTGGATTTAGAATAAGCTGCATTGGGTACAGACCGGCTCCATGGGGAGCGCGGGCCTGCGGCCTCTCATAAACACGTCGTAGGGCTGGGCCTCGATGCCGTACCGGCGGTACATGGTCCGGGTCTTCGGATTGCTCTCGACTGCATAGTAGAGGGCCCCGTCCGTCCCATGCCGGGGGAAGACAAACCGGCGGAGAGCGCTCTCCTTGAAGACAGGGGGCTCGCCGTCGATGTCGTTGAAATACCACTCATTCGGCTGCCAGCCGGTCTTCCGGCGAATGTTCTCCATCGTCTGCCGCATCTGGTGGTCCGGTCGGGCGGTGATGATGATGACGTGATCGTCCCGGATGGCTTCAATGAGATCGGCGCGGTACTCCTCTGCCTCCATGCGGCGGGTGAAGGGCCGCAGGTAACGGGTATCCATCTGGTTCCCCACAAGGGTGTAATTCAGGTCCAACAGACAAATCCTTTCCATGGTAATGTCTCCTTTTTGGTTAGTTATTCTGCACTATAATTATACCACTTTTTTGTGTTGTTGTCACAGGTTTTTGCAAAAAAGCGCAGGCTTTTACAACGAAAAGCGGCCTTGCGCTCACCGTGCAAGACCGTCCCTGGAAAGCGGGATTTGCCTGTCCCTAATAATCCTATTATGGAGTATTATAACACAGGTAAATTGCACAAGTCTATTGCACGTTTTTTGCACCGGTAAATTGCAAATTCAGTTTACAGCTTTTGCTCCGTAAAGCCACACAGAAAGGCGTTGCACCAGCCTTTTCCGGTTCCGCCAGACGGTAGAAGTATCACAGTGAATGGCCTCCGCGATTTCCTCATCCGTCAACCCCTCAATGTACCGGCCGGTGACGGTCTTAACGTATTCATCGTCCGCGATGATGGACAGAGCCTTTTCCATGCGCTCGATCTCATACTCATCTGCGGCGATGGTGGCCTCCATGTCCGTGACCACCGCTTCCAGGATTTCTTCCGGGGTCAGGCGGACGCTGCTTTTCCCAAAGCGGGTGATGCTCTTACTCCGGCTTCGGGGGCCATAGGTCTTGATCTCATCCAAGCGTTCCCGGTCATCCTCTAGCTTTTGGCGGAGGGTGGGCAACGCGTAGAGCCTCCGCTCAGTGTCCTTGAATGCGTTCCGACTGGAACGCTCCGCAGAAAGACGCCCGGCCTCCAGACCGGCATCGACCGCCTTCTTGATAATCTCCTCGACGCTGGGGTTTTTCTTACTCACTGATATTTCGCCTCCCTTGTGATGTTATAGCTCTCGGGGGCCATTTCCCCACAAGGGAGGCCGCCCATTATCATCTTCTACGGATAAACGGATAGTGGACGCCTAGCCAGATCGGGGGCTGGGCGTTCCCGATGACAGAAAACCACATCCGCCCAGTGAACAGCAGCTTGATTCTCTCCCACAGGGTCAGCCTCCAGCAGGAAATGACCTGCCCCTCGCCCACAAAGGTGGGCAGGCTCCCCACCTTGTCCTCCATGCCCGGCGGTGGGAGGAAGGTGTGGTTTTGCTCTCGGAAGGGTACAGGGGTCATGGTTCATCCCTCCCCATGATGGCGTCCAGCAGACGGCGCCAGAATCCCCGCTTCGGAGGGGCCGGGGCCCAGTCGGCATCCTGGGCTTCCAGGACCTCGTTGATCTCCCGGGCAGCCTGGGCGATGTTCTCCCGATATGCCCGTTTCTCCAGGGCCGCCACCCGGTGCTCCAGTTGCCGGAAGCGCTTCTCCCGCCGGGCGCTCATTGGTGCGCCTCCTCCATCAGCTCGGCCAGCCGCTCCTTGGCAGCGGTCAGGACGGCGATAGTGCGCTCGGCCCGCTCTCGGGCCTCTGGGATGAGATTCCCGGACCCAGGCAGAACCTTCTTGACGATCATCTGAGCGGACGGGCTCATCTGTGCGGTCTTCTTCTGCTCCTCGATCAAGGCTTGGAGATCGCCCAGTAGCTTGACATCATCGGCGAATTTACTCATCCTGCGTCGCCTCCTCTGTTGGCATCTGGTAGAGCTTCGGGGGCTCGAACATCTTTGGCTGGATATAGGCATCAACAGTGAGGGCTGGGCCGCCGTCCACCCGGAGATAGCTTGCGTACTTCTCCGCGATCTCCATGACGATCTCAGTGCAGCGCTCGGTCTTCTCATAGGACCCCAGCAGGATGATGGCGGCGTTCCGGTCCTCAGCCATCACGTCGCCGCCAGCGGCGAAGATGCGGATAACCTGGCTCATGTTCACTAGGCCAGTCTTGGCTTGTGTCATAATCAGCATGATTTTTTCCTCCTTACCATGCGCCATTACGGCGCAGTATCTCGATGATCTCGTCAGCATATGCTGTCCTTGTAGTGGTTGCAGCTCCGGCAGGCGGGCA
>CAJUDV010000064.1:2765-3101 GCA_910585385.1 uncultured Oscillibacter sp. | reverse complement strand
ACACTCTTTCCCTACACGACGCTCTTCCGATCTGGCAGGCGGGCAGCATATTGTCCGGTACGTCGGGGCCTCCTTTCCGCAGGGGGACAACATGGTCCACCTGCATATCTTTGTAATGGAGCTCGCACCCGCAGTACGCACAGTGGCCGCCCATCTTGTCGTAGACAGCCCGGCGCTCCTCCTTGGTCAGTCTTCTTCGCTCAGACACTCTTCCGCCTCCTCCGGCTCATATTCTGAACAGCGGGCCATGTTCTCCTCGCCGATGGTGTCGCGGCAGTCCCCATCGGGGTCGGATATTCTGGTAATGCCGATGGTTTCCAGTTTGCACCCGTAGCA
>CAJUDV010000064.1:1211-2755 GCA_910585385.1 uncultured Oscillibacter sp. | reverse complement strand
ACTCCGGGCCCACCGATGCGGACCTCGAAGGGGGCGGCCTCCTGGGGTGTTATGTACTTGTGGCCGAAATTGGCCTTCATGTCTCTCCAAACCTCCCAGGGCACACGATAGAAGGCGACGGCCCCAAAGGAACAGAGGACAAAGGCGTGGGCCCCGTAGCGGTGGGCCCTCTCCAGGCGGTCCGTCTGATCGGGCGTCACACGGTCCTGGTCCATGCGTCCGGTGTCCGTGTATTTGGCCTCGAAGTTGACGGCGCGGCCTCCCATCAGGAAGCCCTTATAGTCCGCCTGCGCGGTCCCGGTGTAGTGGGCGATGAATTTCCCGCCTCCCAGGTCCTTGGTGGGTTGCATTGGCTCCGGGGTCTTCTCGATGTCTGCGATGTCTCGGGCCCGGTAGTAGTCACAGGTTTGCTCGATCATGCGCTCAAAGAAGGCCCCCTGGGCCCGGTTCCTCCGGCCCTGGGCCCTCCGGGCCAGCTTGGCTCGCTCTTGTGGTGTCATGGTCTATCATCTGCCTCCCCTCAAACTCAGTCTTAAATACGGTCTTCCCCCAGGCGTCCAGCATAGACAGGTCGAAGGGGACCGGCTCCACGATCTTGCGCGGCGTGACCACCTTCCCGAACAGGAAGATTTCCGCCTGCTGCACCCCGTAGTGACAGCCTGGGTTTTCCCGGACCCTCCACACGATTGTCCCCTGGGGAACTGGGAGGCGAATCAACAGGCCCGCCGCCTCATCTTCCCGGTATCTCTGGAGCTCCTTGCGATCTCTCCGGCCCGGCATCACATATTACCGGGCTGGAAATAGCCATTCTCCTCCGCCATCTGCCTGATCTTGCGGATGGTGGCGTCGCTGACGCGGAGGCCGGTGTCGCTCCTGATTGCCAGGCTGTCAATAAACTTGTTGATGATCTCCCCGGCGCTGGGGCCCGCCGGGGGCGGAGGGGCGGCCAGCTCATCCAGGTAATCACAGAGCTGGGCGTCTGTCATCTTGCGGACGCGGGTTGCGCGTTCATGCTGTTCACGCTCGGTGTCGGTCCTGCGGCAATTTCGTTTTCCCACGGTTATCTCCTCTCTATCAAAAAAATCTAAAATTGAGCTCTTGGTCCAGCATATCCCAGCGAAAATTTCGGTCCTCCGGGTAGAGGAAGCCTTCGTCTTCAAGCTGGAAGCGCCGTTCAAAATCATGCACCGTATGGCCGTCTGTTGTGAATTTTCTCGGACTTTCAGTGTCCCATTCGAGCATCAATGTCCAATATTCCGGGTATGTCTTCCGCAGAAGCCGAAGCTGCTGTATGCTCTGATTATGACAAAACCAGCATCCGCCCCGTGTGGAAGTCGTGTAGATTGGGGAAAGAAGGCCATTTTCCTCACACCATTCCCAGCACTTGGTTTCTGTCCACCCGGCGCAAACCAGCGGGCTTTTCCTTGTTTCTGTGAGGTTATGAAATCGTCCCGGTTCATCAATAGCGATTCCCATGTAGCAAATCCCGCGCTTTTGCGCCATTTTCAAGGTTCTGACCTTTAGTCTGGAATTGCACCACGCTC
>CAJUDV010000064.1:382-1201 GCA_910585385.1 uncultured Oscillibacter sp. | reverse complement strand
GCAGTGGCCATCCGTAAATAACGCCTGCGCGTTTCCCTGTTATGTATTTTTCATGAAACTGCTGCTCATACGTCTTTTTTGCGCGGATGTGCTCGACCTCAATTCCCCACCTGGCCTTTATGATGGTGTCTGCTTTTGCCTTAAAATTCACCATGGGCGGCAGGTCCGCCGGAATTGTGTCGGTGGCCCATACCTCCGCATGGATGATGCGGTCAAGCGGCCAGCCCAGCTCCTCGATTGCCCCCAAGCAAGCCAGGGAATCTTTCCCGTAAGATAGGCTGAGGATATGCTCCATAGAGTACCTGCCTTCTCTCCTTGGGCACCAGGGAGGGGATGTCCTCGCCTGGTGTGCGGGGATGTGTCGTGTCCCCCGGTCGTCATAGCCCGCTGCTTCCCAGCCGATCTCGCAGTCATAGCCGGTCCCGCGCTTCCCCTGGAGCTTGGCCGTCGCATACTCACATTCCCGGCAGCGGGGAAGGGGCGTCTTGCCCTCCTGCGGCACAGACATACCGGTAGGGAACTCCTGGATGAGATCATCGCCCCATACTGGGGCCAGGTTCCTTTTCATGAAGATCGGGATGCCCACTTCCCGGGCTACCGCCACGATCTCCTCCACCCATTCTCGCTTTGGCAGTTGGTTCTTCCTGCCGCCGGTCATAGCTCCTATGATTATCCAGCCCACATCGTCTAGGGCGTCGATATAGTCCTCCCTTCGGAACGGTGCAAGCAGGGGTTCAATGCTCAGGAAGATGTTCGTCTCCTCACAGAAAAAGAACGGTATATCCGGGTTTGTAGATCGGAAGAGCGTCGTGTAGGGAA
>CAJUDV010000064.1:0-372 GCA_910585385.1 uncultured Oscillibacter sp. | reverse complement strand
AAAATTCTTAAACTGCGGCGCTTCCGGGAGCTTCCCGGCACGGGCCAACTCTATGTATCGCTTGGGGTTCTTGGTAAGGAACAGGTAGGTATGCTGAGGGGCCCGCTTGCAGGCGTCAAAGACATCCTCTATCCAGATGTCCGGCACCCACTCCCCGAACAGGTCGCCCATGCTGGAGACAAAGACGCTGGACGGGATTTCCCGCTTCTCGGGGTAGTCCAGGGTGTAGGCGTGGAAGGTGGGCGCGAAGCCCGTCGGATAGGGGGTGCTGCGGATGTACTCCCCCTTCTCATCGTAGAGCTTGGTCGGCTCCTCTACGTAGAAGCAGCCGGACCCCTTTGGCAGTATCTCCAGCGGAGGCTTGCCGGGATG
>CAJUDV010000063.1 GCA_910585385.1 uncultured Oscillibacter sp. | reverse complement strand
TTTCAAGCTGACGGAGCAGGCGGGCCACTTCGGCTACGCCAACGCCATGGGCGTGATACTGGCCATCTTCATAGGGCTCCTGTCCGCCCTCCAGTTCAAGCTGGCCAAAGAGAAGTAAGGGGGTGCTGGTATGAAAATTGACAACGGCCGCAGCCGCGCGTATAGAATCGTCTCCATCATTATCCTGGTCATCCTGGCGTTCCTCTTCACCTTCCCGCTGTATTGGATCGTCACCGGCGCGTTCAAAAACGGCGCGGACATCAACGCCACCAAGCCCATCTGGGTTCCCACCGAGTGGGTGATGAACAACTTCAACAAGCTGATGAAGCAGCGCAGCGTCCCCCTGTGGGAGATCTATATGCCCTTCGGCAGCTTCTTCAACGGCGGGAAAAAGATCCTTCTCACCGCCGGACCAGAGGCTCCCGCCGCCATTCGCTGGCTCATCAACGCGGTGCTCATGTCCGCAATGGCGATGCTCCTCACCTGCCTCACCGCCGCCATGGCGGGCTACGCCCTGGCGAAGAAGCGGTTTAACGGCCGGGCGCTCCTGTTCTCCCTCATCGTCTGCGCCATGGCCCTGCCCAAGCAGGTTATTCTCATCCCCCTGCTGAAAGAGATGTCCGCCCTGCACTTGTACGACAGCCTCTGGGCCGTCATCTTCCCCACAGTGGGCTGGCCCTTCGGCGTGTTCCTCATGAAGCAGTTCTCGGAGAGCATCCCGGGAGAGATTCTGGAGGCCGCCCGCATTGACGGCTCCAGCGAATGGAACACGTTCTCCACCGTGGTCATGCCCATGATCAAGCCGGGCATCGGCGCCTTGGCCATCTTCACATTCATCAACTGCTGGAACGACTACTTTATGCAGCTGGTGATGCTGGCCAGCGGCAGCAACTACACCATGCCGCTGGGCATCGCCACCCTCCAGGCGGAAACCTCGGTGGACAACGGCCTGCTGATGGCCGGCGCGGCCCTGGCCGCGGCGCCCATTATCACCGTGTTCCTGATCTTCCAGAAGTACTTCACCCAGGGCATCACCATGGGTGCCGTCAAGGGCTGACGCACTTTTTAGAAAACCGCACGCAAGAGGGCTCTCCCGCGCCGCGCAGTCTAACAGTTTAGCAAGCCGAAGCGCCATGCCCTCGTAAAACAAGGAGACAATATGATCTACGCCAAAAACAAGGATGCCTTGGCCTACCGGGGCATCCACCCCAATCTGGACCTGGCGCTGGAGCGCATCACGCCGGAATTTCTCGCCGGTGTGGGCCCGGAGCGGGTGGAAATTAAGGGCGGCGATGTGTACGCCACCCGCTTCACCTACGAGACGATCCCGGCGGAGGAGAGCTTCTTCGAGGCCCATAAAAAGTACCTGGACATCCACATCATGGTCCAGGGCTCCGAGGGCGTGGAAATCGCCCCGCCGGAGGCTCTGTCCGAGTTCGACCGGGCGGAGGCCAACGACTTCTACGCCTACCGGGGCGAGGGGGACTACAAGCTGGTCCTCTCCCCCGGGGACTTTCTGGTGGTCTTCCCCGGGGACGCCCACCGCATCAAGATGCGTCTGGATGGCCCGGAGACCGTGAGCAAGGTGGTCTTCAAGGTGAAAATCATAGACGATTGAGGAGTGATACAGCAATGAGAGACCTCTCCAAATACCATGGTATTTTCCCCGCCTTTTACGCCTGCTATGACAAAGACGGCAAGGTTGACGGCAAGGCAGTCCGGCTTCTCGCCAAATACCTGCTGGACAAGGGCGTTCAGGGACTTTACGTAGGCGGCTCCTCCGGCGAGTGCATCTATCAGAGCGTGGCCGAGCGGAAGAAGACGCTGGAGAACGTCATGGCCGAGGTGGGCGGCAAGCTGACCATCATCGCCCACGTGGCCTGCAACAACACCGCCGACAGCCGGGAGCTGGCCGCCCACGCCGAAAGCCTGGGAGTGGACGCCGTGGCCTCTATCCCGCCCATTTATTTCCACCTGCCTCCCAAGGGCATCGCCAAATACTGGAACGACATCTCCGACGCGGCTCCCAACACGGACTTCGTCATCTACAACATCCCCCAGCTGGCGGGAGTGGCCCTGTCGGTGCCCCTGCTTCAGGAGATGCTGAAAAATCCCCGGGTCATCGGGGTGAAAAATTCCTCCATGCCCGTTCAGGACATCCAGATGTGGCATGATGAAGGGGCCCTGGTGTTTAACGGGCCCGATGAGCAGCTCCTCAGCGGTCTGGCCGCCGGAGCCGCCGGCGGCATCGGCGGCACCTACGCCGCCATGCCGGAGCTGTATCTGGAGATCTTCCGCTGCTTCCGGGCCGGAGAGCTGGCCAAGGGATGGGAGGTCCAAAACGAGTGCTGCCGCATCATCTACAAGATGTGCTCCGCCCAGGGAAATATGTACGCTGTGATCAAGGAGATCCTCCGCCTCCAGGGCGGACCGGACATCGGCGGCGTTCGGGCGCCCCTGCTGGATCTGGAGCCTGGTGACCGGGAGACCATTGTTCAGTCCCATGAGATGATTCAGGCCGCCATCACCAAATACTGCTGATGGAAGCGGGGCCGCTTTTGGGAAAAACCTGAAAAGCGGCCCCCCTTTTATTGACTGCATTCGATTGGAGAGGCCGCCACCTCCGCGGATTTCCGGATCCTGTCAAAACTGCACAAAATTTTTCTCGTTTTTCTCCCATCTGCATCTTGTGTCCCGCCGCCGTCTCTGGTACAATAACATCACAAACTGAGAATGATAGCTGTAACGGAGTGCCGCGCGCACGGGCTGACACCTATCATTCCTTTTCTTTTGATAGGTGTTTCAAACCGGTCCGGTTTGGAGCGCCTCTTTTTTTGGAAATCACCTATTAATATATCAGGAGGGTTTGATTATGATTTTACTGGCAAACGGCAGGCTGATCACCCGGGACCCCGGCGGCGCCGGCTATCTGCCTGACGGCGGCGTAGTCTCCGACGGCGGGAAAATTGTGGAGGTTGGCAAGACCGCCGACCTTAAGGCCAAGTATCCCCAGGCGGAATTCGTGGACGCCCGGGGGGGCGTCATCATGCCCGGCCTCATCAACGCCCACACTCACATCTACTCGGCGCTGGCAAGGGGCCTCTCTATTAACGGTTACGCCCCCACCAACTTCTACGAGGTGCTGGACGGCCAGTGGTGGTACATTGACCGCCACCTGGACCTGGCGGCCACCCGTGCCAGCGCCCAGGCCCTGGTGATAGACTCCATCAAGCAGGGCGTCACCACCATCTTCGACCACCACGCCTCCTTCTGCGAGATCCCCGGGTCCCTGATGGAGATTGCCAAGGTCACGGAGTCCATGGGCATGCGGGCCTGCCTGTGCTACGAGGTCAGCGACCGGGACGGGGAGGAGAAATCCCTCCAGTCCGTCCAGGAGAACAAGGACTTCATTGACTACTGCGAGAGCCATCCCTCCGATATGCTGAAAGCCATGTTCGGCGGCCACGCCCTGTTCACCATCTCCGACAAGACCTTTGACCGCATGAACGCCGCCAACGCCGGCCGTGTGGGCTACCACATCCACGTCTCCGAGGGCATGAACGACGTGTACGACAGCCTCCAGAACTACGGCCGCCGGCCGGTTCAGCGGCTCCAGGACCACGGCATTCTGGGACCCAAGACCATTCTGGGCCACTGCATCCACGTGAACACGGCGGAGATGGACATCATCAAGGCCACCGACACCATGTGCGTCAACAATCCCGAGAGCAACATGGGCAACGCCGTGGGCTGCTCCCCGGTGCTCCAGCTCTTCAAAAAGGGCATTCTGGTGGGCCTGGGCACCGACGCCTACACCAACGACATGCTGGAGAGCATCAAGGCTGCCCTGACCATCCAGCGGCACAACGCCTGCCTCCCCGGCGTGGGCTGGTGCGAGGTGACGGACATGCTCTTCAAGAACAACGCCAGGATGGCCCAGCGGGCGGGCTTCCCGGAGATGGGCGTGCTGAAAGCCGGGGCGGCGGCGGACGTCATCGTCATGGACTACAAGCCCTTCACCCCCTTCTCCGACGCCAACATCGACGGCCATATGCTCTTTGGCATGACGGGCCGCCAGTGCCAGACCACCATGATCAACGGCAAAATTCTGATGCGCGACCGCCAGCTGACGGAGATCGACGAGGAGGCCGTCAACGCGGAAATCCTCCAGGTCTCCAAGAAGCTGTGGGGGACGCTGAACCACTGCGCGTACTAAAGAGCACGAGGACGCCCTTCATTTTTTGATAGAAAGACGTTCCCGGTAAACGGGCCGACACGCAGGTCCGCCTTTACGGAGCCGCCATCCGATTCACCCGCCAGACCAGCGGCAGCGAAAAGTGCGGCCGATTCATTCGATTGCCGCCACCCCCGGCCCCGCCGGAACGGTGGAGAACCAGCCTGATATTTTAAGGAGGAAAAAAGAATGTCCGAACTGATGACCCCTATTCCCTTCCGGGAATTGATGACCTGGGTGACCGCCGAGTACCAGCGGGAGGGCACCGTCTTCGGCGTCCACAAGCCCTACAGGGCCGGCGTCAAGACCCTGCCCATCTTCGGTGAGAAGATTGAGACCCCCTTTGGCCCCGCCGCCGGACCCAACACCCAGCTGGCCCAGAACATCATTGCCAGCTACTTCGCCGGCGCACGGTTTTTCGAGCTGAAAACCGTCCAGAAGATGGACGGCGCAGACCTGGCGGCCTGCATCAACCGGCCCTGCATTCTGGCGGAGGACGAGTGCTACAACTGCGAGTGGTCCACGGAGCTGTACGTCCAGCAGGCCTTTGAGGAGTACGTCAAGGCCTGGTGCGCCTGTAAGATCATGGCCAAAGTCTTTCGGCTGGGCGACCCCGACGCCTTTGTGTTCAATATGTCCGTGGGCTACGATTTGGCGGGCATTCAGGAGGAGAAAATCGACACCTTCCTGAACGGCATGATGGACGCCTCCCAGACCCCCGTTTTCCAGGAGTGCATCCGGGTGCTCAAGGAGTTCTTCCCCGGCGAGACGGCCTTTATCGACGCCATCACGCCCCGGATCTCCGGCAGCGTCACCCTCTCCACCCTCCACGGCTGCCCGCCGGACGAGATTGAGCGCATCGCCAGCTATCTCATTGAGAAGAAGCGCCTCCACACCTTCGTCAAGTGCAACCCCACCATCCTGGGCTATGAGACCGCCCGGTCCATCCTGGACGGCATGGGCTACGACTACGTCGCCTTCGACGACCACCACTTCAAGGAGGACCTCCAGTACGGGGACGCCATCCCCATGTTCCGCCGCCTCCAGGCCCTGGCGGATCAGACCGGCGTGGAATTCGGCCTGAAACTCTCCAACACCTTCCCCGTGGACGTGAAGGCCGGGGAGCTCCCCAGCGAGGAGATGTACATGGCGGGCAAGTCCCTCTTCCCCCTGACCACCACTATGGCCGCCCGGATCTCCAGGGAGTTCGGCGGGAAGATGCGGATCAGCTACGCCGGCGGCGCCGACGCGCTGAACATCGACAGGCTGTTTTCCCTGGGCATCTGGCCCATCACCATGGCCACCACCGAATTGAAGCCCGGCGGCTACCAGCGCTTCGTCCAGATCGGCGACAAGCTGGACGCCATGGAGTTCAAGCCCTTTACCGGCGTGGACGTGGCGGGCATCGAGGCCCTGGCCCTGGCGGCCCGGTCCGACAAGTACCACGTCAAGTCCGTGAAACCCCTGCCCCGGCGGAAGCTCTACGAGAAGGTGCCCCTGATGGACTGCTTCACCGCCCCCTGCAAGGGCGGCTGCCCCATCCAGCAGGACATCCCGGAGTATATCGAGCTGTGCCGCAAGGGCCGGTATGACTCCGCCCTGCGCCTCATCTGCGAGAAAAACCCCCTGCCCTTCATCACCGGCACCATCTGCGCCCACCGCTGCCAGACCAAGTGCACCCGGAACTTCTACGAGGACTCCGT
>CAJUDV010000062.1 GCA_910585385.1 uncultured Oscillibacter sp. | reverse complement strand
CAGGACCTCCCGCTCTCCCAGGGGCAGGGCGGAGAGGTCGGCGGCAGCGGCGCTTCTGGTAGGAACAACGGCGTGGTGGTCCGTGACTTTCCCGCTGTTGCAGACCTGGGAGGCCAGCACCTCCCCCGGCGCGTCCAGACCGCAGACAACAGCGGCGGCGGAGACCAGAGCGGGGACGGTGTTCTCCATATCGTCCGTCAGATACCGGCTGTCCGTCCGGGGATAAGTACACAGCTTCTTCTCATAGAGGGCCTGGAGGTAGTCCAGGGTCTGCTGGGCGGTGTAGCCCAGGGCGCGGTTGGCCTCCCGCTGGAGGGTGGTCAGGTCGTAGAGTGCCGGGGGCTTCTCGGACTTCTCCCGGCGTTCCGCCGTCTGAATAGTGGCAGCGTGGCCTTCACAAGCAGCGGCGAGGGCGGAAGCGTCCTTCTTGACGCTGATCCGCTCCCCCGTGACGGTCATGCCGCCGCAGTCCAGCTCCACCGTGTAGAACGGTTCCGGGGCAAAGGCGGCGATCTCCGCCTCCCGCTGGACAATGAGCGCCAGCGTGGGGGACATCACCCGCCCGATGTTCAGCGTCCGGTTATACAGCACCGAAAACAGGCGGGTGGCGTTGATGCCCACCAGCCAATCGGCCTTCTGGCGGCACAGGGCCGCTTGGTGGAGGCCGTCATAGTCCCTGCCGGGGCGGAGGCTGGCAAAGCCCTCCCGGATGGCCCCGTCCTCCATGCTGGAGATCCACAGCCGCTTCATAGGCTTGGCGCATCCGGCCAGATGGTAGGCGGTGCGGAAAATCAGCTCTCCCTCCCGGCCAGCGTCGCAGGCGTTCACCACCTCGGACACGTCCTCCCGGCGCAGCAGGGTCCGCAGGGTGTCGAACTGGCTCCGTTTCTCCTGCCCGACAGTAAAGCGCCAGCTTTCCGGCAGGATGGGCAAATCCTCCCGCCGCCACTTGCCGTACCGGGGGTCATAGGCCGCAGGCTCGGCCAGCTCCGCCAGATGCCCCACGCACCAGCTCACCAGCCAGCCCCCGCCCTCCATGTGGCCCTCCTTCCGGGCCGTGGCCCCCAGCACCTTGGCGATGCTCATGGCAACCGACGGCTTTTCCGCAATCACCAGCTGATACATAAGAATCACTCCCTTCAAAACAGGGAGCGGCCCCGATTCCTGTCGAAGCCGCTCGAAAATTATGGATTGTTTTGGATAAAAGGATGGAGTACAATAGAAGGACAAACATATTGCGAGGTGTCTTATGAAAAAATTTGTGCTGTACCGCTCGTTAAAGGGCGGAAAAATTGACCGGGATTTAGGTAAGCATGAGCTGGTCGGCGTTGAGTACGGCGAGGACATCGACGCTGTGACCGATACATTGATCGACGTGGTATGCGATGACCTCGCCGGACTTCCAGAGTATGAGCATTGCGAAACCTGGGCCTATGCCCCGGAAGAAATGGAAGATTTTCGCCGCACAAAGCGGTATCAATACTATATGGGCGGCGTTGTGTCCCCTCCCAACGCAAAGGAAAATATCCTCTATGAGTACGGCATCATTGAGACGGAGAGCGGCAGATAACCGTCATACCGGCTGATCTCTTACACCCCGGTAGCAGGGCAGGACGCAGCCCTCGCCGTACCGCCTACACCCGTGGCAGGGGTGGCCCTCCGGGGGCTGGGGCGGGGGCCGGTCCCGCTGGGTGTGGGGAAGCTGCATCATCACCCGCTCCATGGGGCGGTCCGTGAAGTATTTCATACGTCCTCCTCCGCATCCGGGTCAGTGTCCTCCTCTAGCTCGTCCTCATCGTCTCCGTAGTCGTAATCATCCAGGTCGGTGCTGCCCTTGGCCTCCGGCTTCTTCTTCATGAATTTCAGATAATACACCGCGCCGCCGCCCGCCAGGGCCAGCACCAGGACAATCACCAGCAGGCCGGTATTGCCGCTCTTTTTCTTCGTCTCCGGCTTCTCTGTCTCCGGGTCGGGTTCCGGCTCCGGCGCTTTCCCGGCGCACTCGGACATATTGACGGAACAGGCCGCACAGGAGGTATTCACCGCCCCCGCCGCGCACTTGGACGAACAGGAGCAGACCGCCGGGGCCTGTTCCCCGTCCTCCATCAGCGAGAGAAGGTCGGCCTCGTCCACCTGGTTCAGAAAGTGGACGGTATCCTCTCCATCCTCCGCCCGGTCAATGATGATATAAAAATAATTGCCGCTTTTGGTGACGACGGTGATAAATTGCTTATCCTCCGGCGCGTTCCCGGTCAGGTCGTCCACCAGCGTCAGGTTGCCCTCCGGGGTGAGTGCGCCGGTGTTTCCCTCTGCGCCGGTCATGCCCTGCATCATCAGAGACAGTAATAGCATCAGGGACTGTTCATCCAGCAGGCCAGGGTCCCCCTCTGCCGCCGCAGGGGGTTCCGCTTCCTCCACCCGCAGATACTTGCCGCAGACGTAGCCTCTTTTTTCCGTGATAAGGACTTCGTACCAGCCGTTTTCCTCGCCCAGCACCCGGACCTGATCGCCGGGGGCCAGCTGCCCAATCACGGCATAGTCCGTACTGCCGCCAGAGCGGAGATTCAGCCGGGAACCGCCCGTGACCACTGTGCCGGTTGTTTCCGGTTCGGCGGTTTCGGCGGCGCTGTCCGCCTCCAGACTGGCAAAGGCTTTCTCCAGCTCGTCCAGCGTCCACTCCATGCCCCCCGCCGGGGCCTGCCCGGATTCCTGGCCGGTCTCCCCGCTGGCGGCAAAGGCCGGGGCGGGAAGGACGGCGCAGCACAGTGCCGCGCAGAGCAGGATGGACAGGATGTGTTTTGTAAATTTACTCATAGTCGGTCGCCTCCTTCGTCTCGGTGGGCCTCGCGCCCTGGATGAGCGCGGCCAGCTGGTCAGGGGTCAGGCCCATGTTCCGCACCATGCCGATGATGTCCAGATTCTCCAGCTCCAGGCGCTGCTTCTCCAGCTCCCGCTGGCGGGCTTGCAGTTCGGTGATTTTGGCCGCGTTTTTCTCGTATTCCGTGTCGATCTTCTTGATTTTCGGATTCATATTGTATCGCTCCTCTCAGGGCAGCCGCCCGTAGCAATAGAAATGATTTTGCCAATAACTGCTGTTCAGATTGGCGTAAGAGATGGGATTTCCACAGTGAATCATCATGTTATTGCCCACATAAATCCCACAGTGCGTAGGCGCGTTGGGGTCCGGGGCGTCGTAAGTGTTGATGAAGAACACCAGATCGCCGGGGCGGGCGTTGGCGGGTGAGACCGGAGTGCAGAGGTTGCACAGGGCCTTGGCCCCCAGCCGTCCCACGTCCCAGCCGCTGTGATTGATGACCCACGACACAAAGCCGGAGCAGTCAAAGGACGTGGCCGGGGAGCTGCCGCCCCAGACGTAGGGATAGCCAAGATATTTCTCGGCTTCGGCCAGCATCGCGGCAAAGGTCTCGTCCTCCAATGCCTCCGGGGGTACGTCATAGTCCAGATAGTCCTCCCGCTGGGAGGCGTTGGGGTACTGGCTGGAGGGGAACAGGTCCGGCCGGTTGCCCAGGGTAGCCATGTAGGTGGCGTACATGCTGACCTGATCCTCTCCCATGATGTAGACCGGCAAATGGGACAGGTCGAAATTCTCCAGGGTCACGTTGCAGATGTAATAATTGTAGGGGACTTCTACATCGTAGTCGTTGCCCTCGCTGTCCGTCCGGGTCTCCGTCCGGTAGCGCACCTCCACCACCACGTCCTCGGTGAGAATGTACTGCCGGTCAAAGAGCATTTCCAACGTCCCCTGCACCTCTGCCAGCGTCCACTCCCCCCGGTGGTAGGCGGTGAGGATGGAGATCAGCACATAGGGGTCGTGGCCGATTTCGTCCAGGTCGAAATTGTACTCGTCATAGCCGGGGTGCAGGCTGGCATAGTTGTCCAGCTCGTTCTGGAGCGCCGCCTCCATCCCGGCGTATGCGGCCTCGGCCCCCAGCATATCCTCGTCCCGGCAGGGGTAGGTGGAACCGCCCAGCGCGGACAGCCCGCCCTCCAGCAGAACGGAACAGGAGGCCATGCAGTTGAGCAGCAGGCTGACGCAGGCCAGAAGGCCGAGGATGATGCCGATGCCCTTCTTGTGCCGAATGATGAAATTGGCGGTGTCTTTGGACTTCTCCGCCGCCTTTTTCGCGGCCCTGGCGGTGTTCTCCATGGTGGCGGCGGCGGTCTGGCCGGACTTCACCGAGGCGGCGTACTGCTTTTGAATGGCCCGCTTCTGCTGCCAGCGGGAGAGGGGGTTGCTGGCAAGCTGGGGGTTGTCGTGGAGGTGCTTCTGATACAGCGCGTTCACGTTGGCCTTTTCCAGTTGCCGCTCCGCCCTTGCCGCCTCCCGGTAGGGCCGCAGCTTTTGGGCGCGGTAGGAATAGGCCGCGAGGCGGACCCCGCCCTCCGCCGCCTCCTCCAGCCGGTGGGCGCTCTCCAGGCCCGTGTTGTCCTGTTCCGCCTCCCAGATTTTTCGGTGGGCCTGGACGGAAGCGGCGTTGAGGGGCGCGGACTGGACGGCGTGGGACAGCTTGGAGGGGGGCTTGGGCCGGTCCACATCCTCGAAATAGAGGTGCTTTTTGCCCTTGCGGACCTTGGCGAACTGCTGTTCGATCATCCGGCGTTTGAGCTTCTTCCGGTCCTTGGGAATCTTCTCCCGCGCCCGTTCTGCCTTGTCCGCCGCCCGCTCCGCCCGCCGGACGTGCCGTTTCAGCTTGGGGGACAGCTCCGCATCCGTGAAGTGGAGACGGGGCTGGCGCTTCATACCGCGACCTCCTGGGGCTTGGTGGTGAGCAGCCGGTACAGCTCCGTGTCCTTGGGGAAACGGTCCACAAAGGGCAGAATCACGTTGCCATAGAACAGAAGCCCCTCGCCCTCGCCGGAGTGGGTGACGTAGGACAGCTGGTGGGGGGAGATGTTCAGCTGCTTGGCGAGAATCTGCCGGTCCCCGGCGGCTTGATTGAGCATGTAAATAAAATCGCTGTTCTCGAAAATGTTCTCAATCTCCCGCGAAGCCAGCAAATCCTTGATGTTCTGTGTGATGCCGGTGGGGATTCCGCCCCACTTTCTGAACCGCTTCCAGATTTCCACGCTCCAGGAGGCCAGCTCCCCCTTCAAGAGCAAATGGAACTCGTCCACATAGTAGCGGGTGGTCTTGCCTGCGGCCCGGTTGACGGTGACGCGGTTCCACACCTGGTCCTGGATGACCAGCATCCCCAGCTGTTTCAGCTGCTTGCCCAATTCCTTGATGTCGTAGCAGACAATGCGGTTGTCAATGTCCACATTGGTTCGGTGGTTGAACACGTTGAGGGAGCCGGTGACGTAGATTTCCAGCGCCGTGGCAATGAAGTGGGCCTCCTTTTCCTCCTGCTTCAGCAGAAGCTGGTACAGGTCCTCCAGAATGGGCATATTCTCCGGGCAGGGGTTCTCCAGGTACTGCCGGTAGACCAGCCGCACACAGCGGTCAATGACGGTTTTCTCTATGGGCTGGAGGCCGTCTTTGCTGCCCACCACAATGTCGCAGAAGGACAGGAGGAAGTCCACTTTCAGAGAAAGCGGCGATTCATCGTCGGAGTAGTCCAGGTTGAGATCCATCGGGTTCACATACTGCCTGCTGGTGGGAGAGATTTTGATGACCTGACCGCCCAGCCGCTGGACCAGGGGATAATACTCTGCCTCCGGGTCTGCAATCAGGATGTCGTCGTTGGTGGCGAGGAACACGTTGGAGATTTCCCGCTTGGCGGAGAAGGATTTGCCGCTGCCGGGTGTGCCGAGAATCAGGCCATTGGGATTTTTAAGAGCCTTTCTGTCCACCATGATGAGGTTATTGGAGAGAGCGTTCAGCCCGTAGTAAAGGGCCTCCTTCCCACTCTGGAAAAGCTCCTGAGTGGTGAAGGGCACAAAAATGGCGGTGCTTGAGGTTGTCAAGCTCCGCTGAATCTCAACCTGATTCACCCCCAGGGGCAAGGAGGACATCAGGCCCTCCTCCTGCTGGAAGTCCAGCCGGACCAGCTGGCAGTTGTGCTTCTGTGCGATGCTGGAAGCCTGGAACACGTTGTTGTCCAGCTGACGCTGGCTGTCCGCTGTGTTCACCACCAGGAAGGTGACGAGGAACATCCGCTCATTCCGGCTCTGGAGGTCCTGCAAGAGCTTCTTGGCCTCGCTGCCGTAGGTGGCGAGGTCGGAGGGGATGATGTCCATGTCGTAGCCCGCGCGGACTGCCTTTTTCTGTTCCTCAATCTTGGCCCGGTCCAGGTCGGTGATCTTCCGCTTGACGGTCTTGATGGCGCTGACCTGATCCACGGACTGAATGTGCAGATTGACAATTTGGCTGCTCTCCATATCCAAAAAGTCCGCCAGCATCCGGTCGTTCAGCTCCGGGGCCATGATCTGGACAAAGGAGGCCGCGCCGAACTTCTTTCCCATGCGGAACATGCGCCCGTTTCTGAACTCGAAGGAGCTGGGGGCGATGAAGTCCTTGGTGGACAGCCCGGAGGGGGCCAGCCAGTCCCAGGAAAAGCGGAAGGTCTCCTGACCGTCCATGTGGAAGATGGCGTGGAACAGGCGCAGACGCTCCGCGCCGCTCATGG
>CAJUDV010000061.1 GCA_910585385.1 uncultured Oscillibacter sp. | reverse complement strand
TTTCGATGCTGACGGATTCCCCGTCGCGCTCGTCGTCGTTGCTCAGTCTGCAATAAATGCCGACATTGTATGTGTTCTCTGCCATTTCTTTTACCTCCCGGCCTGCCAGATTCATACCCTGTGCGGCGATGGCTCCCGCCGGATTGCTCCGGCAGTACCTATTATAGAATGGGGAGCGCATGTCAGGCCGGTGGCGAGGCTGGGGAGCGGCTTGCCCTCTGTCTGGTCGGCGGTAAAGACCTTCACCGGCTTGAACAGAGGGATTTCCACGGTCTTTTCGTCCATGATGATGTTGCCGTCCCGGTCCCGAACCGGGGCCTTGGTGTCCGGGTCCAGCCGCATCTCCTCGATCTTCTTTTTCAGCGGCGTGGGGGCGATGATGGTCAGCCCCTTCTCACCCTTTTTCACATGCCGCCCGAACTGCTTCCACTTGTTGAAACCGGCGGCGGGCATGGAGGCGTGGGGCCGCTGCATGTGAATGAGGATGGTGTTGTTGACGGAATAGCTGTGGAACCGGGACATGGTGCGGAGGTAGTCAAAATACCGTTCGCTCTGAAACAGGTCCTGGATATTCTGCTCAATACTCGCAACGATTTCCTTGACCCGCTCCCGGTTGCTGGGCTTCTGGTCAGCCATGACAGATCAACTCCTTTCTGTGGGCTGTAACGGTTTAGGACCGCGTTTTAGAGGGTCCGGGGGAAAAGATACGGGCGCTCCCGGAACAAGGCCGGAAACGCCCGGAAACAGCAGGGTTTTCGGGGGCCTAAAGCGTTACAGTTACCCCCTGTGGCGGCGCACCCGGTCACGGGTCTTTCTCCGCCGCTCTCTTTGGGCGCAGAGGCCGCAGTACACGGCCCGGTTGCCTTTGGCGAGGAAGCGCCCGCCGCAGATGGCACACCGCTTCCAGCTGTGGATGCCGCCCAGGACCTCCGCGCACAGCTCCCGGTCAGCGGGGAGGACGGCGGCGCGGAAGTATTTGCAGATCAGGGTGGGAGAAATGAGCTGGGGACAGGGGCAGGGGTCGCCGTCGTCCAGCGGCAGGCAGTTTCCCCCGTCATAATTGGCGCACAAGCGGCGGATGAGCTTTCTGGCCCGCCGGAATTGGTCCTCGTTCATGCGGCGCAGCTCACTCATGGCCGAACACCAGCTTATAATTTGTCCGCTCCCCATCGTCCTCCAGAATGACCGTGGCATCATAGGTCTTTCCGGTTTTCTCCGACCAGCAGCCGGTGAGCTTCACCCGTCCCGCTTTCAGCAGCGAGGCGGCGGCGGATTTTGTCAGCTGCTTCTTCTTGGCGGAGAAGAATTTGCTGTCTTTCCAGAGGACGAAGCGGCACTCCCGATTCTCGCAGAAAAAGCCCTTCTTGCTCTCGGTGACAGCGCCGCCGCACCGGGGGCAGGGGCCGATGGTCTCCCGGTCCGAGGGGAACAGGACCTTCCAGCCGGAGACCGGCTGATAGTCCCGGACCAGATCGCGGACCAGGGCGGCGATGCCGTCCATGAAGTCCTCCGGGGCCAGCGTCCCCCGCTCCACCTCGCCCAGCCGCTGTTCCCATTCGGCGGTCAGTAGGGGGGATTGCAGGGCCTCCGGCAGAACGGTGACGAGGGAGCTGCCCGCCTGGGTGGGCAGGAGGTTGGTGATCTTCTTTGCCTTTTTCCGTTCCACCAGCCCGGATGCCACCAGCTTTTCCAGAATGGCGGCGCGGGTAGCGGGAGTGCCTATACCGCGCCGCTCCGCGTCCTCCGGCATATCCCCGGCCCCGGCGGTCTCCATGCTGGCAAGGATGGAATCCTCCGTGAAGTGCTTGAGCGGGGCCGTCTTGCCGGTCTTGACCCGGACCGCCTCCACCGGCAGCTCCAGCCCCTCCGTCAATCCGTCCGGGAGGGCCGCGTCCTGGGGCAGCTCGGCATAGGTCCGCCAGCCCGCGTCCAGCAGGACCTTCCCCTTGGCGGAGAAGCTGTGACCGGCGCACTCCACCACCACGGCGGTCTCCGCATACCGATAGGGCGGGCAGACCGCCCAGAGCAGGGCCAGGGACACCAGCCGCAGGACCTCCCGCTCTCCCAGGGGCAGGGCGGAGAGGTCGGCGGCAGCGGCGCTTTTGGTGGGGACGACGGCATGGTGGTCCGTGACCTTCCCACTGTTGCAGACCTGGGAGGCCAGCACCTCCCCCGGCGCGTCCAGGCCGCAGACGGCAGCGGCGGCGGAGACCAGGGCGGGGACGGCGCTTTCCATATCGTCCGTCAGAAACCGGCTGTCCGTCCGGGGGTAGGTACACAGCTTCTTCTCATAGAGGGCCTGGAGATAGTCCAGCGTCTGCTGGGCGGTGTAGCCCAGGGCGCGGTTAGCCTCCCGCTGGAGGGTGGTCAGGTCGTAGAGGGCCGGGGGCTTTTCGGACCGCTCCCGGCGTTCCGCCGTTTGGATGGCGGCGGCGCTGCCCTCACAGGAGGCGGCGAGGGCGGAAGCGGCTTTCTTGACGCTGATCCGCTCCCCCGTGGCGGTCATGCCGCCGCAGTCCAGCTCCACCGTGTAGAACGGCTTCGGGGTAAAGGCGGCGATCTCCGCCTCCCGCTGGACAATGAGCGCCAGCGTGGGGGACATCACCCGCCCAACGTTCAGCGTCCGGTTATACAGAACCGAAAACAGGCGGGTGGCGTTGATGCCCACCAGCCAATCCGCCTTTTGTCGGCACAGGGCCGCTTGGTGGAGGCCGTCATAATCCCTGCCGGAGCGAAGGTTGGAGAAGCCCTCCCGGATGGCCCCGTCCTCCATGCTGGAAATCCACAGCCGCTTCATGGGCTTGGTGCATCCGGCCAGATGGTAGGCGGTACGGAAAATCAGTTCCCCCTCCCGGCCAGCGTCGCAGGCGTTCACCACCTCGGACACGTCCTCCCGGCGCAGCAGGGTCCGCAGGGTGTCGAACTGGCTCCGTTTCTCCTGCCCGACAGTAAAGCGCCAGCTTTCCGGCAGGATGGGCAAATCCTCCCGCCGCCACTTGCCGTACCGGGGGTCATAGGCCGCAGGCTCGGCCAGCTCCGCCAGATGCCCCACGCACCAGCTCACCAGCCAGCCCCCGCCCTCCATGTGGCCCTCCTTCCGGGCCGTGGCCCCCAGCACCTTGGCGATGCTCATGGCAACCGACGGCTTTTCCGCAATCACCAGCTGATACATAAGAATCACTCCCTTCAAAACAGGGAGCGGCCCCGATTCCTGTCGAAGCCGCTCGAAAATTATGGATTGTTTTGGATAAAAGGATGGAGTACAATAGAAGGACAAACATATTGCGAGGTGTCTTATGAAAAAATTTGTGCTGTACCGCTCGTTAAAGGGCGGAAAAATTGACCGGGATTTAGGTAAGCATGAGCTGGTCGGCGTTGAGTACGGCGAGGACATCGACGCTGTGACCGATACATTGATCGACGTGGTATGCGATGACCTCGCCGGACTTCCAGAGTATGAGCATTGCGAAACCTGGGCCTATGCCCCGGAAGAAATGGAAGATTTTCGCCGCACAAAGCGGTATCAATACTATATGGGCGGCGTTGTGTCCCCTCCCAACGCAAAGGAAAATATCCTCTATGAGTACGGCATCATTGAGACGGAGAGCGGCAGATAACCGTCATACCGGCTGATCTCTCACACTCCGGTAGCAGGGCAGGACGCAGCCCTCGCCATACCGCCTGCACCCGTGGCAGGGGTGGCCCTCCGGGGGCTGGGGCGGGGGCCGGTCACGCTGGGCGCGGGGGATCTGCATCATCACACGCTCCATGGGGCGGTCCGTGAAGTATTTCATTCCTCCCCGTCCTCCGCCGCATCCTGGTCAGCGTCCTCCAGCTCGTCCTCGTCGTCCCCGTAGTCGTAGTCGTCCAGGTCGGTGCTGCCCTTGGCCTCCGGCTTTTTCTTCATGAATTTCAGATAGTACACCGCGCCGCCGCCCGCCAGGACCAGCACCAGGACGATCACCAGCAGGCCGGTATTGCCGCCCTTTTTCTGCGGCTCCGGCTTCTCCGGCTCCGGGTCGGGGTCCGGTTCCGGCGCTTTCCCGGCGCACTCGCTCATATTGACGGAACAGACCGCGCAGGAGGTATTCACCGCCCCCGCCGCACACTTGGCGGAACAGGAACAGACCGCCGGGGCCTGTTCCCCATCCTCCATCAGCGAGAGCAGGTCGGCCTCGTCCACCTGGTTCAAAAAGTGGACGGTGTTCTCCCCGTCCTCCGCCCGGTCAATAATGATGTAAAAATAGCTGCCGCTTTTGGTGACAACCGTGATAAACTGCTTTTCCTCCGGGGTGTTCCCATTCAGATCGTCCACCAGCGTCAGATTGCCCTCCGGGGTGAGTGCGCCGGTGTTCCCGTCCGCGCCGGTCATGCCCTGCATCATCAGGGACAGAAACAGCGTCAGGGACTGTTCATCCAGCTGGCCGGGGGCATTGTCTGCTGCCGGGGGGACTTCCGCCACATTCAGATACTTGCCGCAGACGTAGCCCCTCTTTTCCGTGATAAGGACCTCGTACCAGCCGTTTTCCTCCCCCAGCACCTGGACCTGATCGCCGGGGGCCAGCTGCCCAATCACGGCATAGTCCGTACTGCCGCCGGAGCGGAGATTCAGCCGGGACCCGCCCGTGACCACTGTGCCGATCCGGTCCGGTTCGGCGGTGTCGGCGGTGCTGTCCGCCTCCCCGGAGAACAGCATGGCAAAGAGGCTGTCCAGGTTGATGGTGAAGCTGCCGCCCGCCTCGGCTTGTCCCGATTCTTGGGAGGTCTCCCCGCTGGCGGCAAAGGCCGGGACGGAGAGGGCGGTACAGCACAGCGCCACGCAGAGCAGGACGGACAGGATGTGCTTTGTGAATTTACGCATAATCGGGTTCCTCCTTCTTCTCATTGGACCTCGCGCCCTGGATGAGCGCCGCCAGCTGGTCGGGGGTCAGGCCCATGCTCCGCACCATGCCGATGATGTCCAGATTTTCCAGCTCCAGGCGCTGCTTCTCCAGCTCCCGCTGCCGCTCTTGCAGCTCGGTGATCTTGGCGGCGTTCTTCTCGTACTCGCTGTCGATTTTCTTGATTTTCGGATTCATATTGCGTCTCTCCTTTTAAGGCAGTCTGCCGTAGCAATAAAAGTGATTTTGCCAGTAACTGCTGTTCAAATTGGCGTAAGAAATGGGATTTCCACAGTGAATCATCATGTTATTGCCCACATAAATTCCGCAATGGGTGGGCGCGTTGGGGTCCGGCGCGTCGTAGGTGTTGATGAAAAACACCAGATCGCCGGGGCGGGCGTTGGCGGGCGAGACCGGGGTGCAGAGGTTGCACAGGGCCTTGGCCCCCAGCCGTCCCACGTCCCAGCCGCTGTGATTGATGACCCACGACACAAAGCCGGAGCAGTCAAAGGACGTGGCCGGGGAGCTGCCGCCCCAGACGTAGGGATAGCCAAGATATTTCTCGGCTTCGGCCAGCATCGCGGCAAAGGTCTCGTCCTCCAATGCCTCCGGGGGTACGTCATAGTCCAGATAGTCCTCCCGCTGGGAGGCGTTGGGGTACTGGCTGGAGGGGAACAGGTCCGGCCGGTTGCCCAGGGTAGCCATGTAGGTGGCGTACATGCTGACCTGATCCTCTCCCATGATGTAGACCGGCAAATGGGACAGGTCGAAATTCTCCAGGGTCACGTTGCAGATGTAATAATTGTAGGGGACTTCTACATCGTAGTCGTTGCCCTCGCTGTCCGTCCGGGTCTCCGTCCGGTAGCGCACCTCCACCACCACGTCCTCGGTGAGAATGTACTGCCGGTCAAAGAGCATTTCCAACGTCCCCTGCACCTCTGCCAGCGTCCACTCCCCCCGGTGGTAGGCGGTGAGGATGGAGATCAGCACATAGGGGTCGTGGCCGATTTCGTCCAGGTCGAAATTGTACTCGTCATAGCCGGGGTGCAGGCTGGCATAGTTGTCCAGCTCGTTCTGGAGCGCCGCCTCCATCCCGGCGTATGCGGCCTCGGCCCCCAGCATATCCTCGTCCCGGCAGGGGTAGGTAGAGCCGCCCAGCGCGGTCAGCCCTCCCTCCAGCAGAATGGAGCAGGAGGCCATGCAGTTAAGCAGCAGGCTGACGCAGGCCAGCAGGCCGAGGATAATGCCGATGCCCTTCTTGTGCCGCATGATGAAATTAGCGGAGTCCTTGGACTTCTCCGCCGCCTTTTTCGCGGCCCCGGCGGTGTTCTCCATGGTGGCGGCGGCGGTCTGGCCGGACTTTACCGAGGCGGCGTACTGCTTTTGAATGGCCCGCTTCTGCCGCCAGCGGGAGAGGGGGTTGCTGGCAAGCTGGGGATTGTCGTGGAGATTCTTCTGATACAGTGCGTTCACGTTGGCCTTTTCCAGCTGTTTCTCTGCCTTTGCCGCCTCCCGGTAGGGCCGCAGCTTTTGGGCGCGGTAGGAATGGGCCGCGAGACGGACCCCGCCCTCCGCCGCTTCCTCCAGCCAGTGGGCGCTCTCCAGACCCGTGTTGTCCTGTTCCGCCTCCCGGATTTTCCGGTGGGCCTGGACAGAAGCGGCGTTGAGGGGCGCGGACTGGACGGCGTGGGACAGCTTGGAGGGGGGCT
>CAJUDV010000060.1 GCA_910585385.1 uncultured Oscillibacter sp. | reverse complement strand
GCCTGAACCTGGTGCTGGGGGCGGACAGCTTCTCTGTCCTGCCCCCGCCCCTCCAAACGCTCAAGCTGTATGCCCCCATGACCGCTGACCTCTATGAGCCGGATGGATACGGAGGTATGGATGAGGACGGTATCCCGCTGAATGGACAGGATCTCCGCCAGTATGCCGACAGTATCATGGCGGCGCTGATCCGGGAGCGGATGCCGGATGAAGCGGAACGGGGCATTATGCACTGGTACGGTGAAGATGACGCTGTAGACCGCAAGGTGCGCTCCGCCTTGTTCACCGCTGAGGAACGGGATGGCCAGCTCTGGGGCGTGGCTGAGTGTCAGGTGCAGGGGACGCTGACTCCTGTGGAATTGAATACCCTGGCGGATTATTTGGGCGGGCAGATGTCGGACGGCTGGGGCGAGGGCTTTGAGCAGCGTGATATCGGCATCGGATATGGCTGTGAGCTGTACGTCCACCTGTGGCAGAGCGAGGGCTGGAGCATCATGCCGGAACAGGACCGCTTTGATCCCCACTTCTCTGAGCGGCTCCCGGATATGTGCTTCTCTGTCCTGCCGGATGACGGCCCCTTGATCTGCATCACCAAAGACGTTGGCTATCAGGTGTTGGAGAACAGCAGCGAAATGCCCGGTCTGAACCGGCACATGGCGGACTACCGCAATCAATGCCTTGGAATCAGCAAGGTCCAGGAGCAGGCCATGCTGGGCGGCTGTCTGCATGGCTGGGACTCCCCCGCCGCTGACCCCACGCAATACAATGAGCAGGGCCAGGCCAAAGGAGGGATGACCCTTGGCTAAAATATTCGATATTTATCTGGCGAAACAGGATCAGCCGGAGAGCGATGCCTATGCGAAGCTGTCTCTCCCCGCAACGCCCTGTCAGATACAGGACGCCTTTGACAAGCTCCGGCTGGCGGAGGGCGAGTCGCTGTATTGGGAGATCACAGAATACCATCACTTCGAGGAGCTGTCCTCTCTCCTGAATGACACCTGCGGCCTGAATGACCTGAACGCCTTGGCCCAGAAGCTGTCAGAGCTGGATGAGCGGCAATTCACCGCCTTTGCCGGACTGCTGAAAATGGAACAGCAGAAAGGGGAGGCAATTCCAATCTCCCGTTTGATTGATCTGGCCTACAGCACCGAGTGCTGCCATGTGGTGGACGAGGCTCTGAATGACGGACAGCTGGGCCGGTTTTATGTGGAGAACGAATTTGTTCCCGAGATCGACGGTCTGCCGGAAAAGGCCCTCGCCCTGCTGGACTACGAGCAGATCGGGCGGAATATGCGGCGGGATGAGGGTGGCGTGTTTGTCGAGCGAAGCATAGACCACCCCGGAGGTTATGTGGTGCAGCACGATGATCTGGTGGAGGCGTATAAAACGCTGGATCTGACGCCCAAAGCACCGGACTACACCATCTTGCTGGAGGTATCCAAGGGCTTCTTCAACGATCCCGGCTATGATAGCGGCAAGACCGTTCAGCTGAAGCTGCCCGTCTTGTCGGAGACACTGGACGCCGCGTTGGAATCTGTGGAAGCCTGGGACTGGCGGGAGGTGGGTTGGAATTGCCTGGACTGCCGCATCCCCGCCCTGACAGAGAGGATCTCCGACGCGGAGGAGGGGATCGACTTCCTCAACCAAATGGCCCAGCGGCTGACGGACATGGAGCCGAAAGCTCTGAGCGCGTACAAGGCTCTTCTGGAGGCCATGAATTGCAGGGACCTCCAAAGCGCCGGGGCGCTTATGGACTCGCTGGACCAATACATCTTCTCCCCCCAGTACAGCTCCCCCATCGAAGTAGCGAAGGGGGAGCTGTCTCTTATCCTCTGTGAGCCTGACGCGGCGACACTCGCCCCACACTTGAACCTGTACCAGTACGG
Organism: uncultured Oscillibacter sp.; assembly: GCA_910585385.1. Lineage (GTDB taxonomy): Bacteria > Bacillota > Clostridia > Oscillospirales > Oscillospiraceae > Oscillibacter. The sequence goes on along the minus strand of CAJUDV010000060.1, from coordinate 5,095 downwards.
ACAGGCTCTGATCGAAAAATGCGGCGGCGTCCTGACTCCCTACGGCCTGATCGAGCCAAGGGGTCCCCACATGAGCCCAGCGGAGCGGGTCATGTGGGGAGCGGAAGAGCAAGGGAGTGAACGGAGTTTTCGCCTTCAGGCGGAAACGGAGGTAAACGGACTTTGCGATGACGCCGGACAGCCGGTACAGGCCATAGAAGCACAGCCCAGACAGGGCGGAATGGAGATGAAGTGATTATGGATGATTTCAAAGAATTCCTGGAGCTGCCCGGCACGCCCCAAGAACAGGAGTGGCTGAAGGAGCGGCTGGAGACGCTGAGCGTATGGGAGAGTTATGCTCTCGCCGCCGTCTCAATGGGGTATCCGCCCGAAAAGGCGGCTAACGCCATCAACAGCATTCTGAACCTGCCCGGCTGCACGCTCCATCCGGCTGGGAGCTATGAGGATTTGGGCAAGTACAGCCTGAGAGGAGCGGCCAACCTGCCGGAGGATGTTCTGCCCTATGTGGATTTTGATCATATCGGGCAGGAGTTTGAGAACAAACACACCGGATTGTTTATCAACGGCTATTTCGTGGAATATCCGAAAACGACAGCAGAGCCGTCTTACTCCGGAAAAAATGTAATTTTCCTGGAAGACAGCGATTGGAGCGTCAAGCTGAAGCTGGCCTCCCCCGCTGTCCCCGAGGGCGTATGGCTTCGTCTGCCGGGATATGACGGCAAAATGGCGGAGGAGTCCAACGAGGTCGTGCTGGCGCTGGATGAGCTGCGGGTCAAGTCCCTGGAGGACTGCACGCTGCTGGAGGCCCGGTGCATCCTCCCCGAGGCCGGGGATCTCATGAGTCAGTACAGCAGCATCAGCGATCTGGTTCGGGACGGGGATAACCTTGGGTATCTGCTGGGCGAGCAGGGTCAGGGTGAACCGCACTGGCTGGAGAAGTTCGCCGCCGCCCTGGAATATGAGGACTGCCGCACGCTCAAATTTGCCCTGGACATCGCACAGAACCTGCACTGCTATGAGTGGGTACCCCGTGACGGTATAAAGGAATTTGCCGCAGACCACCTCCGCTCCTGCGGTGTGCCGGAGGAGCTGATCCAATCCGGCGATATTGACCTGAAAGCCTACGCGGAAGACCTTCTGGAGACCTCCGGGTATATGGAGGCCAATGATGAGAGCGGATACCTGATCCGCAACGCGCAGGAGTTCGTCCGGGAGTACACTGCCCAGCAGCAGACGCAGGAAGATATGACCATGCAGTGAATATGCCGGCGGATCAAGGAGGTGGTGTCAAATGGGCGCAGCCCATACCACGCGGTATAAGTAATTGAACAAATCAACACAGGGGCCGTTTTTCCGAAAGGGACAGACGGCCCCTTCGTCATCGCAAGCTCCATATCCCTCGCGTCCGGGCGATGCCCGAAAGCTCGCTCATCCCGCTGCTCCTCCTCTCCCCACGGGACCCGCTTCGCTGGGCTCACGTGGGGTTCCCGCTTGTGCCCTTTTTCGGGAAAGCGCCCCCGGAAAGGACAAGAATATGCGGAAGAAACAGCTGTTGGCCTATCTGAAAGGCGCCTGTTCCGGGCGCCGGTACACGGTAAAAGGCGCCGATTTGGAAAAGGCGCTCCACCTCAGCGGCACAGACCTGCGGAAGCTGGTAAACCGCCTGCGGCAGGACGGCGTCCCCATCTGTAGCAGCCGGGAGGGGTACTTCTACGCCAGGACCGCCGGAGAAATCTATGCCACCATCCTCCAGCTCCAGTCCATGGTGCGGGGCCTGGAGGCCGCCATCCACGGCCTGGAGTCCGCGCTGGAACAGTTCGGGGAAACAACTCTCCCGGAGTCCCGGCAAAGCGGCCCCGGCAGCGGGGAGGGAGGTGGCTGACATCGCACGGCCTGTCATTCCATGGGTGGGCGGCAAGGAGAAGCTGGCGCCCTATATCACCCAGGTCTTTCCCCCCGGCATCAAGCAATATCTGGAACCCTTCGGCGGCAGCGGCGCCGTGCTGCTGAGTATGCCCTCCTGCCCCGGCAGGCTTGACATCTACAACGACCTGAACACGGAACTCAGCAACCTCTTCCTCTGCGTAAAAGAGCGGAGCAACGCCCTGCTCCGGGAACTTGGTTTTCTCCCCATCCACTCCAGGGAGGTCTTTGAGTTCTACAGGGATTTTACCGCCCATAAGGAGGTCACCCTGCGGAACATCCGGGAGGAGCTGCGGGTGCTGGACGATCCGGCGTGCTTCTCCCCGGAGCAGGCGGCGGAGCTGCGGCCCATCTTCCAGGAGCGGCTGGAACTCTATGACGTCCAGCGGGCGGCGGCCTATGTCATGCGGGTCCGGGGCAGCTTCAACGCCACCACCAACTCCTTCGCGGTCAAGGGCCTGAATCTGCCGCGGTTCTTATATTTGTTCAAGCCCGCCTCGGAACGGCTCCAGGATGTGGCCATCGAGAACAAGGACGCCATCCAGATCATCCGGGAGCGGGACGGCGTCAATAAGCTCACCTACTGCGACCCGCCCTATTTCGGCGCGGAGCGGAGCTACGATATGCAGATCGCGGCCCAGTACCATGCCCGGCTCCATCGGGTCCTGTGTAAATGCCTGGGGCCTGTGGCGGTATCCTACAACGACCACCGCTTTATCCGGCTTCTGTACGACGACTTCTACATCCTGGCCTTCACGCGGGACAACCCCATGGCGAAGCGGAGCGGCGCGCTGTACGGCGAGCTGCTCATGACCAACTATGACCCCACTCCGTTCCTGGCGGCACAGCTGACGCTGTTTGCCGGACAGGAGACGGACAAACTCCGGCTGGAGCTTGTGCATACCCCGAGGAAAGCCCTTATCACACTTTAATATCAATATTGGAGGTTCCCTATGAATTCTCAGAAAATGATGATGTTCAAGAAAAACAACACGGTGGAATCCGCCGGCAATCTGGCCCACCTTCTCTCCGCCGGCGGCATGGAACCCGGCGCCGCCATCGCCATCCACACCTCGGAGAACGCCGCGGTGGTTCTGAAAGAGGCGATGACCGCCATGGAGCTGGTGGGCGCCATCCAGTCCCTGCGGGTGCTGACCACGGATCTGCTGGTCCATCTGGCAAAGGTGTGCGGCCCCTGCGACAACTGCGGCGCGGCCTGTCCCTGTATGGGGGATGAAGAGGCCCTCCGTCCATCGGACGCGCTGCTGGCGGAGGCGGGTATCCCCAAGGGCGCCAAGCTGGACGTCTTCGCGGAGGAGGGCGTCATCCACATAACAGCCGCGGATGGGCCGGACCTGCGGGACGTGCCGGCGGACCTTCTGGAGCTGTTCCGGCAGACGGGGATCTGTCTGGATGAGCTGGACGGCCTGCTGCGGGAGAACGAGGTCGTCTATGGCGGCTGATTTCCCCTATGTCTATCCCCACTCCCGCAATGAGGCCGGCCGGCTTGGACAAACGCAGATGCATGAGGACAGCTTCCGAGTGAACGTGGAGTGCGCCAGAGCTATTGAACAGGCCATCCAGGATCACTTCAACGAGACGGACGAGACGCTGTCTGAGGACTGCGCCCAGTCTGTGCTGGAGCGGTTCGGCTTCAAGCGGGTAAATTTTGTCCTCGCCAACTCCCTGAAAGAATTTCATAAATCGGGCTGCAAGCACCTGGTCAGCGATGAGGCCTACCGGTGGGGCCGGAGGGTTTTCGTTCCCCCCGACGGCAAGTACAACCATTACTACGGAGTAGACGCCGCCGCGGCGCTGCTGGAGGCGTTTGTTGGACAGGCCAGAACAGCATACCAGGCGCTGGGCCTGTTCGGGCCGGAGCATTGTACCGGCAATCTGCATAAGCAGGACCTTAACGGCAAGGTATTGGTTATGAATCCTGACGCGCTCCGGGAGAGCTGCTGGGAGGTACGCAGCCAGCTCTGGCTGGGGGAAGGCGGTTTTGGCTGCTCTCCCCGCGCCAGAGGGCAGGCGGTCTACGCCGTTTGTCTGGGCGATGGCGAGAAGACCCGCTGGAACCGCTCCGACTTCTCCGGCGTTCTGGATGAGCAGTACCTGCCGGACTGGGCGCTGGAAAAGCTGGAGGAGCTTCGCGCTCCCCGGCAGGAGCAGAGCGCCGGCCCCGCCATGGGCGGCATGAGCTGAGGGGGGATCTCTGTGACGAGGATCGAGATTCACACATATCTCGCAAAAAAGGTAGAGGCGGCTTGGATGGCCTATGAGAGCGCCATGCTGCAGCGTCCCGCCCGCTCCATCTTTGCCAAGGCGGGTGAGATCGATGCCACCCGCACCTGTTTTGAGGAATTGGCCCTGAACGCGAAAGCCTATCCGGATAATCTGCTGGAACATCTCCTGCGCTTTGAGAATCCGCTGGAAACCGTGCGGGAGCAGTGGATGCGGGAGCAGAATATGGACTGCAGCGGGGCGTTCAGGCACGCCCTGTGGAGCCTTTGTGAATATGGACCCGAACCGGAGGACACCCCCGCCATAGGCGGCATGACCATGGAGTAATCCCATTTTTACAAAATTTTTTGCAGGAGGAAACGACAATGAAAAAGGCCCCCGACCCGGCCCCCGCTCCCCAGCGGGAGGGCCTCCCCATGCAGGTGGATGTAAAGATCCACTCCCTCCACGCCAGCGGTCCCGTCCTGGCGGACGCCTCCGTCAACCTGAACGGGTGCTTCGCTATCCGGGGCGTCAAGGTGGTGGAGGGCAGCAACGGCCCCTTCGTCTCCATGCCCAGCTACAAGGGCAGGGACGGCTATAAGGACATCTGCTTCCCCTGCACCAAGGAGTTCCACCAGCAGTTCCATCAGGCGGTGCTGGATTCCTACCAGCAGTCGCTGGTACAGCTCCCTCATCAGAGGCAGTCCGGTATGGGACAGGAGGAAGCTCCTCCCGCCCCGGAAATGAGAATATAAAGGAGGAAACGACAATGAAGAAACTTACCGCAGTCTGCGCCCTGGCATTGGCGCTGACGATGGCCCTCTCTCCCGCCGCTCATGCGGCGGAGTGGGCTGATCCCGCCCAGGTGTGTTACCCCTCTTCTGTCACGCAGAATGAGGACGGCACCGAGATCCGCAAGTTCTATGATCTGTCCCCGGAGGACGAT
>CAJUDV010000059.1 GCA_910585385.1 uncultured Oscillibacter sp. | reverse complement strand
AGAAGCTGCTGAAGCTCGACCCCGGCAACACGGAGCTGATGGCGCAGAAGCACCGGTTACTCGGCCAGGCAGTTTCGGAAACGAAAGAGAAGCTGGAGACGCTGAAAACGGCGGCGGAGCAGGCGAACACGGCCCTTGCCAACGGGGAAATCTCACAGAGCCAGTACGATGCCCTCCAGCGTGAGATCATAGAAACCGAAAACAACCTGCGCGACCTGGAACGGCAGGCGGGGCAGTCCGCCGTGGCATTGCAGAAGATCGCCGCCACAGGGGAGAAGTTAAAGACCGTGGGCTCCGCCATTGAGGGCGTCGGCCAGAAGCTGATGCCCGTCACTGCTGCGGTGGGCGGTCTTGGCGTGGCCGCCGTGAAGGTGGCTTCCGACTTCGACTCGGCCATGAGCCAGGTGGCTGCTGTGTCCGGGGCGACCGGGAAGGACCTGGAAGCCCTGTGTGACAAGGCCCGTGAGATGGGCAGCAAGACCAAGTTCTCCGCATCCGAGGCGGCAGAGGCAATGAACTACATGGCTATGGCCGGCTGGAAGACCGGGGATATGCTCTCCGGCATCGAGGGCATCATGAATCTTGCCGCGGCTTCCGGGGAGGATTTGGCGACCACCTCGGACATCGTGACGGACGCGCTGACCGCCCTGGGGCTGTCGGCAGAGGATTCCGGGCATTTCGCTGACATCCTTGCGGCGGCAAGCTCGAACGCCAACACAAACGTCAGCATGATGGGCGAGACGTTCAAATACTGTGCGCCCGTGGCCGGCGCGCTCGGCTTTTCCGCAGAGGACACTGCCGAGGCCATCGGCCTGATGGCGAACGCGGGCATCAAGTCTTCCCAGGCAGGCACGGCCATGCGCTCCATGATGACCAACCTCACCGGGGAAGTGAAGTTTACCGGGGCTGCCTTCGGGGAGCTGACGGTACAGACCACGAACACGGACGGCAGCATGAGGAGCCTTGGGGACATCCTGGCAGACTGCCGCGCGGCATTCGCACAGATGTCGGAATCAGAAAAAGCTGCCAATGCGGAGGCGCTGGTGGGCAAGAATGCCATGTCCGGCTTCCTTGCGGTGATGAACGCCGCGCCGGGGGACATTGAAAAGCTGAACAGCGCCATCAACAACTGTGACGGCACGGCGGAGAAGATGGCGGCCACCATGCAGGATAACCTTGCGGGGCAGCTCACCATCTTAAAGAGCCAGCTTGAGGAGCTTGCCATCTCCATCGGGGAGATTTTGATGCCCTACATCCGGCAGATCGTGGGCTGGATTCAGGGGCTTGTGGACTGGCTGAACAGCCTGGATGAAGGCACGAAGAAGATTATTGTCACAGTCGCCCTTGTGGCGGCCGCCCTGGGGCCAGTGCTGATTGTTATCGGCAAGGTGGTCGGGGCGGTTGGAACAATTATGACAGTGGTGCCACAGATCGCCAGCGCCATTTCCGGCGTGATTGCTTTCGTGTCCGGGACGGTGATTCCGGCGATCTCCGCCGTGGTGGCGGCTATCGGATGGGTGCCCCTGGCGATTGCGGCAGTGGTGGCGATACTTGTGGTGCTGTACAACAAGTGTGAGTGGTTCCGGGATGCGGTGAACGCCATCTGGACGCAGATCAAGGAATTTTTTGTTTCCGCATGGGAGGCCATCTGTTCTTTCTTTACGGAGACCATACCGAATGCCTGGAATTCCCTGGTCTCATTCTTCCAGGGCATCCCGGCGTGGTGGAGCGGGCTGTGGCAGTCCGTGGGCGACTTTTTCAGTAACATCTGGACGAACATGATGAACAATCCCGTGCTGACGGGGATTGTGGACATGATACGCTCCCTGTGGGAGAACCTCTCCACAACGCTGCAGGGCATCTGGAACGGGATAAAGACGGCGGCTTCGGGTGCATGGGAGCTGATAAAGAACGTGGTGCTTGGGCCAGTGCTTCTTCTCATCGACCTGGTGACGGGGAATTTTACCAAGCTGAAGGAGGACGCCGCTAACATCTGGAACAACATCAAGAATGCGGCTTCCAATATCTGGAACGGCATCAAGCAGGTGGTCAGCTCGCTGGCGCAGGGGCTTGCGAACCATGTTTCCATCCTGTTCAACGGGCTGAAAAACACAATCGCAAATATCTGGACGGCGATAAAGAACACGGCCTCGTCCGCCTGGAACGGGCTGAAAAACCTGGTGTCGTCCATTGCGTCCAACTTAAAGCAGGCGGCGGTGAACGCTTTCAAGGGCATGGTGTCCGGGATACGCTCCGCGCTTTCCTCCCTGGGGAGCGTGGTGCAGTCCGGGTTCCAGTCCGCCATCAGCTTCATCACCTCGCTGCCGGGGAAAGCCCTGGAGTGGGGGAAGGACTTCATCAACGGGATCGCGGACGGCATCCGCAGCGCCATCGGAAACGTAGTAAACGCGGTGTCGGACGTGGCGGATAAGATACGCTCCTTCCTGCATTTCTCCGTGCCGGACGAGGGGCCTCTGACGGATTACGAGAGCTGGATGCCGGACTTCATGTCCGGGCTGGCAAAGGGCATCGAAAAGAGCCGGGGCATGGTGAAGAAGGCCGTGTCCGGGGTGGCGTCCGACCTGATGCTCCAGCCACAGGCGGCAGTCCAGGGGATGCAGGGCGGCAGGGATTCCTCCGGGGATTCTTCCGTGGGCGAGCTGCTCGGAGGGCTCCGGGAGATGCTTTCCGGTCTGCAGGAGATGGCGGGCGGCGGGACCATCTGCATCCCCGTGTATGTGGGCGGGACGCTGCTGGACGAAGTGGTGGTGGACGCGCAGGCAAGGCAGAACTTAAGGTCGGGAGGGAGGTAAGGCGGCATGGCGTATATACAGTATCTGGCAATTGACGGTGTGCCGCTCCCCCTGCCCGATTCCTACGAGGTGCAGATGGCGGACGTGGAGGCGGACTCCGGCGGAGAGACGGAGGCCGGGACCACGCAGAGGGACGTGGTGCGGATGGGCGTGGTGTCCATCCCCGCCGCCTTCTCCGTCTCCCCGAAGTGGCTGAAACTGCTGACGGGATTTAAGCAGAAGGAGAAGCTCACTGTGGACTACTTTGACACGGAGACGCTGGAAATAAAGCGGACGGAGATGTTTATCAGCGGCTATAAGGCAAGCCTCGTGAAAGACACGTCCTATAAGGGGCTGTGGAAGGTGTTGTTCACGCTGAAAGAGTTATAAGGACACAAAAAGCATGGCGGGAGGAGGTGAATCCGTATGTACCCGGTGAGCGAGGCGTTCCTGCGGGCGGTGCAGGAGAACACACGGAACTACCGCTGGACGGGGCGGATCACGACAAAGGGCGGCGCTGTATACCCGTTCGTTTACGAAGATATCGTGAAAGGGAGCGGGTACCTCACGGCGCAGTGCTGCGGCAGCGCGGAGATCGAGCTGGGGACGGTGTACGCCGCCGAGATGGGGATTACGCTCTTTTCGCAGATTGACCGCTACACGCTGGAAGGGGCGGAGATACGCCTTTCCTACCACCTGCGGCTTGCGGATGGAAGCTACGAGGAAGTGCCGATGGGAATCTTCGAGGTCAGCGAGGCGAACCGGACGGCGCACTGCCTGGAGCTGAAAGCCTATGATTATATGCTCCGGTTTGAAAAGAGTTTCAATGGATTTGAGACCGTAGGCAATGCCTACGCTTTTCTTGATTTATGCTGCAAAGCCTGTGCCGTGGAGCTGGCGCATACACAGGAGGAGATCGAGGGGATGCCAAACGGCACGGAGCTGCTCTCCATCTACCCGGAGAATGACATCGAAACATACCGTGATGTGCTGTATTTTGTCGGGCAGGTGCTTGGCGGCTTTTTCTGCATCAACAGGGAGGGGAAGCTGGAGCTGCGGAAATACGGCAGATTGCCGGTGATGGAGGTAAAGAGCAGGCACCGGTTCACCAGCAGCTTTTCCGACTTCATCACCCGGTACACTGCGGTCAGCTCCACGAATCTGCGCACACAGACGGCGGAGTATTACGCCCTGGAGCCGGACGACGGGCTGACCATGAACCTGGCGGTGAACCCGCTCCTGCAGTTCGGACTGGAGGAAACGCGGGAGACGCTCTGCCGGAACATTTTAAATGACCTGGCGGTGGTCAGTTATGTGCCGTTTGATTCCAGCACCATCGGCAATCCGGCGCTTGACCTGGGGGATGTGCTGACCTTCACGGGCGGGCAGGCGGACGGGAGCCAGGTTGCGTGTATCACTTCCTTTAACTGTAAGATCGGGGGAAAACATACGCTGAAATGCGTGGGGAAGAACCCAAGGCTGGCGCAGGCGAAATCGAAAAATGACAAGAACATCTCCGGCCTCTTAAACCAGATCGAGGCAGGGAAGATCGGGATACACACGTTCACGAATGCCTCCGCCTATACGGTGGCGGAGACCAATGTGCGGATCATCAGCATTGAGTTCGCAGCGAAGGAGGAGACCCATGTGCAGTTTTTCGGGCAGGTGCTGGTGGATGTGTCCGCAGGGCAGGTGAGCCGTTCTGCCAGTGCGAAAGGGAGCATCGTGGTCCCGCTCCAGGCAGGGGGCGGCGGGGATACGGGAACAGGCGCGGATGCCAGAACAGATACCGGGGATGGCAGCGGCGGCCAGGGGGCAGATACAGAAAGCGTCACGGTGGACGTGGAGCTTCCGGTCACATGGACGGAGGACGGGAAGGCGGTGGCGTATGTCACTTATGAATTCAACGATTCCGAGATACTCATCCATTACCCGGCGGAGACCTGGGGGAGCGGGAAGCACATCCTCTCCCTCTATTACCCGATTGATAACCTTGTGCCGAACATCACGAACACTTTCAACGTCCACCTGCGGATGGAGGGCGGCACGGCGGCCATCGATACGGGCGGGTGCATCGCCTCCATCAGCGGCCAGGGCATGGCTGCGGGCGCGGCGTGGGACGGCACCATCACAGTGGAGGAATATGTGCAGCCGTTTGCAGTCGGCGGCGGTCTGCGAGCAAAGGCGTTTTCCGGGGAGATGGGATTTGAGACAATGGAGCTGGTGAAGAAATATTATTCCGACAACATCAAAAAGGCGGTCATCGGCGCGTTCGGGAAGCCCGTGGAGCTGCCGCAGGAAGGAGAAAGGTAAGATGAAGCTGAAAGGGACGATGGTAATGGAACTGACGGATGAGGCCACGGGGGAAGTGGAAACGGCCACGGAGGAGAACATGGTGACGGAGGCGGTGAACGACATCCTGGGCATGAACCCCATGGGCGTGTTCTACTCCGAGGAGGAGCTGGGGGATGTGCTTGCATGGAACAATGTGCTGCTCCCCATCTGCCCGAACATGGTCGGCGGCATCCTGCTCTTCCCCCAGACGCTGGAGGAGGATGCCGCCCACATCTATGAGATGTCGGGCAACCTCCCGGTGGCGTATGCCTCCAACAACGTGAACACCACGGCGAACACGGCCAGGGGCAGCATGAACCAGACGGAGAGCAAGGCGTTAGAAAACGGCTATAAATTTGTGTGGGAATTTACACCCAGCCAGGGCAACGGCACCATTGCGGCGGTGGCGCTGACCAGCGCCCAGGGCGGGCAGAACGCCTACGGGAGCCTGGTGGGGGACGCCAGCACATTCCTCAAGATAAAAAAACTGGACATCGGGGATCTTGGGAAAGCGAAGCAGATGGTGCTGTTCGAGGCGGCGGAGGTGGATTTTGAAAAGGATCTGCTGTACTCCATCACCTTTGCGGATTCCAGCGTGCGGATACGCAAAGTCCGTATCCCTGTCTTCACTATCGGGCTGAATGAAAAGCTGGACGATTCCACCTACACGGTCCTGGAAGACCATGCCGTACAGACGGAGACATTCCTGTTCCTGGGAAGCTACACGAAGTACGGGGAGTTCCTGGACGGGAAGGACGGGTACTGGTACGGCTTCTCCAACCAGGCCAATTCCTCCGGGAACGCAAAGATGCTGTGGGTGAAGATCTCCAAGGCTGACTATTCCATGACGGAAGGGGAGTGGACGCTCTCCAACGCAAAGCTGATGGCGGTGGGGGAGCGGGACACGGACAGCAGCTATCCGGAAAGGAGCTGCCGGTGCTGTATGCGGGGCGGTTACCTGTATGTCCCCGCTTATGACAAGAAGGGCATCTATAAGATCAACGTGGCGAACACGGCGGACGTGACGCTGCTCGCCTTCGGCTTCACTTCCAAGATGAAGCCGCTGGGCGAGTCCGGGACCTGCGAGCTGTACCTGACGCTGGTGGGCGACCTCATCATCGGCGGGGACTTCCAGGTCACGGCGGCGGATGCGGTCATCCATACCCAGGGGAGCGCGAGGCTTGGCTGCCTGGCTACGCCGCTGTTCCAGCACAAGCAGTTCCTTGTGGGGTGGGGAGGCAGCTATGGGAACGAGTACCGCCATATGTACCTGCTGACGCCGTACCTTGCCACCATCAACAACCTGTCCTCGGCGGTGGTGAAGGATGCCAACAAGACCATGAAGATCACCTACACGCTGACGGAGGAGGCATGACGGACAGCTTTACGGCAGGGGTATGCGTTTCCCCTGCCGTGATAAAAGGGTGGTGTGTGCCGGGAGTCCCGGCGTGCGGCGTTTCTTTAGTTCCGGGAGTCCGGTTCAGATGCGGCGTATTTTGTGGACGGCTCCGCGACCATGGAGAGGGATGCGGCTTCGGCGTCAATGCCGCGCTTCATCTGCTCAAGCTGCGCGATCCTTTTTTCAAGCTCCGCCTGCGCCTCCCGCTGCTCCTTTGCCGCCAGCTCCTCTGCGGTGAGGGTGCGGATGTGGATGGAGCCCTCCTCGTATTCGACGATGAGCGGCGCCCCGATGGTGAAGCCGAGCTGCTCCAGCCACCATCCTTCCATCTGTATCTTCGGGACTACGGTGCATGGGCCGGTGCCGCTGTGCAGGGTGCCGCCGCTCTGGTGGTGGCGGTAGGTGTAAACGACTTTGATGTTCTTTGTCTTCATAGGGTGTCCTCCTTGGATTTTTATTTTCCCCTGCCGCCTCCCGTTTTCCGGGCAGGCGGGGCTTTGGGTAGTGTTATTAATCACTCTGAAACCGTGAAATAGCAAGGGAAACAGGAGGCATAAATGTGACAAAGATTCCCACAGATACTTGTGTAAACGACACAAATAAATATCCTTTTGGATACGGGGCTGTCCGCCGTTTGGTGGGCGGCCTTTTATCATACAAAAAATCATTTAAAGGAGGGTTTCAACATGAAGGAATTCTGGAACACGATCCAACTTATTTTCACTGCCATCGGGGGATGGCTCGGCTGGTTCCTGGGCGGCTGTGACGGCCTGCTGTACGCGCTCATCGCTTTTGTTGTGGTGGACTATATCACAGGCGTGATGTGTGCCGCAGCGGATAAGAAGCTGTCCAGCGAGGTGGGCTTCCGGGGCATTGCGAAAAAGGTGCTGGTCTTCCTGCTTGTGGGGATCGCCAACATCCTCGACGTGCAGGTCATCGGGAGCGGCTCCGTGCTGCGGACGGCCATCATCTTTTTCTATATCTCCAATGAGGGCGTGAGCCTCCTGGAGAATGCCGGACACCTGGGGCTTCCTATCCCGGAAAAGCTGAAGGATATTCTGGCGCAGCTCCATGAGAAAGCGGAAAACGGGAAGGGGGACGAGTGAGGATGAAACTTGTGGAAAGCATTATGACGAGAAATCCCTGCTACGCGGCAGGGCGGAAGATCACGGTGAAGGGGCTGATGCTCCACTCCGTGGGCTGCCCGCAGCCGAAGGCGTCCGCCTTCATCAGTTCGTGGAACAGCCCGGCACACGGCAGTTCGTGCGTCCACGGATTCATTGACGGAAACGATGGGACGGTGTACCAGACGCTTCCGTGGAACCACAGGGGATGGCACTGCGGAAGCGGGAACAAAGGGAGCGGGAACAATACCCATATCGGGGTGGAGATGTGCGAGCCTGCGTGCATCCGGTACACGGCAGGCTCTAACTTTACCTGCTCCAATCTGACAGAGGCAAGAGCGGTGGCGGAGAGAACCTAT
>CAJUDV010000058.1 GCA_910585385.1 uncultured Oscillibacter sp. | reverse complement strand
GGTGCGGCGGCGCTGTCACCGAGAGCAAGAAGGGCTTTTTCTGCGAGAATCGGGACTGCCGCTTCGTCCTCTGGAAAGACAGCAAGTTCTTCTCCGCCAAAAAGAAGCAGCTGACAAAATCCGCCGCCGCCTCGCTGCTGAAGGAGGGCCGGGTGAAGCTCACCGGCTGCTGGTCCGAGAAAACCGGCAAGACCTATGATGCCACGGTCATTCTGGAGGACGATGGGGCGCGGACGAACTATAAACTGGAGTTCAGCCATGAGTGAGCTGCACCGTATGAACGACAGCCAATTCCGGCGGGCCAGAAAGATCATCCGCCGCCTGTGCGCCAATTATGACGGGGGAAACTGCCTGCCGCTGGACGGCGGCGACTTCTGCCCCTGTCCCCAGCTCATTTCCCCCACGCTGATCTGCAAATACTTCCGCGCCGCCGTACTCCCCGCTGACCGGGAGCTGTGTGCGGAGGTCATGCAGAAGCGGTCCGCCAAAAACTGCCGCATCTGCGGCAAACAGATTTTTCCCCGGTCCAATTCGGTCAAATACTGCCCCGCCTGCGCCGTTCGGGAGCGCCGCCGGAGGGACCGGGAACGCAAGGCGAAAGCGGCCCTGGACTTCCGTAAATAGAGTCTTGGAAAGCCTTGCGGCACAAGGGCTTGAAAGCGGGAAAACGGCCAGGGGCTTAACTTTACCCTTGGAGGGCTGAAATTGCGTTCTATTTGCGGAATTATTACTTTGAAAGGAGTTTTTTGCCGTGGCAGACCAGAAGCCCAGCAACCGGGAACGGGTCAAGGAAATTGTTTCAAGCATTGAACAGAATATCCAGGACCTGTTCCAGAGTGAGCGGTATTTTGACTACCTCCGCACCATGTCCCGGTTCCACAGCTATTCCGTCAATAACACCATCCTGATTCACATGCAGCGGCCCCACGCCTCCATGCCCGCCGCTGGCTTCAACAAGTGGAAGCAGTTCGGGCGGCATGTGAAAAAGGGCGAGAAGGGCCTGACCATCATCGCCCCCACGCCTCTGAAAAAGAAGATCGAGGAGATGCGGCTGGACCCGGACACCAAGGCCCCGGTGCTGGACCGGGACGGCAACATCATCATAGATGAAAAAACCGTGGAAATCCCCCTGTTCAAGCCGGTGAAGGTCTTTACCGCCGACCAGACGGAGGGCAAGCCGCTCCCCAGCCTCGCCACCGGCCTGACCGGCGATGTGCAGCAGTATGAGGCGTTCATGGAGGCCCTGCGGCGCACGTCCCCCATGCCCATCTCCTTTGCTCCGCTGGAACCCAATACGGACGGTGTGTGCAGCTTCACCAAGCAGACCATCTCCATCCGGGAGGGCATGAGCCAGGTACAGACGGTGTGCGCCACTGTCCATGAGATCGGCCACGCGGTCCTCCATGACCGGGAGAAGAACCGCCTCTCCGCCGCTGCCGGGAACACAGACAAGGACCCACCCAAGGCCAAGGACAAAAGCACCATGGAGGTGGAGGCCGAGAGCGTGTCCTTCGCCGTCTGCCAGTATTACGGCATCGACACCAGCGCCAATTCCATGGGCTATATCGCCGGATGGAGCAGAGACAAGTCTCTGCCGGAGCTGAAAGCCAGCCTGGAGACCATCACCAAGACCGTCAGCGGCCTTATCAGTACCATCGACAGGCACTTTGCCGAGATTTGCAAGGAGCGGGGCATTGACCTCGCCGCCCAGCCGGAGCAGGCCGGACCCGATACGCTGGAGCAGTTTGCCGCCGACCTGTACGACTACATGGACCAGCTCCATCAGACGGGGATTCTGGAGCGTCCCTTCACGCTGGACCCCAGAGAGCAGTCCATAGCCGACCTTGCGGCGGAAATGCAGACCGGCTATTTTGACGGCGTTCGCGGCCCGCTGACCTATCTTGTGGAACATAACAGCCTGATGACCGCCAAGGCCATGCTGGAACGGCTGGATGGGCTGGCCCAGGAGCGGACCGCGCCAGCGGCGGAGCTGGCCGACACCCCGGAGAAGTTTGTCTCCGACCTGTGCGGCTATCTGGCGGAGTTGCAGGAGGCCCATCTGCTTCCCCTGCCCAACAATGCCGAACTGCGGGAGAAAGAGAACATGGCGGAGGCCCTGCTGCCCTCCATGCTGAACGGTTCTTTTTCCAGCTTCCGCGACATTCTGGAGGATGCCGCTCAACGTGCCGAGCTGCCCGTTACCGCCGACCTCCGTGACCGGCTGGAGAAATTGAGCGATCAGTGGGACGCCGCCCTCGTCTGTAAAATTGAACCGATTTTCGGCGCTGGCAGTACGGTTGACCGCAGCGCGGTCCAGACGTACCGGAAGCAGAATGACCAGCTGACCCCCTACAAGCTGGTTTTTACAGGGACCGCAGCCGAGTGTCAGCGTGTAGTGGCTGGGCTGGAGGCCGGGACGTTCACCCTGCGGGATATGCGCCAGCCGGACTTTGAACTGCCCCCCGCGCCGGAGCAGGCTGACCCGGTACAGACAGCCCCGGATGTCCCCGCGCCCCCGGAGCAGCCGGACGAAGCTCTCTACCTTCTGGATGATTCCGTATACCTCCATATCCAAGCCAGTGACGGGGGCTGGGACTACACGCTTTACACCAAGCACGACATGGCCCAGCTCAACGGCGGACAGCTGGATTCCCCCGGCCTCTCCATCACGGACGTTGTGGAGCATATCCGAAGGACGGAGGAGATCGGCACACTGGCCGTTGACCTCGCCCCCATGGAAGTCCTGGAGGAACTGCGGGAGCATTTCACCCAGGAGGATGCCGTCCAGCCGGACACGACACTGGACGATTACCCCATGCCGGACAGCTCCATGACGCTGGACGGTCTGGCGGAGCTGGGCTATTCGGGGACGGACCTCCTGCCCCTGTCCAGGGAGCGGGGGGCGGAGCTGGTGGACCGGGATATGACCGTCTACATGGTGCGGACCGGCGAGGCCCCGGAGATGGTCTTTGACCGGGAGGACCTGATGGAACAGCCGGAGGGCGTGATGTTCGCCGTCCCCCGCGAGGAATGGGAGGCCAGCCCGGACTTTCGGCAGGCTGTGGCGGACCGCATGGACCGGCAGGAGGACCGGGAGCGGGCTTTTCTCAACCACGGCGGGGACTGCTTTGCCATTTATCAGGTGAAGCTCGACGGCGATGATTCCCTGCGGGATATTCGCTATGAATCCCTGGACTGGCTGAACTCCATTGGCCGCAAGGTGGAGCGTGGCAATTACGATCTGGCCTACACCGCCCCGTTATCCGAAGTGAACAGCGCGGACGAGGCCCTGGAACGGCTGTGGTATGTATTCAATAACGACCACCCGGCGGACTACCAGCGTCCGTCCATGTCCGTTAGCGACATCATTGCCATCCGGCTGGACGGTGTGCTAACCTGTCACTACTGCGACAGCTACGGCTTCAAGCAGCTGCCGGACTTCATCCAGCCGGAGAATTATCTGAAAAACGCGGAGATGTCTCTGGAGGACGATTTGGGGATGATCGACGGCATCATCAACAACGGTCCCAAGGCCACCGTCGCGGAGCTGGAGCAGCAGGCCCGGTCCGGCCAGCCCATTTCCCTCACGGATTTGGCCGAGGCCCAGCGCCGGGAGCAGGGGGAGAAAAAATCCGTCCTGGCAAAGCTGAACGCCGCCCCGCCCCAGCAGGGCAGAAAAAAGACAGCGCCGAAAAAGAGCGCGGAAAAGGAGCGATAATATGACTGAGCTGACGTTTGAGGAGAAAAATCTGGTCTGCATTTACAGCGGAGGCGGCACACGCCTGGGGACCATCGCCGCCCTGGAGGATATGCGCCGCTACCTGGAACCGGATGAGACGGAGCTGCGGGACCTGACGGACAGCGCCATGGGCAAGCTGCGCGGCATGGACGACACGGCCTTCGCTGCCCTTGACCTGATCCCCGACTTTGACCCGGAGGACCCTGCCTATGGGAAATAACAACATCCAATCAGCTCTGCAAATGGCGGACAACGCTGCCAGACAGGTCACAAGCAGCTATCAGGAGTGGACGGCCTTTCTCGCCACGGCTGGCCGTCTCTACAAATATCCCTTCCCGGAGCAGCTGATGATCTATACCCAGCGGCCCGAAGCCACCGCCTGCGCGGAGTGGGACTTCTGGAATCAGCGGATGCGCCGCCACATCCGGCGCGGCTCCAGGGGCATCGCGCTTCTTGACAACAGCCGGGGCAAGCCCGTTCTGCGCTATGTGTTCGACGTTGCCGATACAGACCGGAAGGATGAAAAGGCGCTGAATCCCAACCTCTGGCAGTACCGGGAGGAACATCAGGACGCGGTGACGGCGGCGCTGGAGGACCGCTTTGAGGTCTCCGGCGCGAACGGCCTTCTGGACCAGCTGGAGCAGATCGCCGTACAGCTGGCGGAAGAATACTGGACCGACCATCAGTACGACATCCTCCATATCGTTGACGGCTCCTTTCTGGAGGAGTATGATGAACTCAACGTCGAAGTGGCGTTCCGAAGCGCCGCCGCCGTCAGCATCACCTATGCCTTGATGTCCCGCTGTGGTTTGGAACCGGAAAACTACTTCCAACACGAAGATTTTCTGAGCATTTTCGATTTCAACACCAGGGACGCCGTGACCGCCCTGGGCATGGCGGTCAGCCAGTCCAGCGAACAAGTGCTGCGGCAGATCGAAAGGGCCGTCAAACAGTATGAGCGCACGAAAGGCGCGGAAAGGAGTGCGGAGCATGGAGAACAACCTGACCTACACCCAAATGGGGGATTACCTGTTCCCGAACGTGGCCCTGCCGGAACAGCCGGACCGGGACCTGGGCAAGTACGGGAGGATGCGCCTGCGGTACTTGAAGGAACACCGCCCGGTCCTGTGGGGGACCATGACAATGGACGGGACCCTGTTCAGCCACTGTCTGGAGATCGAGGACACAGCCAACAGCCGTCTGGAGAGCATGATGCCCCAGCTGGCGAAGGCGGCGGGGGCCACGGAACAGCTGAAGGCCAGCGACCAAATGGCGTGGGTGGGCCTGATGAACAGCTGCAAGGCCCAGGCGGAGGAAATTATCATGTCGGAGCTGATTTACAGCTGAGTTTCATGCCCCCGGTCATTCCCTCCCAGCGGGAGCAGATGGAGATCATCCAGGAAGCAGAGAGCGCGGACGCGCCCTCTGCTTTTTCTATTCCCCAAGTGGAGGAAGCCCCGGAGGGACCCCCGCCCATGCCCACCGGCATGAGCTTCCGGGAGGACTATGACGCAATCAAACTGGCCCACCCCGGCGACATCGTGCTGTACCAGCTGGGGGACTTCTATGAGATGTTCGGGCCGGACGCACGGGTGGCCTCCCATGAGCTGGACCTGATGCTCACCCAACGCAATTTGCCCGATTTGGGCCGCGTGGCCATGTGCGGCATCCCCGGCCATAAGCTGGACGAGTATGTGCAGAAGCTCCGGGACCGCCATGATGTGACGGTCTCCAGCATCGGCCCGGACGGGAAGCGGCGCACCGTCTCCTATCTCTCCATAGAGCATGAAGCCAGGAACACCCGCGAAGCGGAAACCCCCGCCCCGGAGGAATCTGCGCCCATCCATGTACCGGGGGCCTCGCCTCCCATTCCGGCCCCTGACCCCGCCCCGGCGCGGGAGGCCACCCAGGAGGATATTGACGCGGCCCTGCAAGCCTGGAACGGGGACGCGGACAGCAAGCGCCGGGTGCAGCAGCACATGACGGCTCATGGCCGGGAGAAGGACACCGCCGCATGGCTCCGCAAGGAGTACGGCGGCGATCTGCCCATGTTCCCCGTCCAGCTCCCCGGCATAGGGCAGTACCAGCACCTCCCCTGGACAAAGGTGCAGCGCCGTGCCGCACAGCTGGTACAAAAAAATCTGTTCCTCTCCAACGAGGAACAGGTCCCGGAGCAGGAATCCGCTTCCGCGCCCACTGTCCGGGAAATCTATGAGAAGTATAAGCCTGTTGTCCGGGATTTTGTGCTGACGGACGGCCCGTATCAAAACGCCTGCAAACATTCTGACCGGGAGACCGCTGTGATAGAGGGTCACGCGGCGGTCAGCCGGGCGGCGGAAGCCATTCAGGACACGGATTTTATGCGGCTGTACTTCGATATGTCCGGGTTCCGCAACCGCCTCCACCGGGAGATCATCGGCGAGACCTATCCCGTCCTCTCCCAGCCCCAGCAGGAGGCGGAGGTCCCCGACCTGTCCGGCCATCCTGTCACCCGCGAGGGGGACACCATCACCATCGGCAGCGGGGAGGCCGCTCACGAAATCGACATCACCGTTTCAGACGAGGACTGGCAGGCCATCCAGAATGTCATTGGCGCGGCGGACCTTCCGCCCCACGACCCTCTGGCCCCGCCCTACAAATTGGGGGATACGGTCTATCTGAACAATACTGCCTTTGAGATTGCGGTCATCGGCCTGTTTGATGTGCAGCTGCGGGACCCCGCCCTGCCGATACCGTTGCTTCGCTCCGAGAGCAAGGAAAACCTTGAACGTCTGCTGCGGCTGGACCCCCGCAACAACCACTTGCTCCTCTATCTGCCCGCCGACCTGGGCAGCGTCAATGACGACATCCGGGAGGTGCTGGTCTCCCATCTGCTGACGGACCGGGACAAGGAGTACATCTCCGGCTGGATTCGCTCCGGTGAGAACAACCGTGGGCTTGCCATGCGGCTTTCGGAGGCCCTTGCCAGACGGGATGATACGGTGATGCTGGAGACCGGGGATACTGCGGATTATTTGGCTTCTACTATCAGCCTGGATGTGGACATCCTGGATAAATTCAACACACGGCTGTCCATGTCCTGGGACGAGATCGCGCCGGTACTCCGCGCCCTCTGGCTGCAAGAGCTGGACGGCTTTTCCCATGAGCCGGTCCAGAGAGAGCCGGTGAATCTGGAGGGGAAGCTGTCCTATCAGGTGGGGGACAAGGTGGCCTTCGCCTATGGGGACCACGATGTAAGCGGCACAATCGAACATATAGGGGACCTGGGTATTCGCATCCACACCGGCCCTTACGCCTGGAGCCATCAGCTGGTGGAGAGGGATTTTTTCGAGGACGCGGTACGCCACGACGAGCGCAACGCCGGTCTGTTCTCCACGGAGGTCCCCCAGCAGGAGGTCCCGGAGACCACCACCAAGCCAGAGCCTGCGCCGGGGACCGCCACCCTCTATCCCGGCGATAAGAACGGCCTGCCCTATGACATCATCGTGGAGACGCTGCATGTGGATGAACCGGAACAGGCCCAGCCGGAGGCCACCCCCGCTACGGAAAATTTCCGCATCACCGACGACAATTTAGGCGTGGGCAGTCTGCGGGCCAAATTCCGCATGAACATGGATGCCATCAACACCCTCCAGGCCATTGAGCTGGAGGGCCGCACCGCCACCCCTGCCGAACAGGAGATTCTGTCCCGGTATGTGGGCTGGGGCGGTCTGCCCCAGGCTTTTGACGAAAACAATGGGGAATGGACCAACGAATTTCTGGAGCTGAAGGCGGCGCTCACCCCGGAGGAATACGCTTCTGCGCGAACGTCCACCTTGAACGCCCATTACAGCAGACCGGCTATCGTCAGGGCTATCTATGAAGCAGTCGGGAATATGGGCTTCAAGACCGGCAACATCCTGGAACCCTCCTGCGGTGTGGGAAACTTTTTCGGGATGCTGCCGGAGAGCATGGCGGCATCCAAGCTCTACGGCGTGGAGCTGGACAGCATTTCGGGCCGGATCGCCCAGCAGCTTTACCCAAAAGCCAGCATCACCATCCGGGGCTTTGAGAAAACCGGCTTCCCAGACGGCTTCTTTGACCTCGCCATCGGCAACGTCCCGTTTGGAAATTACTCCCTGGCGGACCGGCGCTATGACAAAGAGCATCTTCTCATTCACGACTATTTCTTTGCCAAAACCATTGATAAGGTCCGGGCGGGCGGCGTGATCGCCTTTGTCACCTCCAACGGCATCAGCGGCGGAACCATGGACAAGAAGGACCGCCGCGCAAGAGAGTACATCGCCCGCCGCTGTGACCT
>CAJUDV010000057.1 GCA_910585385.1 uncultured Oscillibacter sp. | reverse complement strand
GGCCGCAGGAGATGCCGGCCACCGGGGCCTTGATGGGCACGCCGGCGTCCATCAGCGCCAGGGTGGAGCCGCACACGGAGCCCTGGGAGGTGGAGCCGTTGGAGGAGACCACCTCGCTGACCACCCGGATGGCGTAGGGGAAGGTCTCCACGTCGGGGATCACCGGCAGCAGCGCCCGCTCGGCCAAGGCACCGTGGCCGATCTCCCGGCGGCCGGGGGAGCGGGCGGGCTTGGCCTCGCCCACGGAGTAGCCGGGGAAGTTGTAGTGGTGCATATACCGCTTCTCCGTCTCCTCCCAGATGGTGTCCAGCTTCTGGTTGGCGGAGAGAGTGTCCAGGGTGACGGCGGAGAGCACCTGGGTCTGGCCCCGGGTGAAGAGGCCGGAGCCGTGGGCCCGGGGCAGGAGGCCCACCTCCGCGCCCAGGGGACGGATCTCGTTCTTGGCGCGGCCGTCCACACGGTGCCCCTCCAGGAGCCAGGCCTTGACGATCTTCTTCTGGAACTTATAGGTGATCTCGTCCAGGTACTTGTCCATCTCCGGGAATTCTTCCAGATAGCGCTCGTGCCAGCGCTCGATCATGGCGTTCCAGCGGGCCTCCCGGACGTTTTTGTCGTCGGTGTCCATGGCGGCCTTGGCCTCGTCCATGAAGTCGGCGGTGATGCGGTCGAAGAGGGCCTGGTCAAAGTCGGCGTGGGGGTAGTCAAACTTGGCCTTGCCGATCTCGCTGACCATCTGGTTGATGAGGGCGACCTGCTTCTGGTTCTCCTCATGGGCCAGCCGGATGGCGGCGAACATGGTGTCGTTGTCCACCTCGTTGGCGCCGGCCTCGATCATCACCACCTTTTTGCCGGTGGAGACCACGGTAACGTCCAGGTCGGAGACCTTCCGCTCCTCGCTGTTGGGGTTGAGGACCAGCCTGCCGTCCACCAGGCCCACCTTCAGGGCGCCCACGGGGCCGTTCCAGGGGATGTCGGAGATGGCCAGGGCGGCGGAGGTGCCGATGAGGGCGGCCACCTCGGGGGAGCAGTCGTGGTCCACGCTCATGACCGTGGCCATGATGGAGACGTCGTTGCGGAAGTCATAGGGGAACAGGGGGCGGATGGGCCGGTCGATGACCCGGCTGGTGAGCACGCCCTTCTCCCCGGGGCGGCCCTCCCGGCGGTTGAAGCTGCCGGGAATGCGGCCCACGGAGTAGAGCTTCTCCTCAAAGTCCACGCTGAGGGGGAAGAAGTCGATGCCGTCCCGGGGACGGGCGGAGGCGGTGGCGCACACCAGAACCCGGGTGTCGCCGTAGCCCACCATGACGGCGGCGTTGCTGAGCTCGGCCAGCTTCCCCACCTCCAGGGTCAGGGGGCGGCCCGCCAGGTCCATTTCGTATTTGCGGTAGTTGGGGAATTGCCTCTTGGTGATGATGGTAGACATGGTTATGCTCCTTTGTTTTTGGTTTCCGCATGGGAGCCGGACCATTTAGCACTTGAAAAAGCGGCCGGCCTCCGGCCTCTTTTTCAACTGCTAAAGGGCTTGTGCGGCCCCCGCGCGGGCTGGGGAAAAATGGAATCAGGGCGGCGGGAAAGCCGCCGCCCTGAATTCATTACTTACGGATGCCCAGCTTGGCGATCAGGGCGCGGTAACGCTCGATGTCCTTCTTCATGAGATAGTCCAGCAGGCTCCGGCGCTTGCCGACCATCTTCAAAAGGCCCCGGTTGGAGTGCTTGTCCTGGGGGTTCTGGCGCATGTGCTCGGTGAGCACGTTGATGCGCTCCGTCAGGATGGCGATCTGGACCTCCGGGGAGCCGGTGTCGGTCTCGTGGGTGCGGTTGGCGTCGATAATAGCGGTCTTTTGTTCCTTGCGCAGCATAGTGTGGTTCCACCTCTCATAATAATGACCCGCGGCACTGTGCCCCGGGCCGGTGAAGCTCCGCGGGACAAAGCGCAGGGGTTTGGGCGCGGTTTTTCCCGCGTCTATGGAAATATATCACACATCCTTCCCATTGTAAAGAAGAAAATACGGAATTTACGGGGATTTTCCGGGGGAGTCCGGAAAATTTGCCCCAAAGAGGGGCTTGACAGCGCCCCGCCGCCATGTTATCCTAAGTGTGCTAGTACAGTTAATACAGTTTGCGGCGGTCCACTCCGCCGCGGAAGGGAAGGTGAGCGGATGGTCAGCCTGAATTACCGGGACTCCCGGCCCATCTATGAGCAGATCAAGGACGGGCTGCGGAAGCTGATCGTCACAGGAGCCATGGGGCCGGATGAGAAGCTGCCCTCCGTGCGGGCCATGGCGACCCAGCTGTCCATCAACCCCAACACCATCCAGCGGGCGTACAACGAGCTGGAGGGGGAGGGGTACATCTACTCCGTGCCCGGCAAAGGGAGCTTTGCCTCCGGCAGCGCCGGGGCGGACGAGGCCCGCCGGAAGGAGCTGATGGGAAAGGCCCGGGAGCTGCTGGCGGAGCTGAAGTACCTGGGCGTGCCGGAGCAGGAGCTTTTGACGCTGGTCCGGGAGGAACCGGCGGAGCCGGTGAGGAGGATCCCGGGAGGCCCGCAGGCCGGGACGGAAGTCCTGGGAGGCCCGCAGGCCGAGACGGGAAAGGAGGAGCCAGTGAAACTGGTGACGGAAATCCTGGGAGGCCCGCAGGCCGAGACAGGAAAGGAGGAACACCATGATTGAGATAAACGGCGTGAGCAAACGCTTTGACGGCTTTGCGGCCCTGGACGGCGCCTCCGTCACGGTGCCGGCGGGCAGCGTGTACGGGCTGGTAGGCCCCAACGGCGCGGGCAAGTCCACCCTGATCCGGTGCCTCACCGGCATCTACCGGCCCGACGGCGGCACGGTGTCCGTCGCCGGGGAGGACGTGTGGGAGAACGACGGTCTGAAAGCCCGGGTGGGGGTCATTCCCGACGACTGGTACTACTTCTCCCAGTCCACCATCCGGGACATGTGCCGCTTCTACCGGGGGTTCTACCCCAATTTCTCCATGGAGCGGTACGAGAAGCTCAAGGAGGTCTTCGGCATTGACGAGAAGCGGGCCATCCGCCGCCTCTCCAAGGGAATGCAGAAGCAGGCGGCCTTCTGGCTGGTTCTCAGCTGCATGCCGGACTACCTGGTTCTGGACGAGCCGGTGGACGGCCTGGACCCGGTGATGCGGCGGCAGGTGTGGTCGCTGGTGATGGGGGACGTGAGCCAGCGGGGCACCACGGTGCTGGTCTCCTCCCACAACCTGCGGGAGCTGGAGGACGTGTGCGACCACGTGGGCATCATGGACCGCGGGAAGGTGCTGCTGGAGCGGAGCCTTGCCCAATTGCAGGACAACATGGTGAAGCTCCAGGTGGTGTTTCAGGACGGCATGACGGAGGTGCCGGAGGACCTGCCGGTGCTCCACGCCTCCAAAATCGGCCGCATCCACACCTTGATTATGCGGATGAGCGCCCAGGAGGCCACGGAGCGCCTGACAGCCTATCATCCCCTGCTGGTGGACGCGGTGCCCCTGACCCTGGAGGAGATTTTCATTTACGAGATGGGAGGTGCGGACTATGCGGTCAAAGACATCGTGCTTTAACAAAACCCTGTTTTTGAAAAATCTCACCCGGTTCTGGCCGCTGTGGGGCGGGGCGTCCTTCATCGGGGCGCTGTTTTCCCTGGCGCTGCTGTCGCAGCTTCTGCGGTACGGCAAGGACAGCATCGCAAGTGAGCCGCTGGAGATGACTTTGGGCTATTACGGCATACTGAGCGGCTTGGTGCCCATCATCTGCCTGCTGTACGGCCTGCTCTGCGCCCTGGCGGTGTGGGGGTACCTCTACAGCGCCCGCAGCGTGAATCTGATGCACATCCTGCCCATCCGGCGGGAGGGACTGTTTGTCACCAATTTCCTGTCGGGCTACGTCATGCTGCTGCTTCCCTTCGCCGTCACCGGGGGGCTGTGCATCGTCATCTCGGCGGTCTTCGGCCTCTTTGAGCCGGTGGGGGTGCTGGTGACCATTCTGGGCGTGCTGGGAGAGAGCTTCTTCTACTTCTCCAGCGCCACCCTGGCGGCCTTTATCACCGGCAACATCTTCGCCATGCCGGCGCTGTACCTGCTGCTGCACTTCCTGGAGGCCATTTTGGACCTGCTGCTGTCCAACTTCGCCAGGGGCTTTATCTTCGGCCTCAGCACGAACTACACCGGATTCCTGGAGTTCCTCTCCCCCACGGTCTATCTGATGCGGAACGTGGACGCCGACGCCCAGTACCAAAAGACAATCATCGATTACACCGGGGCATATACACATGAGCTGCTCTCCGTCCGGCTGGAGAACGCCTGGCTCATCGCCGTCTACGCCCTGGCGGGGGCGGCGCTGCTGGCTCTCGCCTTTGTGCTCTACCGCCGCAGGAGAAGCGAGCGGGCCGGCGAGGTGGTGGCCGTGGGCTGGATGCGCCCCTTCTTCCGCTACGGCGTGGCGGGTCTGGCGGCCCTGCTGGGGGGTCAGCTGATCTACGGCCTGTTCTGGGAGGACGCGTATTTCAAGGCCGTGCCCCTGGCGGTGTGCATGCTGGTGGCCGGGGCCATCGGGTACTACGGCGCCTCCATGCTGCTGGCCAAGACGCTGCGGGTGTTCCACAGGAGCTGGAGGGGCCTGGCCCTGGTGGCGGCGGGCGTGGCGGTCCTGTGCGGCTGCCTGCGTCTGGACCTCTTCCGGGCGGCGGACCGGGTGCCGGAAATCAGCCAGATTGAAAAAATGGAGTTTTACGCGGACAGCAACACCTACATTTTCTATCCCGGCCGGGAGGACGAACTGCTGGAGCGGGTACGCCGGCTCCACGCCGCCATCGCCGCGGACCGGAAGTATGTTCTGGACTTTGACAGGGAGAACTTCACCACCCTTGAAGATGAGACGCCCAGCTGGACCTGGGAGTATGTCTCCTTTACCTACACCACCCATGGCGGCCAGACGGTGCACCGGAACTACAGCGTGCCCATGACCCGGGAGCGCCTGGGCCAGTCCGGCGCCTACGACAGCCTGCTGGACGGCCTGGTCAACAGCCAGGAGATGCGCCTCAAGCGCATTCACGCCTCCGGCGACGGCTATGAGCCCTGCGGCGGCCGCATCTACCTCAACCGGCGGAACGAGAGCAGCGAGCTCAGCGACCGGGAGGCCGCCGCCATTCTGGAGGCCGTCACCCGGGACGCCCAGGCGGGGCGCTGGGGCCATGTGGAGTGGCTGAGCACCGAGGCCTGGAACAGCGGAACCTATGCCCTGCAGCTGAGCCTGGAGTTTTCCGGGGAGAGCGACGACACCTGGGACTGGATCGACATCGCCGTGCGGCCGGAGATGACCGCCACCACCGCGTGCCTGCTGGAGCTGGGCCTTGTGACAAACGAGGACCTGTCGACCAATGGGGAGCTGTACCCGGAGGAGTACGGACGTGCCGGGGCGGCCGATTCCGCCCCGGCGGAGGCGGTCTACCCGGAGACCACCTCCGAGACCGTGGTCATAGGGGTCGCAGGCTGAACCGTGGAACGCTGGAAAAAGAGAAAGCTGAACCCCCGGTTTGTGATCCTCTGCGCCGTGCTGGCCGCATTGACTCTGGCGGTGATCGCGGCGGGCCTCTCCAAGCTGCTGGGAGGCCCGCCGCCGGCGGAGGAGATCTCAGTGCCGGACTATGTGGAGAAGGACTATTTGACGGTAAACCCCTGGTCCCGTCCCGGGGAGCCGCTGAAAAGAATCAAGGGCGTGGTGATCCACTACGTGGGCAACCCCGGCACCACGGCCCGGGCCAACCGGAACTACTTTGAGTCCCTCTCCGGCGGAGAGCAGGAGACCTACGCCTCCAGCCACTTCATCATCGGGCTGGAGGGAGAGGTGGTCCAGTGTGTCCCCCTGACGGAGATCGCCTACGCCTCCAACACCCGCAACGACGACACGGTGTCCGTGGAGGTCTGCCACCCGGACGAAACCGGGGTGTTCAGCCGCCCCTCCTATAACCGGTGTGTGGAGCTGACGGCCTGGCTGTGCCATGAGTTTCAGCTGAATCCCGGGGAGGATGTGATCCGCCACTACGACGTGACGGGGAAGCAATGCCCCCTTTACTACGTGGAGGACCCCGCCGCCTGGGACGCTTTTTTGGAGGATACGGCTGAGGCGCTGGAGGCCCTGGAGGCGGCGGAGCGGGCGGCCGAAAAAAATTCTTAAAATATTTTCGGAAAATGTGAAACAAAACGCCCTGTTCTTTCGTCTTATAAGTAGACGGACCTTCGGGGGCCCGCTGTGTGAAGATTTGGAAAGGGAGCCTTCTGGATATGGAACAAACAAGAAACGCTGAAAATCTGTGGCGGGTGTGGGTGGATAACCACCGGCGCATCGTGTCCTTCCACGAGGAGGAGGGCTGCCAGCTCATGGAATTCCGCAGCCGGGAGCTGTTTCTCAGCTGTGTGGAGCAGTACACCGGGAGGCAGTACAGATACCAGTAAAGGACGGAAGGGACCGCGTGAGCGGTCCCTTCGTTTTCCTCGCCTCCGGAGGCAGGGCGCGAATACGGCGCTCTCCTTGCGGCTGAGCTTCCCTGCGCCCCCGGAAAGGGGCGTTTTTGATTTGCTACCTCCGATAGGGCGCCGCCTCGTCGGTGAGCCCCAGCAGGTAGTCCACGCTGGTGCCGTAAAACACCGCCAGGGCGATCAGGGCGGAACTGGGCACGTCCAGCCCGCCGCTCTCATACCGGGAGTAGGTGGCCTGGGAGACATGGAGCAGCTCCGCCAGGGCCCGCTGAGGCAGGTCCCGGTCCTCCCGCATATCCCGTATCCGCTGATACATCCCCTGCGCCTCCCATCCGCCTTGCTGCCGTCATTTTAGGATATGCGAAAATTGCATATTGATTTTTATACGATAATCGCATAAAATGGAAGGCGGTATTTGTCAAAACAGGGGGGCGGCGGCTTTTGGAGAAGCAGGGAGAGGCGCAAGTGTGGCGGATCTGGGTGAACGCGGAGGAGCGTGTGGTGTCCTTCCACCGGGAACCGGGGTTCCAGATGATGGAGTTCCGCAATTGGGAGTACTTTCAGGCCGCCATCGACCAGTACACCCAGCAGCGCTACCGGTATCAGTGAGCGGCGATGGATGGCGGCGGAGCGCGGTTGTCCGGCGGGCAGAGGGACAAAAGCGGGGCGGCTTGACAAGCGGACGGCGGCACCGTATAATATCTTTAATACAAAGATGCGGGGTGAGGAATCATGCTTGATGAGAAGGATTTGCAGGCCATTGCGCAGCTGATCGATGCTAAGCTGGACCAAAAGCTGGCTCAGCAGAAAGTGGAGATTATGCATGAGGTGGGCGCATTGATCGAAGTCGATGTGATTCCACGTTTCAACCTCCTGGCGGATGGGCAGAAACTCATTCAGGAGAAAATGCTTCCCGCCGAGGCCCGGGACGAGACGGAGGAGCGGCTGGATGTTCTGGAGGCCGTTGTGAAGCGCCATTCCAGAGAGATTGAAAATTTGAAAAAGGCCCAGTAAACAGACATAAAACCAGGCGGCGCCGGAATGGACGCCGCCTTTACTGTACGCTCCGCGGGGCATAACCGCCCGCTTCGCCGGAAAAGGGCAGGAAATTTGCGCGAAATCCGGTTGACAAACCGCTGAAACGTGGTATGATACGGATAATTGAATAACTCTGGCGTAGATAAGGACGAGTAACCGATCCCAACCCCGCGAAGAGAGCCGCCGTTTGGTGCGAGGCGGCCGGGGACGGCGGCGAATATCCCCTTGGAGCCTCCCGCTGAAAGACGAGTAAGCGAGGACGTGTGGCGGGCGTTACTCCGCCGGGCCCGTGACGGCGGGCCGTGAGGGGCCGCGTCCCGAGAGGGGGCGGCAAGAAGAGTGGTACCGCGGAGGAGTCGCCTTCGTCTCTTATGAAGAGACGGGGGCGTTTTTGTTTTCCCTAGAGTCTGTTTTAAAACCGTCAAAACGCCGTCTTAGGGCGCCTTTTTCCGCCGGGGCTGCGTTGATTTGACTTGAAATCCGCCAGGATTCCCGCGTCAAATCGCCTTGCCCGACAGAAAAATACTGCTCCAATCCGGCATTCCGCCGGTTTTAAAACAGACTCTAGGCCGCCGCAGGTCCCGGCGCGATTCAAAAAAGGAGAGGGCGGTATGGAAGCGGTGAAAATTGTCATACAGGAGACTCTGGAGAAATTTCACTCCCTGGCGCAGGAGCTGGCGCCGCCGCTGGTGGAGCTGCTGCGGCAGAGAAACGAGCTGGAGCGGGAGATCTGCGCCCGCTCCCTGAAGCTCCGGGAGGAACAGGCCGCGGCGGGGATCTCCCCCCACCTGTCCACCCCGGCGGAGGAAGCGCTGTGGGAGGAGTACCGCCGCCGGTATCTGGAGCTGGTCGCGCCCCGCTGCACGGAGAAGCTGCTGCGGTGGGGCGCCGCCGGGAGCTTCGGCAGGCCCGCCAAATACGACTACCTCTTCGATGCCCCGGAGCCCGCGGTGTACTTCACTATGAAGTCTACCAAAAAGGCCGTGGTGTCCACCCGGAACCCCGTCTCCCATGACTACCGCTACCGTTTCACCCTGCGGCCGTTTGAAGGCCGGTGGATGGTGGACGGCGCGGAGTGCGCCTTCGGCGGCCGGGAGGAGTGGAGCGTGGAGCATACTCTGTGAGGAGGGCCTGATGAACTGCCCCAAATGCGGCAATAGAATGGAGCCGGGAACCGTGTATTCCCCTGGCGGCTACCTGTTTTGGACATCCGAACAGGGGAAATTGAAAAATTTTCAACGGCCAAAAGACGCTGTCCGCCTACGTCCTGCCGGAGACCGCACCAAGTCCGCTTTTTCGTCAAAAGCCCTCTCCGCACTCCCCCGGTACTCCGGTGGGATTTGCCGGAACTGCGGTGCCATACTATTTTCCTTTGAAGACGAAGAATAACCACTTACCATAATGAGGAGGAACACAAACATGGACTACAACAAGACCATCAACCTGCCCAAGACCGACTTCCCCATGCGGGCGGGCCTGCCCAAGCGGGAGCCGGAGATGCTGGGGCGCTGGGAGGCCCAGGACGTCTATCACGAGCTTCTCAAAAAGAACGAGGGCAAGCCCCTCTTCAGCCTCCACGACGGGCCTCCTTTCTCCAACGGCGGCATCCACATGGGCACCGCCATGAACAAGGCCATCAAGGACATCATCACCCGGTCC
>CAJUDV010000056.1 GCA_910585385.1 uncultured Oscillibacter sp. | reverse complement strand
CATCTTCGAGATTGCCGACTACGGCATCTGCGGCGACCTCTTCAAGGTCACCCCCTTGCTCACCGAGGCCATCCGCGCCGCTAAGGCTGCGAAGTAAGGTCTCTTGTACAGAAAAGAGACAGGAGCTATCCTAAGGGATAGCTCCTGTTTTATCTTTGGAAAGCGGTCAGCTCCGGTGGGAGCACCCAGCCGCTGCTGGAGCAGGGTGTTGCCGCCGTTGTAATTGGCGTTGGCGTGGGGATTGAGGATGCAGGTCCAGACGCCTATTTTGGCGGGACATAGGATGTAATAGGTGTGTTTACCAGCCTGGATCAGTTCATACATTGTAAAGTTTCTCTTTTCAATCAGCTGATAAGTTCGGGGAGATCCTCTTCCCGGAACCCTGCCAGCAGCAGGGTCTGCCGGGCAGCCTCCGGATCAAAGAGAAAGGAATAGTCCTCTCCAGTTCTCTGATAAGCGGAGATCAGCGTATGCGCGCCAAACCGGTAAATCGGAATCTGGCATTGGCTTATATGGGCCCAGGCGCCGGCGGTGGCGGCTCCCTGCGCGCGCAGGGAGCCGGTCCAGATCTCCGCCTCCATTTGAGCCTGCGCGTCAATGAAGGCAAGAAAGCTGTCGATGAGCGCGCTGTCTGTGCCGCCTCGCAGCAACGCGGCGGCGTTTTCCATCTCTGTCCGGTAGGCCTCGGCCTCCAGAGCTGCGAGGTATCCTGCGGTGCTGCCGCTGTATGGAAACGGGGTGAAAAACGCGGCAATGGGGTCGCTCTCCAGGGACAGAAGCAGCCGCCGCTCCTCGGAGCGTTTCAGTGCCGACTCCGCCTCATTGGCCCGATGTTCTGCCGCTTCCGCGCGGGCTCTCCACTGTGCCGACTGCCGCTCCGCTCTTTGCCAGGCCAGAGAGGAGATGGCACAACCTGTCCCCAGGCAGAGAAGCAGCAGCGCCGCCAGCCATTTTTTCAAACAGATCACTTCCTTTTCGCGGTGAGTATAGCATTTGTCTCCTCTGACGTCAAGGCGGAGGCCGCGGTCTGGCAAAACCATGGTTGACCTCCGGCGGTTTTTGTCCTAAAATAGACCCTAAGATTATAGGAGACTGGTGAACATATGACTGATTTCAACAAACGGTACGCCGCCGCCAGGCAGGCGGTTATCGCCTGGGACTTTCGGCGGCTGAATCCCATGCAGCGCCAAGCCGCCATGACTACGGAGGGGCCGCTGCTCCTGCTGGCGGGGGCCGGCAGCGGAAAAACCACCGTCCTGATCCAGCGGGTCTACAACCTCTTGACCTACGGCCGGGGCAGCGACTGTGAGGAGGCGCCGGAGTGGGCCTCGGAGGAGGATCTGCGATTTCTGGAGAATTTTCCGGAGCGCCCGGAGGCCCTGGAAATGGACCGTGCCCGCCGTCTGTGCGCTGTGGACGTGCCCCGCCCCTGGGAGATCATCGCCATCACCTTTACCAACAAGGCGGCGGGGGAGCTGAAAGACCGTCTGGCAGCCCGTCTGGGTCCCATGGCCAACGACGTCTGGGCCTCCACCTTCCACTCCGCCTGCGTCCGCATCCTGCGGCGGGACGCCGACCGTATCGGCTTTGACAAGAATTTTACGATCTATGATACCGACGACTCCAAGCGGGTTCTTCGGGACATTATCAAGGAGCTGAATCTGGACGAGAAGGCCTTTCCGCCTAAGAGCGCCCTGAGCATCATCAGCGGCGCCAAGGACAAGTACGAAAGCCCCGAGGACTTTGCCGCCAAGCATAACAGCGAGGCGGATTGGAAGCTGAGCCGGATTGCAAAGGTCTATGCCGCCTACGCCAAAAAGCTCCGCTCCGCCAACGCCATGGATTTTGACGACATCATCTACCATACCGTCACCCTGTTGCGGCAGGAGCCGGAGGTGCTGGCGTACTACCAGAACAAGTTTCGCTATGTGCTGGTGGACGAGTACCAGGACACCAACCACCTCCAGTACCTGCTGACCAGCCTCCTGGCGGGAGGGAGGAAGAACCTCTGCGTAGTGGGTGACGACGACCAGTCCATCTACCGTTTTCGGGGGGCCAACATTGAGAACATCCTCAGCTTTGAGAAGCAGTACAAGGACGCCCGGGTGATCCGGCTGGAACAGAACTACCGCTCCACGCAGAACATTCTGGACGCCGCCAACGCCGTCATCAAAAATAACCAGGGCCGCAAGGGCAAGACGCTGTGGACGGACAACGGCAGCGGGGAGACCGTCACGGTCAAGACCACTTTCAGCGAGAGCGACGAGGCCAATTACGTGGTGGGGGAGATCATGATGGCGGTGAACCGGGGACGGAAATTCCGGGACGCCGCAGTGCTGTACCGCATGAACGCCCAGTCCAACGCGTTGGAGTACGCCATGCGCCGCAACGGCGTGCCCTATAAGATAGTAGGAGGCATGAAGTTCTTTGACCGGGCGGAGGTCAAGGATATGCTGGCGTACCTGTGCGTGCTGAACAACCCCCTGGACGACCTGCGGCTGCGGCGGATCGTCAACAGCCCCGCCCGGGGCATCGGCGCCACCACCATGGACAAGGTGGCGGACCTGGCGGCGGCCCAGGGGGCGTCTCTGTATGAGATCATCCGCAACGCGGATCTGTTTCCGGAGCTAAAGGCCGCCAAAGCGAAGCTCTTAAAATTCGCCGACCTCATCGACGGTCTCCGCCGCCAGGGGGCGGAACTGGCTCTGCCGGAGTTCTACGACGCCGTGTGCGCTCAGAGCGGCTATGTCAAGGCCCTGGAGGAGAAGAACGACCTGGAGAGCCGGGGGCGCATCGAGAACGTGGAGGAGCTGAAATCCAACATCCTGGGCTTTCTGGAGCGGGACCCGGAGGACGCCACCCTCTCCGGCTTTTTGAATGAGATCGCCCTGTACACGGACCTGGATTCCCTGGAGGGCGGGGACGACTGCGTCACCATGATGACCATCCACTCCGCCAAGGGGCTGGAGTTTCCCCTGGTATATGTGGTGGGCATGGAGGAGGGGATTTTCCCCGGCAGCTCCGCCCAGTACGACCAGGAGGAGATTGAGGAGGAGCGCCGCCTTTGCTACGTGGCCATGACCCGGGCCAAAGAGAGATTGACATTGACCAACGCCCGCCAGAGGATGCTGTATGGCCGCACCAGCAGCAACCGCTTTTCCCGGTTTCTGGACGAGATCCCGGAGGAGAATATGCGCTGGGAGGGCAAGCAGGAACCCCGCTTCGGCGGCGGAGAGAGCGCTTCCGGCGGCTGGGACAGCGGTGCCTCCGCCTATGGCGGCACGTCCTCTTTCGGCGGCTATGGCGGCAGGACCGCCGGCGGCGCGGTTCGCACCTACCGGGAGACGGTGGCCAAAACCGCGTCTCAGCGTCCAGGGGCGGCCCGGGGCGGCCCGTCCGCGCCCATGCTGGAGCTGCGGACCGGAGACGAGGTGGAACACACCGCCTTCGGCCAGGGAACCGTGCTGGATGTCCAGCCCATGTCCGGCGACGCCATGGTTACCGTCCAGTTCCAGGGGGCGGAGAAGCCAAAGCGGCTGATGCTGAAATTTGCCGGAAGCCATATGAAAAAGCTTTAAAGACAGAAAGCGCACCCCAAAGGGGTGCGCTTTCTGTCATGGAACGATGATAATCCCAAGAATCCGGGCGACCACAGCGGCCTGGCTGGCATGGATTTTCGCGCCTCTCAGCTCGGCGCAGGTCTCCGACAGGGAGACCCGGTCCAGGACGCAGGAGGAGAGGTCTATGCCCTTGAATGGCGTGCGGAACAGTTCCACGCCGGTGAGGTCCACAGACTGAAAGGCTGTTTTAGAGATTCTGCACTCGGCCAGGGTGGATTCCGTGAAATCGCACTTGTTTAGCGTACAGCGGTCCAGGACGCTGCCGGTGAAGTTGGCGTAGCGGAATACGCCGCCGTCCAGGGAGCAGTCCTTGAACCGGCTTCGGCGGAAGTCGCCGCCGTCGCTCCTGCATCCGGTGAGGCGGCAGAATTTCCAGTAGCTTACAGGAAAGCGGCACTGTGTGAAGCGGCAGGCGGTGAAATCACAGTTATAGAATGCCGCGCCGCTGAGGTCGCATTCAGCGAACCGGCAGGCGTGAAAGGCGAGATGTCTGCCGGTCAGATCAGAGAAGTCCAGGGCGGATGCGTCCACGTGGTCAAAAGTCAGGGATTCCAACAGTTCTCCGCCCTCACGGGCCTTCTCCAGGGCCTGCCGCAGAGAATCGGCCGCGGTCATCTCTTGCGCCGCTCCGGCAGAAGAAGTTCCTCAAAGCTTTTGATATACACGTCGCAGAACCCCCGCATCTCCTTTTCATCGTGGTTGAAAAAGCTGTCGTACACGCCCACTACCCGCATCTTGGCGGCCCGGGCCCCTTTGCAGGCGGTCAGACTGTCGTCAAACACGGTGCAGTCCTCCGGGCGAACGCCATGGACCTTTGCCGCCGCCAGCCACACGTCTGGCAGCTTTTTGTCCATTCCCAGCTCTTGGGCAAAGTTGATCCGCTCAAAGTACTTCGTGAGGTCCAGCTTCTCCAGGGCCGTGTGACAGTGTTCCGGCACGCTGGAGGTCACCACCGCCATCCGCCGACCCTCTGACTTGCACTGCTTCAAATAGGCCCGAACGCCGGGCTTTACGGTTACATGGGCGTAGGCGTCCTTGGCCAGAATCATCCACTCCGCCATGATCTCCTCACAGGACTCAGGCAGACGGCAGAATTCCTTGGTGAACTTGGCGGCCAGAGGAAAGATCGTGTGGGCCACGCCCTCGTAGTAGGCCCGGGTGTAGGGCAGGCCCCGCTGGGCCAGGAACTCCCGGTCTACGTCCTTCCAGACGCGGTTGGAGTCGATGAGGGTGCCGTCCATGTCAAAAAGAAGCATTGCCGCTCCTCCTTTAGTGATGTTACTTCCCCCAATGGGCGGGGGCGGGGGTCTCGTCCGGCCCCAGGGGGATGGTGATGTCCGGCCGGTGCGGGCCGTAGATGGCCCGGTGGGCTGCCATCAGGGCGTCCAGGTCCCCCAGGTCCCCCGGGTCTCCCGGGTCCCTCAGGGCCAGGACCTGACAGCGGATGCCGCAGGCGCCCATCTCATAGACCCGCCGGCAGCCGCAGCGCTCATAAAAGCCGATGCGCCGGGTCCGCAGGCGGTTCTCCGCAGGGTCTCCGCCGGGGACAGGAAGCTCCGCCTCGGCGATGACGCAGGCCGTTCCCCGGTACTGCTCCTCCAGAAGGGAGAGGATGTGTCCCCCCAGCCCGCCGTTTCGCCGGGCGGCGATAACGCCCAGGTAATCCAGCAGGACGTAGCCGGGGTGGTCCGGGTGGGTCTGGAGACTGGCGTACCCCAGCAGTGAGGGACCGTCATACAGGCCCATCAGGGTGTACTGCCCCTGCGCAATCAGCTCCAGGATAAACTGCAGAGGCTTTTGCTCATTGGGAGGAAATGTTTTAGTGAACTCCCGGTCGTACCAGCCGGGGATCTCCTGTTGGCTCATGGCTCTGAATTCCATGATGGACTCCTTCCCAGCGGGAGACAGAGAGAAAGGGTTGCCAAATTCCCGCGTTCATGATAATATATTTGGCAGTATATCACAGGAAGGAAGAATGGACAAGACATATGGGAACAAATTGGATTCGGCAGAACGTGCTGCCGGTGCTGGCGGCTCTGATCTGGGGTACGGCGTTTGTGTTTCAAAGCGTGGGGGCGGAGTATGTGGGCCCCTTTACCTTCAATGCCGCCCGGTCGGCGGTGGCGTTTCTCGTTTTGCTGGCGCTGTGTGCGGGGCTGCGCCTGGCGCGGCGAAGAGCCGGCGGGGAGGAGGCGGAAAAGTCCACGCCTGCGTACCGAAGGGACCTGCTGCTAGGCGGTGTGTGCTGCGGCGTGGCGCTGACAGTGGCCGCCAACCTCCAGCAGAAGGGGATTGAGAGCACCACTCCCGGCAAGGCGGGCTTTATCACGGCGCTTTACATTGTCATTGTGCCCATTTTGGGACTGTTTCTCAAAAAAAAGGCCCCCAGGAGCATCTGGCTGGGCATCGTGCTGGCGGTGGCGGGGCTGTACTGCCTGTGCATTACCGAGGAATTTACCATAGCCACAGGAGATTTTTACATCCTGTTGTGCGCCTTCTGCTTCGCTGGACACATTCTGGTGATCGACCACTTTACCCAGAAGGTGGACGGCGTGGAGCTGTCCTGCATCCAGTTTCTGGTGGCGGCGGTGCTCTCCGCCGTGGGAATGCTGGCGTCGGAGTCCCCCACCTGGGAGGCCGTCCGCGTGTGCGCCTGGCCCATCTTGTACGTGGGCATCTTCTCCAGCGGCGTGGCCTATACCCTGCAGATTGTGGCCCAGAAGGACTCTAATCCCACGGTGGTCTCGCTGCTGCTGAGTCTGGAGTCGGTGTTTGCCACCATCGCCGGGGCCATCGCCTTCGGCAATCAGATGAGCGGGAAGGAGTACTTGGGCTGCGTGCTGATGCTGGTGGCCGTAGTGCTGGCCCAATTGCCGGAGAAAACCCACGTAAAAAAGTAGTCGCGTTTAAAACCGTGCTCGCGTGGATCATGGCCGGATGTTTCCGCTCTTTGGGAGTAAAAAAACATTATGGAATAAAAAGAGGGACGCGGCAGCGTCCCTCTTGATTTTTGTGACCAGTATATGGTATACTTACAAACTGTATGAGTATGTATGCGAGGTGATCCCATGCGAGTTGACGTGCTGGGCGTCGGCTTTGACAATTTGACGCTGGAAGAGGCGGCGGAGCGGGGCATGGAGCTGCTCCGCGCGGAGGGTCCCCACTATGTGGTGACGCCCAACCCGGAGATCGTGGAGGTCTGCCGGGAGAACCCGGCGGCTCGGGAGGCCGTCAACGGCGCTGCCCTGGTGCTGCCGGACGGTATTGGTATCATCAAGGGCGCGGCCATGCTGGGCACACCGCTGAAAGAGCGGGTGCCGGGGATTGAATTTGCCGCACGGCTGCTGGAGAGAATGGCTGGGGAGGGGATGTCCCTCTACCTGCTGGGGGCCAAGCCCGGTGTGGCGGAGACGGCTGCGGAGCGGCTGCGAGAACAGTATCCGGGACTGCGGATCGCCGGCGTTCACGACGGATATTTTCAGGAGGACGCGCCCATTGTGGAGGATATTCGGCGCAGCGGCGCCGATACGGTATTTGTGTGTCTGGGCGCGCCGAAGCAGGAGCTCTGGATGGCGAAAAACGGCCCGGACACCGGCGCGAGACTCCTCTGCGGCCTTGGCGGGAGTATGGACGTATTTGCCGGTACGGTGAAGCGGGCCCCGAAGTTTTGGTGTGAACACGGTCTTGAGTGGTTCTACCGCCTGTGCGGCGATCCCCGGCGGTTGGGCCGCATGATGAGGCTGCCGCTGTTTTTGATCCATGTGAAGCGGGAGAGGCGGAAAAAGTAGACGGCCTGTCCCGGCCAGGGGGGTGGAAAACAGGGCGCTTTTGCGCCCCGTTCCCCGGTTGTCAGCAGCAGGCGTCGTTGCAGTTGTTGTTGCAGCCGCAGTTGCAATTGCAGTTGCACCCGCAGTTA
Source organism: uncultured Oscillibacter sp. (assembly GCA_910585385.1). Lineage (GTDB taxonomy): Bacteria > Bacillota > Clostridia > Oscillospirales > Oscillospiraceae > Oscillibacter. Next base: position 2,048 of record CAJUDV010000056.1, on the reverse strand, counting down.
CAGCCGCAGCCGCAGTTGCAGCCGCCGCAGGAACCGCCCCAATTCCCGCCGCCGCAGGAGCCGCCCCAGTTTCCACCGCCCCAGGAGTTGCCCCAAGAACCGCTGCCGCAGCAGCAGCACAGCACCAGGATGATGATGATCCACAGGCAGGAGTTGTTGTTTCCGTTGTTAAAGCACATTTCAAACACCTCTCTTAAAGACTTTGGGATATTCTATGCGCCGGGTCTCCGGCCGGAGCCTGGCCATTCAAAAATAATTTAGCTTGAAAAGCGGACGGGCCCGGCTGTGCCGGGCGCCGGGTATGGAGGTTTCAATGGCAGATTTCAAAAATGGGGATACCGCCAGCTGGGATGCCGAGCAGGTACGCCGCGGTCAGACGGACCGCCCCCAACAGAACAAAAGCGTCCGCCGGAAGAGGCGGCGGCGCATCAACCCGCTGCTGGCGCTCATTCTCTATGTGCTGATTGTGGTGGCCGCCTCGGCCACTATGGCGGGTGTAGGCTGGCTGCTGGCGTCGGACCTGTGCGCCTTCAACCGGGGGACGAAGATGGATGTGACGGTGGAGGTTTCCGCTGAGGACACGCTGGATACTGTGGCGGACAAGCTCCAGGAGGCGGAGCTGATTCGCTATAAGTGGTTTTTCAAGCTCTTCGCCAAAGTCACGAAGGCCGAGGATAAGATCGGCATTGGCACCTATAAGCTGAACAACGACATGGATTACCACGCCTTGATTTCCGGGATGCGCAGCTCCTCCGGCAGCATGAGCGCGGAGGTGGTGGATGTCACGATTCCCGAGGGCTATACCGTTGCCCAGACCATCCGCCTGCTGGCGGAGAAGGGTGTCAACACGGAGGAAAATCTGCTGGAGGCCGCCAAGACGGCGGAGTTCAGCTATGAGTTCATTGACAACGAATCCGAGGACATCAGCCGGCTGGAGGGCTACCTCTTCCCGGACACCTATCAGTTCTACGTCAACCATAACCCCAAGGGCGCTCTGGAGCGGCTTATCAGGAATTTTGAGCAGAAGATGATGGGCGAGGACGTTCAGGAGGAGCTGGAGTCCTCCGGGCGGAGTATGAAGGAGATCGTCACCATCGCCTCCCTGATCGAGAAGGAGACCGACGGCACCGATCAGGCGATGATCGCCTCCGTCATCTACAACCGCCTCAACGGCCCCGGTGACAAGCGGGGCACCTATGGGATGCTCCAGATTGACGCCGCGCTGCTGTACGCCCTGCCGGACCACGAGGGGGCCATCACCAGCGCCGATTTGGAGACGGACAGCCCCTACAATCTGCGCAAGTACGCCGGTCTGCCGCCCACGCCTATCGCGAATCCCGGTATGACCGCTATTAACGCGGCGCTGTACCCCACCTCCAGCGACTACTATTATTACGCGCTGGGGGTAGACCACAAGCACCACTACTTCACCGATTACAACAGTTTCCTGAACTTTGTTAACAGCGATCAGTATGGCGGATAAAGGGAGAAAGCCGGAGCTGCTGGCTCCCGCGGGGGATATGGAGCGGCTGAAGATGGCTGTCCTCTACGGCGCGGACGCCGTGTACCTGGCGGGCACGGACTTTGGGATGCGGGCTTTCGCCGGGAATTTTACCCCGGAGGAACTGCCCCAGGCGGTGGCCTATGCCCATGAACAAGGCGTCCGGGTCCACTGCACCGTCAACACTATGCCCCGGAATGAGGAGATCGCCCGTCTGCCGGAGCACCTGGAGCGGCTGAACGACGCCGGGGTGGACGCCCTGATTGCGGCGGATTTGGGGACGTTTACCCTGGCGGGGCGGTACGCCCCCCGGTGCCAGCGGCACGTCTCCACCCAGGCCAGCGTCTGCAACTACGAGACCGCCCGGGCCTGGTACGATCTGGGGGCTTCCCGGGTCATTCTGGCCCGGGAGCTGAGTCTGGAGGAGATTCGGACCATCCGGGACAAGACGCCGCAGCCGCTGGAGCTGGAGGCCTTTGTCCACGGGGCCATGTGCGTCAGCTACTCCGGCCGGTGCCTTCTCAGCAACTATATGACCGGGCGGGAC
>CAJUDV010000055.1 GCA_910585385.1 uncultured Oscillibacter sp. | reverse complement strand
CAACGGCCTCCAGCGCCTTCCCCGCTGCCTCACAGCTTTGTTAGAATACCAAAACATCCCCCGTTTGTCAACCCATTTTCTTCATTTTTTCCCTGTTTTCCATCCTGCCCAGCTCTTTCCCCAATTTTTGGTACTACTTCTGTGCAAAACAGAAAATGGGCTGTGCAAACGAAACATGATATGGTATAATGGCCCCATATAGAACACTACGCCTGATTTTTAACAAACTTTTCTCCGGCGCCTTTCGCCCTTTATTCTGTCTCCCTATGATAAAATCTATTCCGCGAGGAGTGATCTTTTTGCTGATCCGCAAGATGTCCGCCACCTTCGGCAGGCTCCAGAACCAATCTCTGGAGCTGCGGGACGGCCTGAACGTCATTCAGGCCCCCAATGAGACCGGGAAATCCACCTGGTGCGCCTTTCTGGCGGCCATGCTCTTCGGCATCAACAGCCGGGAACGGGACAAGGCCGGCTTTATCGCCGACAAAAACCGCTTCGCTCCCTGGGCCGGCGTCTCCATGTCGGGGCGGCTGGACTGCCGCGCCGGAGAGCAGGAGCTGACTTTGACCCGCCTTACCCGCCGCCAGACCGCCCCCATGGGGGAGTTTCAGGCGGTTTACGCCGGAACCGGCGAGGCGGTGCCAGGCCTAACGGGGCAGAACTGCGGCGAAAAGCTCCTGGGCGTCAGCCGGGAGGTCTTCGAGCGCAGCGCCTTTATCCGGCAGACGGGGCTGGCCGTCACCCAGGACCCTGGGCTGGAGCGGCGCATCGCCGCCCTTATCACTTCCGGGGAGGAGGGCACCTCCTACTCCGAGGCCGCCGATACATTAAAAAAGCAATTGAACCGCCGCCGCCACAATAAAACCGGCCAGCTTCCCGCCCTGGAGGCGGAGCTCCAGGAGACGGAGCATCAGCTGGAGGAGCTGGAGGCCCTGGAAGCGCAGCTGGTCTCCGCCCGGGGCCGAATGGAGGCCCTGGAGACCGAAAAGGCCGCCCTGGAGGAAGAACTCTCCGCCTGTGACCGCTGGGAGGCCAGCCGCCGGCGTCAGGCCCTGGCCCAGGCGGAAGCCGCCGCCCGGGAGACGGCGGAGCGGGCCGCGGAGCTCCGCCGCCGGATCGAAGAGGAGCGGATTCCGGAGAACGACGCCATCGGCCGCCTGCGGGGCGCCATCGTCAACCTGGAGACCGTGCGCCGGTCCCTGAAAAAGGCCCGGGAGGAGCAGGACGAGGCCCGGAAGCAAGTGCTGCGGGCGGAGGCTGCCGTAAACGACAGCCCCTTTGCCGGCCACACGCCGGAACAGGCCGCCCGGCTTCCCCTGGATCTGGAGCCTAAGCCCCGGTTCCCCCTGTGGGCCGGGATTCTGTGGGTCCTGGCCGGGATCGGGCTGGGCCTTCTGCTCTGGACGCAGTCTCTTCAGGGCCGGATTGGGATGCCCGAGAACGCCCTTCTTCTGTCCATCGGCTGCGGCTGCGGCGTCTTTGGCATGGGACTTTTGATCACGGGCTTTCTCACCGAAAGAAAGCAGAGCAAATGGGAGACCAGGGCTGGGGAACTCCGGCAGCGACGGCAAAAGGAGCTGGACGAATTCACCGCCCTCTGCCGGGCCGCGGAATCGGCTCAGTCGGATCTGAGCGCCAAGTCCGCCGCTGCGGAGACCCTCTACAGCACCCTCACCACCAACGAACAGGGTATTTTGCTGGAGGTCCGCCGCTTTGCCTCCGCCGCCTTCGACGTGCCCGCCGCCGACGCGGCCCTTCGCGCCTGCGCTGTCCGCCGCCGGGAGCTGACGGAGGCGGAGAACACCGCCCGGGAGACCCGCCTCCGCTTTGACCTGCTGGCCCAGCAAACCACCGCCGGTGACGTGGAGGAGGCGTTCTCCGCCCCCGCCCGGGACCGGGAAACCGTCTCCGCCCAGCTGGAAGAAGCCCGAAACGCCCTGGACGCCGCCCACTCCGAGGCAGACCGCCTGTCGGGGAGGCTCCACGCCCTAGGGGACCCCGTGGTGCTCCGCTCCTCCGCCGCCCACCTGCGGGAGGAGATCCAGGCCGCCGAGGGGGAGTACGGCGCCATTCAGCTGGCCATGGAGGCCCTGGACACCGCCAACACCGCCCTCCAGACCCGGTTCTCCCCGGAACTGGGCCGCCGGGCGGCGGAGATCTTCCGGGAATTGACGGACGGACGCTATACCGGCGTGACGCTGGACCGGAGCTTCCACCTCTCCGCCGAGCCCGCCGGGGACAGCGTGTACCGGGACGCGGCCCTGCTGTCCGCCGGAGCCGCCGACCAGCTGTATCTGGCAGTGCGCCTGGCCATCTGCGACCTGGTGCTGCCGGAGGAGCGTCAGGTGCCCATCGTTCTGGACGACGCCCTGGCGAATTTTGACGACGCCCGCTGCGCCGCCGCCCTGCGGTATCTCCGGAATGCGGCTGAGAACCGGCAGATCCTCCTTTTCACCTGCCACAGCCGGGAGGCGGAATTTTTCGCCGGGGACCCGCAGGTCTCCATTCAGCGGTTGACGGAGGGGGCCGTGCTGGTATAGAATAGAATTCCATATGGGACATATACACTATATAAAATACGCGTGAGCGAAAAAGGAGATAGAATACCATGAGCGAATGCACCCATGACTGCGCCTCCTGCGGCGAGAGCTGCGGAGAGCGGCAGGAGCCGCAGTCCCTGCTGAAAGAACATCATCCCACCGCCCGGGTGGGCAAGGTATACGGCGTCGTGTCCGGCAAGGGCGGCGTGGGCAAGTCCATGACCACCTGCCAGCTGGCGGTGACCATGCGCCGCCGGGGCCACGCCGTGGGCGTCCTGGACGCCGACGTCACCGGCCCCTCCATTCCTAAGGCCTTTGGTCTCCACGGCCAGGCCGTGGGCAGTGAGGAGGGCCTCTTCCCCATGGAGACCCGTACCGGCATCCAGGTCATGTCCACCAACCTGCTGCTCCAAAACGAGACGGACCCGGTCATCTGGCGGGGCCCGGTGATCTCCGGCGTGGTGCAGCAGTTTTGGACGGACGTCCTCTGGAACTGCGACTACCTCTTTGTGGATATGCCCCCGGGCACCGGTGACGTATCCCTCTCCGTGTTCCAGTCCATCCCCCTGGACGGCATCCTGGTGGTGGCCTCCCCCCAGGAGCTGGTGAGCATGGTGGTGGAGAAGGCCGTGAAGATGGCGGAGATGATGGAGGTGCCCATCGTGGGCCTGGTGGAGAACATGAGCTATGTCTCCTGTCCGGACTGCGGCAGGAAGCTGCGCCTCTTCGGCGAGGGTAAGACCGCCGCAGCCGCCGCCCGCCACGGCCTCCAGCTGCTGGCTGAAATGCCCATTGATCCCGCCCTGGCGGCCCTGGTGGACGCCGGGGACATTGAGTCCTTCCAGGGCGGGTGGCTCGATAAGGTTGCCCAGGCCCTCGAATGACGCAAAAACCGCGCCGTGTCCTTTCACGGCGCGGTTTTTTGGACGTTTTGTACTTTCTGTCGAAAACAGACAGGGCTTTTCTGCTGGAACCGGGGCTTTTTGTCTGGAAAATCACTTGCAAAATCCGGAGGAATCCGGGATAATGGTAGTACATATTTTTTACGATAATTTTACAAAATAAGTAAGGGGGATGACACACATGCAGGAACTGAAAGACCGCATCGTCAAGGAGGGCAAGGTGCTGCCCGGCAACATCATCAAGGTGGATGGTTTTTTGAACCACCGCATTGACACGGAGCTCATGGAGCACATCGCCGAGGAGTTCGGCCGCCACTTCAACATGGACGAGGTCACTATGATCCTCACCGCCGAGGCCAGCGGCATCGCCCTGTCCGCCGTGGTGGCCCGGCACTTCAACAAGCCCATGATCTTCGCCAAAAAAGCCAAGAGCGACAACATCGAGGGCGGCCTGTACCAGAGCGACATCTTCTCCTATACATATAAAAAGAAGGTCACGCTGCTGGTGAGCAAGGAGTGGTTCTCCTCCGAGGACAGGGTGCTGATCATCGACGACTTCATGGCCAACGGCGAGGCCATGCGGGGACTGTGCGACATCGTGGAGAAGGCCGGGGCCACCCTGGTGGGCATCGGCTGCGCCGTGGAGAAGGGCTTCCAGGGCGGCGGCGACCGCCTTCGGGCCGCCGGGGTGAACCTCAAGTCCCTGGCCATCATCGAGAGCGCCGAGCCCGGCAACATCGTCTTCCGGGAGGACTAATTTTTAGGCCTTGTTTGAAAAATATCAAAACGCCGTCTTGGAGCATCTTTTTCCACCAGGACTGCGTTGATTTGACTTGAAATCCGTCAGGATTCCCGCGTCAAATCGCCTTGCCTGGCAAAAAAATCCGCCCCAATCCGGCATTCCGCCAGTTTTCAAACAAGGCCTAATCTCCCCGAAACCACCCCGCCCCTTTTTCCGTCTATTCTTGTATCAGGACTTTGAAAAGGAGGCAATTTATGAGAAGAGACATCTTTGTCCCGCTGTGCCTGGCGGCGCTGCTGTGCGCCCTGCTCGCCGGCTGCCGGGAGGAGCGGCAGAGCGATCATACTGACCTCGACGCCAAGCCCGTCCTCTACCTCTACCCGGAGAAGGAGACCGAGGTCAACGTCCGTCTGGACTACGATGGGGAGCTGACGTGCACCTATCCCGCCTGCGGTGAAAACGGCTGGACCGTCACCGCCGCCCCGGACGGCACCCTGCGGGACAAGGCCGGCCAGACCTACAATTACCTCTACTGGGAGGGCCTCTCCCACGGGGACTATGACTTCTCCCGGGGCTTCTGCGTCCCCGGGGAGGACACCGCCGCCTTTTTGGAGGAATCCCTTGAAAAGCTGGGCCTCACCCGCCGGGAGGCCAATGAGTTCATCGTCTACTGGCTGCCCCGAATGGAGGCCAGCGCCTACAATCTGATCTCCTTCCAGTCCGAGGCCTACACGGACCGCGCAAAGCTCACCATCACCCCGGAGCCCGACAGCCTGCTGCGGGTGTTCATGGCCTGGCGGCCCCTGGAGGAGGCGGTGGAGATCCCGGAGCAGGACCTGCCCGCCTTCCGGCGCAAGGGCTTTGCCGCCGTGGAGTGGGGCGGAGCGGAGCTTTCGGCCCTCACCCCCCAGGAGGTTAAGCAGGCAGCAGCCTCCCGCGAGGCCATGACCGTGGCGGAGGAGGAGACCACGCTGGAACTGCCCTTCGCCTTACAGCAAATCGTGACGCTGTCCCGCTACGACGGAGAGACCGTCTCCTCGGCGCATATCTATGCCTCGGCATGGCCGGAAAAAACAGCTCTGGAAACCGCCTTCGGCCCCATCCAGGGCCCTGCGGTGACCAATTGGACCGCCCCGGAAAATCCCTGGCCCATCTACACCCTGCGCATCGGCGGCACGGAGTCGGACTATGTGGCCGCGTACTGCGGAGGTATCTGGCTGGACAACCGGGGAAGCGCCCTGCAAACAGCGGTGGATTTTCCCGCTATCTGGAACCGGCTTGTCAGGGAAGGGGAGACCCCGGAGGGCCTCCCCTTGCTGCCCCGCCTGCGGATTCTGGCCCTGCGGGACAGCCGGTGGGACCCCCGCTTTATGACGGTCTCCGGGCCGGAGGCCCCCTTGGAGGATGTGCCTATGGCGCTGACTGTCAGCGGCGGCACGCTCTCCTGGAAGATCATCAACCGGAGCGGGCAATCCCTGTCCCACGGAAACGGAGGCTTTGCCGCCCTGGAGGTCCTGCTGGACGGCGCCTGGTACAGCGTCCCCCGGCTGGACGGCCCCCACTGGGGCGTCACCCTGGAGGGTCATTCCCTCTCCCCCGGCAAGGACTTTTCCTCCGGTTTTTCCTGGGCCCCCTATGCCGGCCTGCCCGACGGAACCTACCGCCTCACATTTCCGTTGCATATTCAGGCCATAGGGCCAGAGCCGCTCCACGGTTATGCCGCCGCCTCCTTCCAGCTGAAGGATGGGACTCCCGCCCTCCCGGGAAGTCCCGGCGCGAAATTAAAATAAGGAAGTGCGTTCTATGTCCCACCAGACCGTCATCATCCTGGACTTCGGCGGCCAGTACAACCAACTCATCGCCCGCCGGGTCCGGGAGTGCGGCGTCTACTGCGAGGTCAGGCCCTATACCACCCCCCTGGCGGACCTCCGCGCCATGAACCCCATCGGCATCATCTTCACCGGCGGCCCCAACTCCGTATACCTGGAGACCTCCCCTCGCGTGGACCCGGAGATCTTCACCTGGGGCGTGCCCATCCTGGGCATCTGCTACGGCTGCCAGCTCATGGCCCATGCCCTGGGGGGCAGGGTCGTGGCCGCCACGGAGGACTCCGCCCGGGAGTACGGCAAGACGGAAACGTATTTTGACACCGCCTGCCGTCTCTTCAAGGGCCTCCCCGCCCAGGGAATCACCTGGATGAGCCACGGAGACTACATGGAAAAGGTCCCTCAGGGCTTCGCCCTGACGGCCCGCTCCGACGCCTGCCCCAACGTGGCCATCGCCGACGAGGCCCGGGGCTTTTACGGCGTCCAGTATCACCCGGAGGTGAACCACACCCAGCACGGCACGGACATGATCCGCAACTTCCTCTACGAGGTCTGCGGCGCAGCGGGGGACTGGTCCATGAGCGGCTACAAGGAGACCGCCATCCGGCGGCTCCGGGAGAGGATCGGGGCCGGAAAGGTCCTTCTGGCCCTCAGCGGCGGTGTGGACTCCTCCGTGGCGGCGGCCCTGCTGGCGGAGGCCGTGGGGAAGCAGCTGACCTGTGTGTTCGTGGACCACGGCCTCATGCGGCTGAACGAGGGGGACGAGGTGGAGTCCGCCTTCGCCCCGTGGGACATCAATTTCGTGCGGGTGGACGCGGAACACCGCTTTCTTGTGCGCCTGGCCGGAGAGGCGGAGCCCGAGCGAAAACGGAAGATCATCGGAGAGGAGTTCATCCGCGTCTTCGAGGAGGAGGCCCGAAAAGTAGGCGCGGTGGACTTCCTGGCCCAGGGCACCATCTACCCGGACGTGATTGAGTCCGGCGCCGGGGACGCGGCGGTCATCAAGAGCCACCACAACGTGGGCGGCCTGCCGGACTGCGTGGACTTCAAGGAGATTGTGGAGCCCCTGCGGCTGCTGTTCAAGGACGAGGTCCGGGCCCTTGGCCGGGAACTGGGCCTGCCGGAGTACCTGGTGAGCCGCCAGCCCTTCCCCGGGCCGGGCCTGGCCATCCGGATTATCGGGGACGTCACCAAAGAGAAGGCGGATACCCTGCGGGAGGCGGACTTCATCTTCCGGGAGGAGATCTCTAAGGCCGGGATAGACAAAAATCTGAACCAGTACTTCGCCGTGCTGACCAACACCCGCTCCGTGGGCGTCATGGGAGACGGCCGGACGTATGACTACACCCTGGCCCTCCGGGCGGTGACCACGGCGGACTTCATGACCGCCGACTGGGCCCGGATTCCCTATGAGGTGCTGGACCGGATCTCCATCCGGATTGTCAACGAGGTTCAGGGAATTAACCGGATTGTGTATGACATCACCTCCAAGCCCCCGGCGACGATAGAATGGGAATGAGTTTTTGAAACTCTGAACCCGTTGCGGCACAACGGATAGACGGTTTTTCGCCTCTCTTTTGATAACAATTTGATAACGCTCCCCATAGGCCGTATCATTCTGTACCCCCGGTGGATTGCAGGTGAAAAGTGTACCTTTGCGGCTTGTGGGTGACAAAAACCATATTACAAAGCCCTTACCGATGGCAACATCGGTAAGGGCTTTTGCTGTCTGTCAATCCTTTCCCAGCCTGTCCTTGAACGCTTCTACAAGGAAGTCGCTCAATTCCTTGGAGGGAACTTTGACCCATTTCCGGGTGGTGTCGTACTTAGGGTAGTTGTAGCGCCAACGGTCATAGTCCTCCCTGGTGATCTTCCCGGCCTCCAGCTTCTTGGCCTGCTCCGCCCAGGCGGACAGCATTTCAAGCATATCAACATAGGTTTTGCCTTTGGACTTGTCCAGCCGCAGACAGATTTCGCCGTCAATCTCCCCGATGGTCAGCCCCCGTATATCCTCCAGGGCAAAGAGGGTGTGCATGAGGCCAATATCGCTATCTATGTCAGGGACGGTCAGGGCATCGGTGGAGACTTCAAAGAAGCCCGCCAGCGTCCGGGTCAGGTCGGCCTTGGGGGTACGGCTCCCTGTCTCATACTGCGCCATACGCACATCGGCGGAGCGTTCCGGGAACCCCACCACCTGACCGAGATACTTTTGCGTGACACCTTTCTTATTGCGGAAAAAGCGGATACGTTCACCGATTGCCATAACTGCCAACTCCAATCTATGTAATGGGGACACTTGGAGTATAACAGATATGTTTAGGACTGTCAAGAGAAATATAAATAAATTTGTTTATATTTTCTTCTTGGAAAGCCTTGACATAACGGAATAGAGTTAGTATAATAGGGTCAACGTTAAACAAATAGCGTTATCATTTGGGAAAGGAGGAACCAGTATGGAGAACAAGTTTATCCAGGTAGACGAGGTGGCGGACGAGCTGGGCGTGTCGAGGCCCTACGCCTACAAGCTCATTCGGCAACTCAACGAGGAACTGAAAGGAAAGGGCTTCATCACCATTGCGGGGCGGGTCAACCGCCAGTATTTCAACGAACGGCTCTACGGGGCCGGAAAGGAAGTGAACGAAAATGCCGGTATTTAAGGACGAAAAGCGGGGTACATGGTACGTCATGGCGTGGTATCGGGACTGGACGGGGGAGCGCAAACAGAAGTGCAAGCGGGGCTTTCCAACCAAGCGGGAGGCCCAGGAGTGGGAGCGCAGCTTTCAGATGCAGACCGCCGCCGACATGGATATGACCTTTGAAGCCTTTGTGGAGCTTTACACCAAGGATGTGCGGCCCCGGCTGAAAGAGAACACCTGGCTGACAAAGGAGAACATCATCCAGAAGAAGATTCTGCCCTACTTCGGCAAGCGGAAAATCAGCGAGATCACGACCAAGGACGTGATCGCATGGCAGAATGAGCTGCTGGCCTATCGGGACGAACAGCGCAAGCCCTACTCCCAGACCTACCTCAAGACTCTGCACAACCAACTCAGCGCCATTTTCAACCACGCTGTCCGCTTCTATGAGCTTCGCTCCAATCCCGCCGCCAAAGCCGGGAACATGGGGACGGAGGAGCGAAAGGAAATGCTGTTCTGGACGAAAGCGGAGTATCAGCGGTTTGCAGAGGCCATGATGGACAAGCCCCTCTCCTACTACGCCTTTGAAATGCTCTACTGGTGCGGTATTCGGGAGGGGGAGCTGCTGGCCCTCACCCCGGCGGACTTCGACTTCGAGGCCGGGACGGTGAAGATCAGCAAGTCCTACCAGCGGCTCCACGGCGAGGATGTGATTACCACCCCGAAAACCAAGAAAAGCAATCGTACCATCAAAATGCCCAATTTCCTCTGTGACGAAATGCGGGACTACCTGGGGATGCTCTACGGGGTCAAGAAGAAAGACCGCATTTTCACTGTTACGAAAAGCTACCTCCACCACGAGATGGACAGAGGGGCGAAAGAGGCGGAGGTAAAGCGTATTCGTATCCACGATTTAAGGCACAGCCATATAAGTTTGTTGATTGATATGGGCTTTTCCGCCGTGGCGATTGCCGACCGGGTAGGCCATGAGAGTATCGAAATCACCTATCGTTACGCCCACCTGTTTCCGTCCAAGCAGACGGAGATGGCGGACAAGCTGGACTTTGAAAGGACGGGAGCATAATGTCGGCTAAGAATTTGGACAATCACAACCGTTGGCGGAACAAGACCGTGGCGTTCCGGGTGTCCCCGGAGGAAAACGAACAGCTTGAGATTGACGTCCGCCTCTCCGGGCTGACCAAGCAGGACTACATCACCCGGCGGCTGCTGAACCGGGACATTGTGGTGCAGGGCAATCCCAGGGTCTACAAGGCCCTGCGTGACCAGCTCGCCGCCGTCCTGGGGGAGCTGCGGCGCATGGAGGCCGGGGGCGGGGTGGATGATGAACTTCTCGCCACCATCCGCCTTATCACTGTGACGCTGGACGGCATGAGGGAGGATTGATAGATTGATGGATTCCAGAGAGACGAAAAGGACTGTCCCATATCCGTCTGTTGGCGCAGACGGGGAACAGCCCATTTCACAAACAACCACCCCAAGTATAGCAGAGGAACCGGCTGAAAACAAGTCCCAGGATGAAAGAATGGAGGATATTCTTCGGGAGCTTCAACGGACAAGCGACCCGGCCTACCTCCACACGGTTTCTATGAACGAGCTTTACCAGAACATCTACCAGAGCAGACCGCCAATCATTGACGGTCTGCTCTACCCTGGAACGTACCTCTTTGCGGGAGCGCCCAAGGTGGGCAAGTCGTTCCCGATGGCCCAGTTTGCCTATCATGTGAGCATGGGCCTCCCCCTGTGGGGCTACCCCGTCCACAAGGG
>CAJUDV010000054.1 GCA_910585385.1 uncultured Oscillibacter sp. | reverse complement strand
TTCAAATCAGGGATTTTCAGAACTTTTTGAAGTTCTGAAAATCCCGCTCAGCTTGTCGAAAAATACTTTTCCGACAAACTGAGCGGCGCCGCCAGGGTCTGGCGGCGCCGCTTTGGCGTCGGAGGTGTCTTAATGGAGATTTCAGCCCAGTCCGTCCTCCGGCAGAACGATGATGGGCGGGTTAGTTCCCGGGTCCTGAATGGGGGGCTCCGTGATGGTTCCGGGGTCTGTCTCCACCGGGGGAAAGTCCACAATGGGACCGCCGGGATCGGGGTTCACCACCGGGGCCGCGGGGTCCTCCGCCGGCCCCCGGAGGATCACCCGGTTGCGGACCTTGTAGTCGCTGGTGTCCTCGTACTCCCGGGAGATCAGCGTGCCGTCGGCGGCGTAGACGCTGCGGTAGGTCCTGCCCTTGTAGCCGGTGTAGGGGGTGACCTTCACCACTTCCTCCCCCGGGGCCAGGGCGGGGTCGTCCTCGTAGACCACCTCGAAGGGCGTGGAGGAGAGCTGCTCGTAGGTCATCTTCACATAGGTGCCGTCCAGGTTGGTGCCCAGAATGCGCACCGTGAGATAGCCCTTTTCGTAGACGGTCTCAATTTTGATGGGATAGTCTGTGTTGTTGGTAAACTTGTAATCCGGTCCGCCCCAGGAGACGGTGGCGTCCATACCCTTGCCGATGTAGGCGGGGACATACCGGTGGGCGTACCGCTCCGTAATCTCCAGGTTGGCCCGGAGGCAGGCTAAGTACAGCGTGGAGGAGGGCTGGCACACGCCGCCGCCAATCTCGTCCACCGTCTCGCCCTTCACATAGGCCGGGGCGGGCTTGTAGCCCTTGGCCGTGGTCCGCTGGCCCACGGTCTCGTTATAGGAGAACACGTCGCCGCTGTTGAGCACCACGCCGTTGAAGGCGGCGGAGGCCAGCTTCACATTGGAAATGCGGGCCGCCGTGCCGCTGACATGGGTCCTGGCCTCCCCCAGCACGTCCCGGAACAGCAGCTCCTCCAGGTCCTCGGCTGTGACGGAGGGGAGCCGGATGTCCGCAGCGATGCGCACGGTGGAGCCGGGCTCCGCCGCGTCCATGGCCGCCTGGGCGGCGGGTACATCGAAGTCCGCCCCCGCCTGCTCAGGGGTAATGGCATTCGTCTCCAGGTCGTAGCCCGCGTTTTTCACCTCGCCGCTGACGGCATCGTGGATGTCCTGGGCGGTCATGGTTCTGGCGGGGGGCAGGGTCTTGCAGGGGAAGGAGATGATGCCGGTCCCGGCCCAGGCGCGGCCGTTGAGAGTCTCTTCCAAGTCCTCCGCGTCCACGGCGCGGCCGTCCATGGCGGTCCGCACCAGGAGGGCGGTTTCCTCCACGTCATATTCGGTGTTCAGGGCGGGCCAGGAGAGCTTCCCGGCCACCCGCTCCGCGGTCTCCGCCGTCTTGGCCGGGTCCAGGCGGATCGCGGACGGATCGGTGCAGTTGCGGGGGAGGGAAGAGGCCAGATAGCGGTATCCGGCGGTGAGAAAGGGGCCGGATCTCACGGAGCTGTCCGCGTAGTCCACCAGGGCGGCGGCGTCCACCTCCGCCCCCAGGTCGCTGAGGGGGATGGAGGCGGAGAGGTTGTCGGGGGAGTCCGTGTCCACGGGACCGCTGTCCACGTCGTAGAGCTGGAGGCCAATGGCGAGGTCCGGCAGGGCCGCCTCCGTTTTCTGAACGGCCTCGTCAGCCGTAAGGCCGCCTATATCCTGATTCAGCACATAGGTGTTTCTCCAGATGGCATCGCTGTTCACCGCGTAGGCGCACAGGCCCAGATAGGCTCCGCCGCCGACGGCCGCCGTGAGAGCTAGGGCGGTCAGCAGCGGCCCGCCGATGCCGCCCTTTTTTTTCAGCCGGGTTCCCCCGGCCCGTTTTTCCACGGCTTCGTTAATCTGTTCCATTCTGTGAAGCCCCTCCTGTCGCTCGTTCCTTTTGAAAAGGCGCCGCACACAACCGGCCCTTCTCTGCCACGATGTATTGTATCACATCCGCGGTGAAAAAAAGGTTACAATCCAGTAACAATAAAAGGAACGCCAGGAAAAATGTTTTGAAGAGGGCGGGGAGAGGCCCTAGGGGCGCGGAGTCCGATGCTTGGGAATGCGAATGGTCAGGAGGATGTCTTCCTCCGTCTCCTCCCGGCCGCAGGCGGCGTCCACCCCGGCGTCCCGGATAATCCGCAGGCCCCGGTCCACGCTGTTCAGGAAGAGCCGCACATCCTTTATAATATAAGTCCGCCGGCCGGCGGGGGGCGTGGACTGGATTGCCGCCAGCCGCCGCTCCACGTACTGCTCCGCCTGGGCTACGGTAAGCTGCTTTTCCGCCATGTGGCGGGCGGCCAAAAGCCGCTCACTCTCGTCCTCCAGCCGCAGGAGCGTGCGGGCGTGGCGCTCGGCCAGGGCGCCGGAGACCAGAATCTCCCGGCAGGCGGGGGAGAGGCGCAGCAGACGCAGCTTGTTGGCCACGGCGGAGGGAGACCGGCCTAGCAGGGCGGCGGCCTCCTCTTGGGTGGAGCCGGACTCCCGGATGTACGCGGCGATGGCGGCGGCCTCTTCAAAGTAGTGCAGATCCTGACGCTGGAGATTCTCCACCAGGGCCAGCAGGGCGGACTGGCGGCTGTCCACCGCCGCTTCGATGCAGGGCACCGTCTCAAGGCCCGCAAGCCTGGCCGCCCGCAGCCGCCGCTCCCCGGCCACCAGCTCCCAGCCCTCTCCCCGCCGCCGGACGGTGAGTGGCTGGAGGATGCCGTGGCGGCGAATGGAGGCCGCCAGCTCCCGCAGGGATGACTCGTCAAAAAATCGGCGGGGCTGAGCAGGGTTGGGGCGTATATCCGCCGCCGGCAGGCGCAGAACCCGCCGGTCGTCCGTGTGATCCATAGAAAACCGCCTCCTTTGTGTGGTTTGGGTTTTCTATATTCTACATGTAGTGGAGGGAGAAGTCGGGGGGAAACCGTCGAAGGAGAGAAAAAAGGCCGCCGCCCCAGAGCGGGGCGGGGGGGAGGGGGAAGCGGTTGGGGCTGGGAGATCAGCCGCCGAAGAACTCGGCCAGGATCTCATCGGCGTTCTCCACGATGGCGTCATCCTCCAGGCTGGCCATGGCGCGCAAGGGGAAGGACACGGTCATGCCGCTGAACTTGGCGTAGTTGGCGAGGAAGACGGTGAGGTCGGCGGCGATTACGAAGTTGTCGGGGTCGAAGGTGCCGTCCTCGTAGGCCGCGGCGATGCCCTTGGCCTGAGCCCAGCCAATGGCCTGGGCGAACTCATGGCCGGCGGGAACGTCGGTGAAGGTGGAGGGAGCGGCGGTGGGACTGCCGGCGCGGATATAGAGATAGTTCATCAGTTCTCCGCGGGTGGGCATCAGAGCCAGGGGAACGATGCCGTCTTCGATGGTGGTGGCGTCGTCGTCACCGTCATCATCACCGGCTCCGGTGTCGCCGGTGTCGCCAGTGTCGCCAGTGTCGCCAGTGCCGTCGGTGTCGCCAGTGCCGCCGGTGCCGCCAGTGCCGCCGGTACCGTCATCAATCAGCTCGGTAATCTGGTCGGCATAGTCCTGGGCGTCATCGGCGTCTTTCTGCGCCTTGTCGGCGGCGTCCTTGGCGTCCTGCCACTTCTTCTCAGCGGCGTCCAGCTTATTTTGCAGTGCCGCGAGATCGATGGTCTGCTGATGCAGTTCGTTGAGCCTTTCGCGCTCAATCAGGGCCGCTCTCGCAGTTTTGTAGTCCTCAAAGGCCTGGTCGGCGGCGCTTTTGGCCTTGTCGGCCTCCTGCTGGGCCACCTGGGCGTCCACGACGGCCTCGGCGGCCTCCTTGGCATTCTTTGCGGCTTCCTCTGCGGTCA
This sequence comes from uncultured Oscillibacter sp., assembly GCA_910585385.1. Taxonomy (GTDB): domain Bacteria; phylum Bacillota; class Clostridia; order Oscillospirales; family Oscillospiraceae; genus Oscillibacter. The sequence goes on along the minus strand of CAJUDV010000054.1, from coordinate 7,110 downwards.
GCAGCTTGATACGCGCCTCAAGCATCCGAGGGAGATCGTTCTTGAGAAAAGCATTCTCAAAGTTCTCAAGATAATCAATGGGAATACGGGCGGGATTTACACCGAAAGCAACGGCAATCGCTTTCTTTTCCACATTAGTTGTCGCGTTTTTAAGCTGCTCCTGGAATTCGATTACCTTGTCGGCTGGGAGATCCTGCTTCTCAATATCAGACTTTATAACGGGATGCACGTCGCCCAAATTGCCCTGACCAATGTCAAAAAGAGCATCATATGCGTCCTGAGTGTTTTTCATGTATTTGGAAGCAGCGTTGTCGATCTCTTCCTTGACAGCGTCGACATCGGTATCTTTGCTGACTACGAGATTGTCACGATTAACATCAAGTACAGAGGTGACAGCGGAGAGGTTTTTCTCCGTCTTGGCCTCATTGGCGGCCGTCTGGGCCTTTCCGGCCTCGGCGGCGGCCCTGGCGGCCTCCTCCTGGGCGGTGATATAGTTCAGCGTGGCTTGGGCCAGATCTTTTTGCAGCTGGTCGGCGTTGGTATCCGCCAGAACGGTATTGAGCTCTTGCTTCAGGGCGGCCTGTTCCTCCGGGGTCATATCGGCCTTGGGCTCCATCTCCTGTACCCACTGGGTGACCTCGTTGGTGGCTTTCACGGTGACATTGGCGGTTGTGTTCTCCTGGTCCTTCAGCGCCCCGTCAATGTTCTTGGCGGCTTCCAAAGCCTCTTTCGCCGCGTTGATGGCCTCGGTGTAAGCGGACTCCGCGCTGTCCACCGCTTCCTTGGCCTTCTCGGCGGCGTCCCTGGCGATGTCGGCGGCGTTCTGAGCCTTTTCGGCGGCGTCCTTAATGGCCTCCTGCTCGCTGTCGGCAGTGACGCTCCCGGCCAGGTTTTTCGCGGTCTCGACGGCCTCAGCGGCCTTCTGGGCCAGGGATTTGGCCTCTTCGTCCGCGCCATCGGCCTTGACGACAGCGTCCAGCGCCTCCTGGGCCTTTTCGTCAGCATCGTCAATTTTGGCGTTTACAGCGTCGGAGACCGCGTCGGAATCGGAGAGGTCGATGTCAGAATCAATCTTCTCAGCCTCTTCCTCAATGGCCTCATTGGCGGCGTCCACAATCGCTTCGGCCTCGAGGCCCTCATCATAGGTCTCGTTTACACGGTCCACCGCGCCGTTGTCGCTGGAGAGATCCTTGGCGATCTCCTCAATCTTTTCCTTGGCATCCTCGGTGTTGCCCAGGGCCTCCACAGCGTCCTCCTTGGCCTTTGTGGCGTTCGTAGCGGCCTCTTTGACAGCCTCAAGGGTCTGCTGCGCGGAGGGGGGCTGGGTATCGCCGTCGGCCGCCAGCGCGGCGGCGGGCAGGAGGCTCAGGGCCAGGCTGGCAGCGGCCAGCCAGGACAAAATGCGTTTCTTTGCCATCATTTCATTCTCCTTCAAATAAATTTGGATCGTGAAATTCCGGCGGTCGGGCTGACATAGCCCCGGCTCCGTCTGAGAGGAGACACGGGACATTAGTCCCCTTAACTTTGCGTCCCACCCTTTCAGGCGATTTGCCTTTTACAGAATGCTGGGGGTTGTCGTTCACCGGTTATCCGGTGTCCGGCGTCTGCCGGTTTGGTCTCTTTCGCGGCCAGGCGGCCAATCCGCACGGCGCCCTCTTTTGCATGGGCGTTTCCTCCAATCTATTTTCCGATTTATGCCGAGTTCCGGCCGCCCGGAACAAAACACACAGATTTGTCTCCCCGGTTTTTTGCTATTCTATTTATAGCAAAAAGGGCTTTGCGCCATGGCGCAAAGCCCTAAACCGCAACTGACCCAAATATGTCATGATGCAGCTGTCTGCCATCCCACAGCAGAAAGGCCATTTAGCTTCATGTCGCCAATTTCCGCCGGGGCTGCCTTTATACAATTTAAACAATAGCATATCTCCAAGGGGCTGTCAAGAATATTGTTTGAAAAAATTTGTATTTAAGAGCACAGCGAAAACCGCCTGTAAAAACTGTGGGGAATAACAATATTTGCCCGCTACCGGCAGAGATAGGCGTACCAGCCCTTCCGCTGGTGCGTCTCCAGAATCGAGAGGCCCGCTCCGCGCAGGCGGTCCGCCGTCTCCTCCGCCCGGCCGTCGATGATGCCGGAACAGATGAACGTACCGCCCTCTCTCAGGAAGGAGCGCACCAGGGGGGCCAGGCCGATGATCACATCCGCCACGATGTTTGCCAGAACCACGTCGTATCCGCCGCCCAGGGAGGCCCGCAGGGACTCGTCCGACAGCACGTCGCCCACCCGCACGTCATACACGTCTCTTCCCACGCCGTTGAGCGCGGCGTTTTCATAGGCAACGTCCAGGCACATCCGGTCGATGTCCGCCGCGGCGGCGGAGGCGGCCCCCAGCTTCAACGCGGCGATGGACAAAATGCCGCTGCCGCAGCCCAGGTCCAGCACCCGCTCCCCGCCCCGGATCTCCCGCTCCAGAGCCGCGAGGCACAGGCGGGTGGTGGCGTGGTCCCCGGTGCCGAAGGTCAGGCCCGGGTCCAGGTACAGGGGAACCCGCCCTCCCGGATCCACGGTCTCCCACCTGGGCACCACCAGCAGCCGCTCCCCAATCTCAATGGGCTTGTAATATTGTTTCCAGTTGTTCTCCCAGTCCTCGTCGGCCAGATTGTCCAGGGACATGATGAGACTGCCCCAGTCTTGACCCTGGGAGCGCAGGTCCTCCAGAGCGAGGCGGACCCGGCCCAGCTTGGCGAAGCCCTCCTCGTCCGCCTGGAGGTAGAAGGTCACCCGGGACAGGCCCTCCATGCGGCGGCTCAGATCTTCGTCCACGTAGTCCCAGTACTGGCGGTTGTTCTCCAGAAATTCCCGGAACTCCGTCTCGTCATCGATGACGACGCCGTCCACGTCCAGAGACGAGAGCATGGTCTCCACCGGGTCCAGGCCGGCGTGGTTGGTGTCAATGTGTACTTCCAGCCAATTCAAGCGCGACAACTCCTTTTGTAAAATCCAAGAGTCTGTTTTAAAACCGTCAAACGTCGTCTTAGGGCGCCTTTTTCCGCCGGGGCTGTGTTGATTTGACTTGAAATCCGCCAGGATTCCCGCGTCAAATCGCCTTGCCCGACAGAAGAATCTGCTCCAATCCGGCATTTCGCCGGTTTTAAAACAGACTCAAGAGTTGAATGAGAAATTATTTTGAATCTACGGGGCGGGCCCTGCGGTCCTCATCGGGTTTTTCCCAGGAAGAACAGGGCCATGGTGCCCGGACCGGAGTGGCTGCCGATGACCGGGCCCACGTAGTTGATATGGACCGTCTCCGTGCCGAAGCGGCGGCGGATCTCCTCCGCCACAAATTCCGCGTCCGGCAGGCAGTCCCCGTGGGAGATGAAGATGGTTTGGTGTTCCGGGTCGATGGCGCTCTTCTCCATCTCGTCCACCAGGGCCAGCAGGGAGGCCTTCCGGCCCCGGGCCTTGCTGACGGGGATGAGGCGGCCGCCGTCGTCCACGTGCATCACCGGCTTGATGGAGAGCATGGTGCCGAACAGCGCCGTGGCGGCGCTGATCCGCCCGCCCCGCTTCAGGTGGTTCAGGTCGTCCACCGTGAACCAGTGGCAGACCTTGCCGCGGGTGGCCAGGGCGAAGTCCCGGACCTCCTCCAAGGTCCGGCCGCGCTTTTTCTCCCGGGCGCAGAGCCATACCAGAAGGCCCTGGCCCAGAGAGGCGCACAGGGAGTCCACCACGTAGATTTTCGCCTCCGGGAACTCCTCCCGCAGGTCCTCCGCGGCGATGGAGGCGGACTGGAAGGTGGCGGAGAGGGCAGAGGAAAAGCTGACGCAGAGGATGTCCCGGCCGGATTGCAGGATTCTCCGCATCTCCACCTGAAAGTCCCCCACGCTGACGGCGGCGGTGGTGGCGCTCTCACCGCCCCGCACCCGGCTGTAAAAATCCGGGAAGGCGATGTCCCGCCCGTCCAGCCAGTTGCGGTACACCGAGCCGCCCAAGTGCAGGCTCAGAGGCAGCACCGATAGATCCAGCTCCTCCGCCATGGCGGAGGCCAGGTCGCAGCAGCTGTCCGTCATGATGGCAAAGTCACGCATCCTGCCCACGCTCCTTTTTGGATTTTTTCCCGGAGGCGGCGGATTCCGCCGCCTGGGCGGTCCGCCGGCGCAGCATGGTGACGTAACGGCTGCTGGCCACGCCGGCGGCGTAGCTCAGCAGGGCGAAGTGGATGGCGGCGTCCGCCAGGTCCGCCTCGCCGCCGGGACGGCTCTCCATCTCTCCGGCGGTGAGGTTCAGCGCCTTGTCCAGGCTGTCGCAGAAGGCGGCGTAGCCGTCCTGAACGGGGCGGTCCCCCTGGAGCTCCTCCCGGATCAGCAAATCCATGTCCCGGGTGGACATGACCCGCTTCAATACGCAGATCACCGTGAGGTACGCCAGATGCTCCCGGCTGTACTTCTTGCCCTCCGCCCGGGGCACCAGGCCGCTTTTGGTGTAGTTATTCACCATGGCGGCGGTGAGGCCGTCGTCCTCGTCAAAGCGGATGACCTGCCGGTCCATGTAGCTGAGGACCTGGTCCATATACAGCGAGAAGTCCGGCAGCTGGTCCCAGTCCACGGGGCGCTGGGTCCGCAGCCGCTCCTGTAAAGAGGCTGAATCACACATGGCACAATACTCCTTTAAATAATGTCAACGGTATTTATTAGAGTATTGTACCACTGGGATGTGGTTTTGTAAACTATATTTAGAGGGTATTAAAATTATTTTCCCACGCAGAACCGGGAGAAAATGGCGGACACGATCTCCTCCCTGGCCGTGCGGCCCGTCAGTTCCCCCAGGGCGTCCAGGGCCTCTTCGGCGTCGGTGAGGACGGCGTCGGGAGTGAGACCCGCGTCCAGGGCCTCCCGGCCCCGGCGGAGAGCGTCCAGAGCCCGGCGGGCGGCGTCCTCCTGCCGCCGGTCCGTCAGGAGGGAGCCGGCCTCTCCGGGGTCTCCGGCGGGGAAGAGGGCGGCCACGGCCTTCTCCAGGTCCTCCATGCCCTGGCCGGTGACGGAGGAGAGGGAGACGTAGGCGGCGGGACCCTTCCAGTCCGGGTCGCCGAGGGCCCCAAAGGACCCGGCCGTCTTGCCGAAGAGGTCCCGCTTGGAGGCCACGTAGATCCAAGGTGCTTTCTGCCTGCCCACCTGGTCCAGCAGCCGGCGGAAGTCCTCCCAGCAGGCCTGGGGGAGGGGCTGCTCCATGTCCGCTTCCATGTCGGACACCAGCAAAATCAGCTCCGCCGCCTCCATGGCCCTTCGGGACCGCTCCACCCCCAGCTGCTCCACCGCGTCCGCCGTGTCCCGGAGACCCGCCGTGTCCACGAGCCGCAGGAGGACCCCGCCGCAGAGGACGGACTCCTCCACCGTGTCCCGGGTGGTGCCGGGAATGTCGGTGACGATGGCCCGCTCATACCCCGCCAGGGCGTTTAGGAGGGAGGACTTGCCGGCGTTGGGCAGGCCCACAATGGCGGTGCGGACGCCCTTTTTCAGCACCTGACCCCGGCGGCAGTCCGCCAGGAGACGGGTGAGGCCCTCCTGGGCGGAGACCAGGGCGGCGGATACCTCCTGAGGGTTCACGTCCTGAATGTCCTCGTCGGGGTAGTCCACCACGGCGTAGAAGCGGCTGGCGATGTCCAGCAGGGATTCCTGAATGGGCTCCAGCACCCGGCGGAGGCCGCCGCGGAGCTGGGCGGCGGCGTTGCGGGCGGCTGCGGCGGTCTCAGCATCAATGAGGTCGACGACGGCCTCCGCCTGGGTCAGGTCCATGCGGCCGCCCAAAAAGGCCCGCTTGGTGAACTCCCCCGGCCCGGCCTGTCTGGCCCCGGCGGCGAAGAGGGCGGAGAGAAGCTCCCGCAGCGCCACGGGGGAGCCGTGGCAGTGGAGCTCGGCGGCGTCCTCGCCGGTGTAGCTGTGGGGAGCGGGGAAGCGGACGGCCATGCCGCGGTCGACCACCTGCCCCCGGCTGTCCAGCATCTCGCCCATCACCAGCTTCCGGGGCTCCTGCTCCGAAAAGGGGCGGCCGTTGGCGGACCGGAAAACCCGGTCGCAGGCGGCGAAACAGCCGTCTCCGGAGAGGCGGATAACGCCGATGGCGCAGGCGGCGCCGCCTGTGGCGATGGCGGCGATTAAATCCATAGAATCAGCTCCCTCTGTGTGTTTGGAAGAGACCGGCCCTCAAGGGGGGACGGATGTCCGCCCCCGCTTCGCGGGGAGCGCGCCGGCGCCCCGTCCCCCGCGGCAAAAAACCAGCGGGACGGGCTTCGGCCTGTCCCGCTGGTTATAGAATCCCTTAGAAACGGATTATTTGATCCGCTCTCCGGCGGCCTCCTTGGCCTTGATCTCCCGGACGGCGTCCTTGTGGCTCAGGTTTACCCGGCCCTTCTCGTCGATGTCGGTGACCTTCACCCACATCATGTCGCCGATCTTGCAGGCGTCCTCCACCTTCTCAATGCGGTGGTCCGCCAGCTTGGAGATGTGCACCAGCCCGTCCTTGCCCGGGGCCAGCTCCACAAACGCGCCGAAGGTCATCAGCCGCACCACGCGGCCGTAGTAGAGAGAACCCACCTCGGGGACGAACACGATGTCGTCAATGCACTTCTTGGCGGCGTCGCAGCTGGCGGCGTCCACGCCGGCGATGAAGATGGAGCCGTCGTCGTTGATGTCGATCTTGGCGCCGGTGTCGGCCACGATCTTCTGGATCACCTTGCCGCCGGAGCCGATGACCTCCCGGATGCGGGAGGGGTCGATGTGCATGGTCAGCATCTTGGGGGCATAGCGGCTCACGTCCTTGCGGGGCTCCGCGATGCAGGGAAGCATGATCTGGTCCAGAATCTGGCAGCGGCCATCATAGGTGATGTCCAGGGCGTTTTTGATGATCTCCATGGTGAGGCCGTCGTTTTTCAGATCCATCTGGATGGCGGTGATGCCCTTCTTGGTGCCCGCCACCTTGAAGTCCATCTCGCCGTGGAAGTCCTCCACGCCCTGGATGTCGATGAAGGTGGTGAAAGAGCCGTCGTCGTCCTGAATCAGGCCGCAGGAGATGCCGGCCACCGGGGCCTTGATGGGCACGCCGGCGTCCATCAG
>CAJUDV010000053.1 GCA_910585385.1 uncultured Oscillibacter sp. | reverse complement strand
GCACACACCCTTTTCCTTGCGAAGGCTGTTGGTGCCTGCGTTGAAACTGGGCGCTTGCACCAAGTCAAAAGCTTTTACCCCCACCGTCCAAGCCGGTGGTTTCCGAACCCAGCAAAAAAGCCGTTGATATTGCTTGAAATCCAGCAATATCAACGGCTTTCCTTCAAAATCTCAGAGCACTGTTCGCCGCAGCTATGTAAGGCCCTATTTAACGCTATAAACACAGTTCCCAACGGCACACTCATTGTGCCTGGCCAGCTTCTCAGGCCAATGTTATTCAATGAAGCAAAATACCGCTCTGGTGGCGGAGGATCAGGCACTGATGCAGGATACCGGCAGTCCGATCCATATGAACCCCCGGCTGTCCGGGCCGCTTTCGTTTTCCCCTGTTTTTTCCAAGCGGTAAATCTTGTCATCGCCCTGTGGATATGATATATTGAAACAGAGCATTAACAAAGGCGGGCAAAGCCCAGCCCCCGAAACAGGCGGGATGCGTAAGCGGAACGCCCTCGGGACAAACGGAAAGAGGAGAAAATTGATTTATGAAAAAACCTTTAAGACTGATGGCAGCCTTATTGGCCTTCTGTGTGCTTGCCGCCGTGTTTCCCCCGGTGGGGCTGGCGGCGGAGGAGGGCGGCTTTTTTGACTTGAGAGCCGCCGTCGAGCAAGCCCAGCCGGGAACTACGATTACATTGCCAGGAAACGCCGAGGTAAACGCCGGGGTGAGATCATCCCCATGGATCATCCAAAAGAATGTCACGATTGATGGCCAAGGCCATTCTGTGACGATACGGGCGATCGGAATTTTGCTGGGCGCGGACGTGACATTCCGAAACGTGGACCTGAACCTTGCAGGCTCTGACGGACGCAACGCGGTCATAGCCAACGGGAACCACCTGACGCTGGACAATGTAAGGGCCGGAGGCTATTCCATCAACGTCTTCGGCGGCTCGCTGACACCGTCCTCGTATGAAGACTATTTTTCGGTCCCCAGTCCCGGCACGGCGAAAAAGGTGACCATTCAAGGGAGCACCAATCTTCAAGGAAGGAACAGCGGCTTTGGGGCCGGCAATATTTACGCGGGCAGCCTGTCCATGGGCGGCCTTGACCAAAACAACAACGGACCGGACGACAATGGCCCCACTACTGACTTCCCGGGCGACGTGACCATTGAGGTGGAAGGCAGTACTGGCTCCAATTTGGGAACCATATACGCGGGCGGCGCCCAGAACCGGATTCCCGTAGGAGCGATCAGCGGAAAAGTGACCATCCCGGACCCGGACAAATACAAAGTAATCGGAACCGTCACCATCACCGGAGGGAACGCGATCCCCAGCGTGAACGGGGAGGGAGCTACTGCGGTGGAGATGATCTATACCGGAAACGGCAATGAGGATACCAAAACCCTTCAAGGTATTTCCAGCCTGTCGGTGGGAAGCGGCAAGCTCGTCCTGACAGACGGCAGCTGGTTCCAGGATGACGGGACGCTTTCCCTTGCGTCCGGCGCAAAGCTAAATCTCAGCAAATTCCAAGACCCCATCCCGGGCTTTCACGGAAACGGCGGTTTTCTGATTTTGGGAACGGGCCAGACCCTTATGATCAACGGCCAGGTGACGGGCACAACCAAGGTGGCCATCGATGGTACCACCTCTGGTGACTCCGCATCTTCGTCCGCGGCAACCCGGGGACACCCCTATATCATGGCCCCCAATTCCACCGATGGTAATTTCCAGCTTCTGCCCTATGCTACGCAGCCTAATATGACCCTGGTGCAGGACGCCAACGGGAACTGGACGGCCACGGACGGCTCCTCCGGCGAGACGGTCAACCGTGTGACCAGTTTCCGGATTGTACCGGACAATCTCACCATAAGCATGGATGAGGTTGCTGAAATTGAGATGGAGGTGGAGTTTGAAAGCGAAGTCCCTGCCGCGCTGGACTTCATTCCGCTGACGGTCAGCGTGGATGGGAAAGACCTTGTCGCAAACGAGGACCCAGAAAACGAGGGCTACTATACTTATACGCACCAAGGCGGCATTCTGGAAATGACGGTTATGGACAACGCGCTGTGCGTTACTCCGTACCCTCAATATTCGGCTGATACGTACAAGATTCAAGTAACCATTCCCGCCAAGTACAACGGGGCGGGAAAGACGCTTACGGATTCCGTCACCCTGACCGTCACGGACGGCGGCGGAGCGCCGGACCCCGGCCTCACCTCCATTCCCGTCCCGAAAGCGAACACCGGGCTGAAATGGACGGGCGCGGAGCAGACCGGCGTGGAACCGGGAGCGGGCTACACCCTCTCCGGAACCCACAAGGCCGCCGGCGTGGGCGAGTACACAGCCACCGCCACTCTGGAGTCCGGCTACCAGTGGACGGGCGGGTCCCAAACCCCCAAGTCCATCTCCTGGAGCATCGCCAGAGCCGATGGCCCCGCCGCTCCCACCGGGTTGAGGGGAGTCGCCCCCACTGCCGCCGGAAGCCCGGACGGCAAAATCACCGGAACCACCGCCGCCATGGAGTACGCCTCAAACACGGCTTTCACCGGCGCGCAGACCTGCGGCGCTCCCGAGACCACCGGCCTTGCCGCCGGGACCTACTACGTGCGCGTAAAGGAAACCGGGACCCATGAGGCGGGAGCCCACACCTCCATCACCGTTCCGGCCCCCGGCGCGCCCACGGTGACGGGGATTTCTGTCAGCAGCGCCGCCCACAAGACCGAGTACCAGGTGGGCGACGAACTGGACGTGACGAGCCTGACCATTGAAGTTGCGTATTCCGACGGCACGAGGCAAACCGTTCCGGTGACGGCGGACATGGTCAACGGCTTCAGCTCCGCCCAGGCGGTGCAGAGCCAGATCCTCACCATTACCTACGAGGGCCATACGGCCGCCTATACCGTCAAAATCACCGCCGCAGAGCAGCCCGGCGGAACCAAATACCAGGTGACGGTCAGCAACACCGGGGACGGCGGAACCGCCGCAGGGACCTATGCCTACGAGGCGGGAACCTCTGTCACCATCCGCGCGGGCAGCAAAAACGCCCTTACCTTCTCCGCCTGGGAAACCCAGGGCGTGACTCTGAGCGACCCGAACAGCCCGGAGGCCACCTTCCAGATGCCCGCCGGAAACGTGGGCCTCCACGCCATCTGGACATCGTCCGCCGAACATACCCACGTCTGGGACGCCGCCTGGAGGGCCAGCGGAACCCACCACTGGCACGACTGTTCCGCCTCCGGCTGTCCCATCACGGACAACAGCCAAAAGGGCGGCTACGCCGCCCACACCGCCGGGGACTGGGTGGTGGACCGGCCCGCCACCTCCTCCCAGAGCGGCACCCGGCACAAGTCCTGCACCGTCTGCGGCTATGAGCTGCTGCGGGAAACCATTCCCGCCACCGGCGGCGGTTCCTCTGGAGGCGGGTCCTCCGGCGGCTCCTCCTCCGGCGGGAGCTCTTCCGGCACTACCACCACGGTGAAAAACCCCGACGGGTCCACCACCGCCACCAATACCAACAAAACCACCGGAACGGTGACGGAGACCACCCGGCGGCCCGACGGCTCCAAAACCGTGGTGGAGACGAAAAAGGACGGCACCGTCACCATCACGGACACGGCGAAAGACGGCTCCACCGTCAAGACGGTAGCCCGGCCCGACGGCACCTCCGAGACCAGGGTGGAGCAGGCCGACGGCCTCACCGCCTCCGTCTGGGAAAACCGTTCCGGCGCCACAGCCGACATCCGCCTCTCCGCCAAGTCGCTTCAGGAGAGTCAAAATGGAAGCGTGGTTCTCCCCATTCCGCCGCTGCCGGGGGATAACGCCTCCGTCACCTTCCGTACCGGCAGCGCCCGGCCGGTTCCGGTGGAGATTCCCGTTCACGGAAACGACTTTACCACCGTGGCCTGCCTGGTCAATGAAGACGGCTCGGAGACCATTTTCAAAACCGCGGTTCTTACCGGTGGCCAGATCACCCTCCCCGTCCCCGACGGGGCCACGGTGCGCATCCGGGACAACCGCAAGGATTTTTCCGACACCCGGGGCCATTGGGCCAGTACCTCCATTGACTTTGTCGCCGCCCGGGAGCTCTTCTCCGGCAAAACCTCCACAAGCTTTGCCCCCGACGCGCCTATGTCCCGGGCCATGCTGGCCGCCGTGCTGGCCCGTTTGGACGGCGTGGACGCCTCCGGCGGGGCCGCCTATGAAAAAGGCATGGCCTGGGCGGTGTCCCAGGGCATCAGCGACGGCCGGAACCCGGAGGGCCAGGTGACCCGGGAGCAGTTCGTGGCCATGCTGCACCGCTACGCCGGCAGTCCCGCCGCCACAGACCGGGAACTGCACTTCTCCGACGCGGAGGCGGTCAGCGCCTACGCCCGGGAGGCGGTCCGCTGGGCCGTGGAGAACGGCATCCTCAGCGGCTATCAGGACGGCTCCTTCTCCCCCCGGGGCAAGACCACCCGCGCCCAGACCGCCGCCATGCTGGCCCGGTATGTGGAATTTTTGAATCGGCAATAAGTTTTCCGGCCGGGGCCGGCGGATTTCGAAAGATCCGCCGGCCCCGGCTCTTATGGGTTTCCCCGCCCTTTCATCGCGCTCCCGCAAGGCGGGACGAGACCAGGCCGGAGAATCCCCGGTCCCCTCTCCCCACGCGCTCCCCTTCCCGCCGGAATTGAAAATCTCTCCTTCATGCCTCCCCCTGCTCCCTTCAAGGCTGAGGTGCAAAATATCCAACACGGACGTATCCGCGATGAAATATTCTTGTATTTTTTCTCCAAACATTGTATGATGAAAGAGAGCGGCGGCATGATACGCAAAGAGCCCCGCGGCGGGACGATCATATATTTTAGAGGAGGCCATTCCATGGAAGAGAAAAGAATGATCACGGTCAATGTAGACGGTGTGGAGCGCACCTACCCCCACGGAACACCCTACCGCGCCATCGCGGCAGATTTTCAGGACCGCTATCCCTGGGACATCCTGCTGGTCAACCGGGACGGAAAACTCTGTGAGCTCCACAAGACCCTGGACCGGGACTGCTCGCTGAAAATGGTCACCGCCCAGGATAAGCCCGGCATTCAGACCTACGAGCGCAGCGCCGTCCTTTTGATGCTGAAAGCCTTTTACGACGTGGTGGGCCGGGAGAATGTGGAGCGCGTCTGCGTGGAGTACTCCCTCAGCAGCGCCCTCTTTATTCTGGCCAGAGGCAGTTTCACCCTGGACCAGGCCCTGCTGGCCCAGGTGGAGGAGCGGATGCGGGCGCTGTCCGCCCAGGCCCTGCCCATTGAGAAACGGTCCGTCAATACCGACGACGCCATTGATCTGTTCCGCCAGGCCGGACTGGTCCACAAGGCCCAGCTTCTCAGCTTCCGGATCAACTCCCGGGTCAACGTCTACTCTCTGGACGGCTTTGTGGATTACTTCTACGGCTACATGGTGCCGGATACCAGCTATGTCAAGTGCTTTGGTCTGGAGCTGTTTGAGAACGGATTTGTCCTGCGTCTTCCCACCCAGAAAAACCCCAATGAGCTGGGGGAGTTCCGTCCCTCCCAAAAGGTCTTCCGGGAGCTCTATGGGTCCACGCTGCGCTCTGAGGCGCTGAACGCCTCCAATGTGGCGGAGCTGAACACCACCATCTCCCAGGGCGGCGCCATGCCGCTGATTCTGGCCCACGAGGCCATGATGGAGAAGAAAATCGGCGACATTGCCGAGGAGATCGCCGGGCGGAAAGACGTCCGCTTCGTGATGATCGCGGGCCCCTCCTCCTCCGGCAAGACCACCTTCTCCCACCGGCTGTCCACCCAGCTGCGGGCCTGCGGCCTGCGGCCCTATCCCATCGCCACGGACAACTACTTTAAAAACCGGGAGGACACCCCCCGGGATGAAAACGGCAACTATGATTTCGAGGGGCTGGGCGCCATGGACGTGGAGCAGTTCAACCAGGACATGGTGCGGCTGCTGCGCGGAGAGACTGTGGAAATCCCTACGTTTAATTTCAAGAAGGGCGCCCGGGAGTACAACGGCAACTTCCTCCGGCTTGGGGAGGGAGATGTGCTGGTGATCGAGGGAATTCACTGCCTCAACGACCAGTTCACCCACTCTTTGCCCAGGGAGAGCAAGTACAAGATCTATATCAGCTGTCTCACCACGCTGAATATCGACGACCACAACCGCATCCCCACCACCGACGCCCGCCTCCTGCGGCGCATCGAGCGGGACGCCCGGACCCGGGGATACAGCGCCCAGGCCACCATCAAGATGTGGCCCTCCGTCCGGCGGGGGGAGGAGAACAACATCTTCCCCTTCCAGGACAGCGCGGACATGGTGTTCAACTCCGCCCTGATCTATGAGACAGCCCTGCTGAAGCCCTATGTACAGCCCCTGCTCTTCGGCGTCCCCCGGGACAGCGAGGAGTATATCGAGGCCAAGCGGCTGCTGAAATTCCTGAACTACTTCCTGCCCATTCCCGCGGACAACATTCCCAAAACCTCTCTCATGCGGGAATTCATCGGCGGGGGCTGCTACCACGTGTGATTTTTTGATTTTGAAGAACACCGCTTTCCGGGCTGTCTGGCCGGAGAGCGGTGTCCTCTATTCAAAGGGACTCCGCCAGACCAAACGGACGGCAGTCAGGCGTCTATACCGTGATACTCAAAACAGATCTCGCTATTTGCCTCCGCATGTGTTATACTTATAAAAAAACAACGGATTGGAGGCGGTGGATCATGCGGCAGAGGCGGCTCCAACTGGTTGTGGCCTTCCACACTACTGCCGCCGCCATGGCCACGGAGGCCCTGTGCCGCCGGCTGGGCCTTGCGGGAAAGCTGATCTCCGTTCCCCGGCAGGTAACCTCGGACTGCGGTATCGCTTGGTCCGCGCCGCCGGAGCTACGGGAGACGCTGGAGATCCGCCTGACGGAGGCCGGCGTGGAGACAGCGGGCTTTTACGAGCTGATGGTCTGAATCCTCCGTGTTGTTTTTTCCTATCGCTATTTTTCCAAAAAAACAACGAAGCGATAGATCGAGAAAAGAAAGTGAGGAAAACTGCGTATGACAAAGAATCGTTGGGTGCGGGACTACGGTCCCATTGTGCTGGCGGGCCTGATCACCGGCGCCGCGGCGCTGGTACTGACGGCCCTGGGCAACCCAAAGAACATGGGCTTCTGCATCGCCTGCTTTGAGCGGGACATCGCCGGGGCCCTGGGGTTTCACAGCGCCGCCAAAGTCCAGTACCTGCGGCCGGAAATCGTGGGTATTGTGCTGGGGGCCATGCTGGCGGCCATTGCGGCAAAGGAATTCCGGGCCAAGGCTGGGTCCTCCCCCGCCAGCCGCTTTTTAATCAGCCTGTTTGTAATGATCGGCGCGCTGGTGTTTCTGGGCTGCCCCCTGCGGATGGTAATCCGCCTGGGCGGCGGAGACCTCACCGCAGTAGCCGGCCTGCTGGGCTTTCTGGCGGGCATTCTGGTGGGCATCGTCTTTTTGAAAAAGGGGTTCTCCCTGGGACGGGCCTATCCCGTTCCCGCAGCCGAGGGAGCGGTGCTTCCCGGGGGAATGGCGGCGCTGCTGGTGCTGCTGCTGGCCGCGCCAGGCCTGCTCCGCTTCTCCTCGGAAGGCCCCGGCTCTCAGCGGGCCTTCTGGCTGATCTCCCTGGCAGCCGGCGTCCTAGTGGGCGCAGCGGCCCAGCGGAGCCGTCTGTGCATGGCTGGCGGGCTGCGGGACGCATTTTTACTGCGGGACTTTCGCCTGCTGTCCGGCTTCCTGGCCATCTGGACCGCCGTCACCCTGGGCAACCTGATCATGGGGAGCTACACTCTCTCCACCGTCAGCCAGCCGGTGGCCCACTCCCAGTATCTCTGGTCCTTCCTGGGCATGGCCCTGGCGGGCTGGGGCTCCATCCTGCTGGGTGGCTGTCCTCTGCGGCAGCTGATTTTGGCCGGAGAGGGCAACGGGGACTCCGCCGTATCCGTGCTGGGCATGGTGACGGGCGCCGCTGCGGCCCATAACTTCGGTCTGGCCGGCAACCCGGACTCCGTTGTGGACGGCGCTTATCAGGTGGGCGGCACCAGCACCGCCGGTATGGCCGCGGTACTTTTGGGCTTTGCGGTTCTGCTGGCTGTAACACTGACGCATCTGCCGAAAAAGGAGGGCGCAAGATGATCGACACCCGCGGATTTGGATGTCCTACTCCGGTTCTCATGGTCCGAAAAGCACTGCAAAAGGACGCGCCGGCGGCCCTAGAGGTTCTGGCGGACGCCCGCGTGGCTGTGGAGAACATCACCCGCCTGGCTGATTCCATGGGCTATCAGGTGACAGAGGCCCCCGACGGCCCTGATTTCAGGCTGACGCTGACCAAGAAATAGGCGAAGACCTCCTCCGGCCAAACCGGAGGAGGTCCCTTTACTCCCAAAACAGTTCGTCCAGCGTCTTTCCCAGGGTACGGCAGATGGCGACGCAGAGCTTGATCGTGGGGTTGTAATCCCCTTTTTCAATGGCGTTGATGGTCTGCCGGGAGACCCCCACGGCGTCCGCCAGCTGCTGCTGGCTGAGATCCATGGCGGCCCGGGCGGCTTTCAGGCGGAGATTCTTCATTCCTCCTCCGTTTCCCGGCTCCGCAGCAGGAAGTTGACGATGTAGACAATCAGGATCACCAAGGTCATGATCCCCATCACCAGGTTCACTGCCCGAAATGTCAGGACTCCGTCCTCCACCAGCTTTCCATGTGCCGCCATGAGGGCGCCCAGACCCAGGTTGACAAGAGACAGCAGCACAAACAGTGTCATAATCCGCCGGGGACGTTCCAGCAGGCTCAGATAGGCGTCTTTGAGAATGCAGATCACCGCGAATACCAGGATTCCCGCCGCGAGGCACAGGCACCCGCCTGTCAGCGCGTCGCACCAGCGGCCCACCGCCAGTTCCGACGCCCCATATAGAAAGATACTCCCCATCAGCGTGAAAAAGCCGTATTTGAACGCCACGCCCCGGGCCCGCTCCTGCCGCTCGTCAAAGGTGCAGTCCAGCACTTTTTTCCGAAACAGCAGTGCCACAAACAGCAATCCCACGGCCAGACCCACCGTCAGGCCAACCGCAATGCCCATACGCTCCTCCGCGCCCATTTGAAAAACCTCCAATCAGTTTACTGCAAATTGACTGCCGCTCTTCCGGCTGCCGTCAATGTTTGGTCACAACGGGCTTCCCGCTCTCATCCAGAAGCGGCGTCAAGCCGCCGGCGTTGGCGCACTTGTGCCACAGATAGTTCACGCCCGTCTCCGTGTCCACCCAAATCTCCACCACGTCCATCGTTCCCTGGCTGAATACCTTCTCAAAGCGCTTCATAGGTTATGCTCCTTTCAATTTTGAAAACCTGTGCCCAGAGCCGGCCCGCCGGGGCGGCTCTCCTGTCTAAGCTGAATACAGGATAGCACCGGCACGACTATTTATCAAGTATATTTTACTTAATGTCTATAAAAATATATAATTTGTCTGGTCTGTGGCGCTGTTACCGGTTTGTTTCCTTTTGTCATCCTTCTGAGATTACTTCCGGCGAAAAAACTCTATAATAGAATCATCACGGAAGAGAGGATGGTGGATATGCGCCGTTTTTGGACGTTTCTTTTGACGCTGTGCCTGCTGGGCTCTTTGGCCGGGTGCGGCACGCAGACCCCGCCGGAGCCTCCGTCTGACGCGGAAACACCGGTCCCGGAGATTCCCGCGCCGGAACCTCCGGCGGATCCGGACGAGGGCCATGCCATTTACGACTGCGGTGAGATCCAGATCGCCCTGCCCGCGGAGCACCTGGACCTGCTGATGGTGGACACGGCGTTTCCCGACGCGGCGGAGCGCTGGAAACCCCTGATCTCCGTCTATGAGAGAGCCTCCGTGGAGGCCGCGGAGGCGGACTGGGGCGAGGGCTCCGGCGCAGGCTTTCTCTTCGGCGTTCTCGCCATGGACCGGGCGGGCTATGAGCAGCTTTTGTGCGAGGCTCTCCCCGGTGTGAAGGTCATCGCCGCGGAGGGAGAGCGGTACTATGCCCGGACCTTTCCCACCGACGTGCAGTTTTACCGCTCCGGCGGAATCGACATGGAGAGTGCGGAATGGAGGACCTGGGAGACCCTGAATCAGATGGACGAAGCCGTCATGGCGGATATGATCCGGCGCAACAACCTGACACCCTGTGACGGCGCGGAGCTTTTTACCAGGAGCTTCACCTGGGAGGGCCCCCATGTCTGCCTGCGGTTCTGCCATCCCGGCAAGTACGGCGAGGATGCTTACGTTCTGGCTCTCTCCCAGCCGGTGCGGCAGGGGGCGGGGGGCGTCTGGTGCGTGGACCGGTGGATGTATGAGGGGGCCGACCCCATGATCTGGTTCCCCGACACCGGCCTGCCCGCCGGGGAGTATTACGCCGGGCTGCAGGCGGCCTGTGACGCCGGGGAGCACCCGGAGCTGCTGACCCCCGCTGGAGCCGCGGCGGCCTTTATCCGGGACTATTTCGGCACGGAGCCGGCGGAGGAGGACCTCCATCCCCTGGACGCGGAGGCGGAGGCCCGGGCGATGGCCGATCTCCGCCTGCGGGAGCTCGTGGCGGAAGTGTATGCCGGGAAGGACGTGGACGGCATGGCGCTGCTGGCGTGCCTGGGCCTTGTGGGAGAGGACAACTGGGCCTCCCTGGGAATGCTGGAGCCGGTGGGCCTGGAGGGAGATTGGTGGCCCGCCCTTCTGGCGGCTCTGGAAGGCGCCGCTGTCGGCGGGGACCAGCCTGCCAGGGACCGGGACATGATGGCCTTTTGCCTGACGATCCGGGAGGATCTCTCCCGCCGCCGTGAGGCTGTGGCCAGGCTTGTGCGGACGCAGCGGGAGTCGGACGGCGGGGCTTTCGCCGCGGCGCTGGAATCCTTCTCTCCGGAGGAACAGGCGTATTTGAAAGCGGCTGTAGATGTAGACGGATGAAAAAGAGGGGGAATTTCCCTAATGTCATTAAGTTAACCAGAAGTTACCAAAAAGAGAGTTGCAAGGCAGGCAGG
>CAJUDV010000052.1 GCA_910585385.1 uncultured Oscillibacter sp. | reverse complement strand
TGGAGGAGGCAGGCCTCGACCCGGAGGGCAAGAGCGTGCTCTACGACGGCCGCACCGGCGAGCCCTTCGACAATAAAGTTACCGTAGGCTATGTCTACTTCCTGAAGCTGCACCATCTGGTGGACGACAAGATCCACGCCCGCTCCACCGGCCCCTACTCCCTGGTCACCCAGCAGCCCCTGGGCGGAAAAGCCCAGTTCGGCGGCCAGCGCTTCGGCGAGATGGAGGTCTGGGCCCTGGAGGCCTACGGCGCGGCCTACACCCTCCAGGAGATTCTGACGGTGAAGTCCGACGACGTGACGGGCCGCGTCCGCACTTACGAGGCCATCGTCAAGGGCCACAACGTGCCCCAGCCCGGCGTGCCGGAGTCCTTCAAGGTGCTGGTGAAGGAGCTCCAGTCCCTGTGCCTGGACATCCAGGTGCTGGACCCCGAGGGCAACACCATCGAGCTCAAGGACGACGAGGACGCTATGGACACCTTCAATCTGGCCCGGATGGACGCCGACGACGACCGCCGCCGCGCCTTTGCCGACGAGACGGAGTTCCAGGAGTCCGGCTTTGACATTGAGGACGCTCCGGAGGACGCGGGCGCGGACATCGGCATGGACTTCGACGAGGACGACGAGGAATGATTCAGAGTCAACCATTCGTCAGACGCCACATTCTGAATCATTAAGGAGGAAATCGCACTATGAGTGATATGAACACCGGCAACAACATTGCCTTTGACGCGATTAAAATCGGCATGGCCTCCCCCGAGCAGATCCTCGCCTGGTCCTACGGCGAGGTGAAAAAGCCCGAGACCATCAACTACCGCACCCTCAAGCCGGAGAAGGAGGGCTTGTTCTGCGAGAAGATCTTCGGGCCCACCAAGGACTGGGAGTGCCACTGCGGCAAGTACAAGAAGATCCGCTACAAGGGCAAGGTCTGCGACCGCTGCGGCGTGGAGGTTACCCGGGCCAAGGTGCGCCGGGAGCGCATGGGCCACATCGAGCTGGCCACTCCCGTCAGCCACATCTGGTACTTCAAGGGCATCCCCTCCCGGATGGGCCTGCTGCTGGACATCAGCCCCCGCATTCTGGAGAAGGTGCTGTACTTTGCCAACTATATCGTCACCGACCCCGGCGGGACCCCGCTGACCCGCAATCAGATTCTCTCCGAGAAGGAGTACCGGGACTACCGGGAGAAGTATGAGGACGACTTTCAGGCCGGCATGGGCGCCGAGGCCGTGAAGAAGCTTCTCCAGGACGTGGACCTGCCGGCCCTCTCCGCCCAGCTCCACACGGAGCTGAAGGAGGCCTCCGGCCAGAAGAAGGCCCGCATCGTCAAGCGCCTGGAGGTGGTGGACGCCTTTTTGATGTCCGGCAACAAGCCGGAGTGGATGGTCATCGACGTGCTGCCGGTGATCCCGCCGGAGCTGCGGCCCATGGTCCAGCTGGACGGCGGCCGGTTCGCCACGTCGGACCTCAACGACCTGTACCGCCGGGTCATCAACCGCAACAACCGCCTCAAACGCCTCATCCAGCTCAACGCCCCGGACATCATCGTCCGCAACGAGAAGCGGATGCTCCAGGAGGCGGTGGACGCCCTCATTGACAACGGCCGCCGGGGCCGGGCCGTCACCGGGGCCAACAATCGGGCTCTCAAGTCCCTCAGCGATCTGCTCAAGGGCAAGCAGGGCCGCTTCCGCCAGAACCTGCTGGGCAAGCGGGTGGACTACTCCGGCCGCTCCGTTATCGTGGTAGGCCCCGAGCTGAAGATCTACCAGTGCGGCGTGCCCAAGGAGATGGCCGTGGAGCTGTTCCGTCCCTTCATCATGAAGAAGCTGGTGGAGGACGGCACCGCCAACAACATCAAATCCGCCAAGAAGATGGTGGATAAGGGCGTCACCGAGGTCTGGGACGCGCTGGACGTCATCATCACGGACCATCCTGTCATGCTCAACCGCGCGCCTACCCTGCACCGTCTGGGCATCCAGGCCTTTGAGCCGGTGCTGGTGGACGGCCGCGCTTTAAAGCTCCACCCCCTGAACTGCACGGCCTTCAACGCCGACTTCGACGGCGACCAGATGGCCATTCACGTGCCCCTCAGCGCCGAGGCCCAGGCCGAGGCCCGCATCCTGATGCTCTCCGCCAACAACCTCCTGCGGCCTCAGGACGGCGGCCCCGTCACCGTGCCCACCCAGGACATGGTGCTGGGCAGCTACTACCTGACCATGGACCGCATGGGCAAGGCGGAGAAGGGCGCGGAGAGCGTCTGGTGTGAGGACGCGGGAGACACCGGCCTCACCGCAGGCGCCGTGGTGGACGCCGACGAGTTCCTGGCCGCCAACGCGGCCTTGGAGAAGAGCCAGCGGCCCGCGTCCTACCGCCCCCTCCACGTCTACGCCAGCGAGGACGAGGCCCTGATGGCCTACAACGAGGGCGTTATCGGCCCCCACTGCCCGATTCTGGTCCGGCGGACCCGGGAGGTGGACGGCGTGACCCACACCCGCATTGTGCGGATCACCCCCGGCCGGATCATCTTTAACCAGAACATCCCCCAGGACCTGGGCTTTGTGGACCGCAGCGATCCCGTCCACATCTGCGACTACGAGATTGCCGAGACCTGCGGCAAGAAGCAGCTGGGCAAAATCGTGGACCGGACCATCAACAAACACGGCTTCACCATGGCCGCGGAGGTGCTGGACGCCATTAAAGCCACCGGCTATAAATACTCCACCCGGGCGGCCATCACCGTCTCCATCGCCGACATGACCATTCCGCCCAAGAAGTATGAGATGGTTGCCGCCAGCGAGCAGGCCGTGGTGGACATCGAGAACCAGTACAAGATGGGCTTTATGACCGATCACGAGCGCTACAAGCAGGTGGTGCAGGTCTGGGAGAAGACCACCGACGACGTATCTACCGCCCTGCAGGACAATCTGGACCGGTATAACCCCATCTTCATGATGGCGGACTCCGGCGCCCGGGGCTCCATGAAGCAGATCCGCCAGCTGGCGGGCATGCGGGGCCTGATCGCCAACACCGCCGGCAAGACCATTGAGATTCCCATCAAGGCCAACTACCGGGAGGGCCTGACCGCCCTGGAGTACTTCATCTCCAGCCGCGGCGCCCGCAAGGGTCTGGCGGACACCGCCCTGCGGACCGCCGACTCGGGCTATCTGACCCGCCGCATGGTGGACGTCTCCCAGGAGGTCATCATCCGGGAGAGGGACTGCGGCGTGACCCACGGCATCAAGGTCTCCGAGATCAGCGAGAACGGCCAGGTCATTGAGAAATTCTCCGACCGCCTCCGGGGCCGCTACCTGGTGAGCGACGTGGTGGACGCCGATACCGGAGAGGTGCTGGTGGCCGACGACCACATGATGGACGAGGCGGACGCCAAGATCCTGGAGAGCCGCAAGTGGGTCCAGGAGAACGTCCAGGAGGGTGACCGCTGCGCCTTTGACCCAGAGAGAGACGAGCGCCCCACCGTCATGATCCGCACCGTGCTGACCTGCAAGGCCCGCAGCGGCGTGTGCGCCAAGTGCTACGGCATGAACTTGGCCACGCAGCAGCCCGTGGGCCCCGGCGAGGCCGTGGGCATCATCGCCGCCCAGTCCATCGGCGAGCCCGGTACCCAGCTGACCATGCGTACCTTCCACACCGGCGGCCTGGCCGGCGGCGACATCACCCAGGGCCTTCCCCGTGTGGAGGAGCTGTTCGAGGCCCGCAAGCCCAAGCGGATGGCCACCCTCTCCGAGATCGCCGGCAAGGTGAAGTTTGAGGAGGCCACCAAGGGCAGCCTGCTGAACATCATCGTCACCGCCGACGACGGCGACGTCCGCACCTACGCGGTGCCTCACACGGGTCTCCAGGTAAAGGACGGCGATACCATTGCCGCCGGTACCCAGCTGACCTACGGCGCACTGAACCCCCATGATGTGCTCCGCATCCGGGGCGCCGACGCCGTGTACAACTATCTGATCCAGGAGGTCCTGCGGGTGTACCGCCAGCAGGGCGTGGACATCAACGACAAGCACATTGAGGTCATCGTCCGCCAGATGATGCGCAAGATCCGCCTGGAGGACGCCGGCGACACGAACCTGCTGGACGGCTCTATGGTGGACGTTTTGGAGCTGGACGACGCCAACGCCGAGATCGACCGCCGCGCCGCCGCGGGAGAGCTGCGGGAGGACGGCGAGCCTCTGCGCAAGGCCATGGGCACCCAGCTGCTGATGGGAATCACCAAGGCCTCCCTGGCCACGGACTCCTTCCTCTCCGCCGCCTCCTTCCAGGAGACCACCAAGGTCCTCACCGAGGCCGCCATCAAGGGCAAGGCGGACCGTCTGACGGGCCTGAAGGAGAATGTCATTATCGGCAAGCTGATCCCCGCCGGCACGGGCCTTCAGACCTACCACAGTTCCGCCAGGGAACTGGTGCCGGACGAGACGGGCGCCGCCGAGGAGACGTTCTCCGCAGTGGAAAGTCTGTAAAAATGAAAAAGGGGCCCCGCGGCCGCAGCCGCGGGGCCCCTTTTCGTGTGTCGGCAAATCAGGGAGGGGGGATACGGAAGGACTGCTCGCCGTTGGCCTCGTCCGTCACGGCGCCTGCGGAAAAGTAAATGACCACATTACCCTCGCCGTCCACTTCAAAAGGAGTGGTATTGTCGATGGGGGCGTAGTCGGTCAGAGGAGCGCCGTCTGTAATGGGAAAGTAGGGGACGTCAGGGGTCTTGTTCATCCGGTTTTCCATCTGCATGGTGATGGTTTCCACGATGTAGGACTGGTAGTCGGCGCCGCAGAGCGTTTCCAGCGTGGGTTCTTCGGAAGCGACCGGTTCCTCCGGGGCCGGGGAGGCCGAAGTACCGCAGGCGGTCAGCGCCAGCAGGAGGGCCAGCAGGGCGGTGAGAGAGGCGAGATGTTTCATCAGAGACTCCTCCTTATCGATGTTCTGTCAATTAGACGGCGGAGGGGGAGAAAAAGTTTGAGCAGCGCCGCGGAAATTGGGACAAATCCATGAAAAATATTGTAAAAGCAGCCGGGGATTTGTGAAAGAGAAAAAATAAAGATCCTTTCTGCGGAAATACTTGACGAGTGCGCCCCCACATGCTATAATTTCCAAATGCGCGGGCAGATTCCGCGAATTTTGCCATGCGTGTGCGTCAATGTGCGCTTTTCCCATAAAAGCGAGTATCAGGAGGAATTTCCCGTGATTACGGAACTTGCTTCTCAGGAAAAGGTGATCGGCGTGAAACAGTCCCGCAAAGCCATTCGGGAGGGCCGTGCCCGCCAGGTGTTTCTGGCCTGTGACGCCGACCCGGCGATTACCGGCCCGGTGGCGTCCAGCTGCGCGGAGGCGGGCATTCCCGTTCGGGAGGGGTATACCATGGCCCAGCTGGGCCAGGCCTGCCGCATTGCGGTGGGGGCGTCCGTGGTGGCGGTCCTCTGACCCGGTCCCTGCAAATTTTTGGTTTTTTCGGAATAGCCGAGAGGTTTTCCGCAAAAAATAAAGGCTGTCCGCAGTGAGCGGCTGCCAAAAATATGTAAGAAAGGAGAAATTCAATGCCTACTTTTAATCAGCTGGTCCGTAAAGGAAGGGAGCAGGCGACCTACAAGTCCACCTCTCCCGCTCTGCAGTTTGGCCTGAACACCCTGAAGACCAAGACCACCGATCTCCCCTCTCCTCAGAAGAGAGGCGTCTGCACCGCCGTGAGAACCGCTACCCCCAAGAAGCCCAACTCCGCGCTGCGTAAGATCGCCCGTGTTCGCCTGACCAACGGCTACGAGGTCACCGCCTATATTCCCGGCGTGGGCCACTCCCTGCAGGAGCACTCCGTGGTTATGATCCGCGGCGGCCGTGTCAAGGACCTCCCCGGCGTCCGGTACCACATCATCCGCGGCACTCTGGATACCCAGGGCGTGTCCGGCCGTATGCAGAGCCGTTCCAAGTACGGCGCCAAGCGTCCCAAGTCCAAGTAAGGACAAACTGAAAGCTTTGCCGAACAGGTTTATATATAATGTACGTAAGTACGGATATACCTCTTTGGCAGGCATACACAAGGGGCTGAAAGCGGCCTTTTGAGTACCTATGAGATCATAGAATATTATGAAGGAGGGAAGCATAGTGCCCAGAAGAGGTAATGTTCCCAAGAGAGAAATCCTGCCCGATCCCGTCTACGGCTCCGTCCTGGTGACCCGGCTCACCAACAACGTCATGCTGGACGGCAAGAAGGGCGTCGCGCAGAAGGTGGTCTACGGTGCCTTCGACCAGATCAAGGAGAAGACCGGAAAGGACCCCGTTGAGGTATTTACCCAGGCCATGGACAACATCATGCCCAGCCTGGAGGTCAAGGCCCGCCGTGTGGGCGGCGCCAACTACCAGGTTCCCATGGAGGTCCGTCCCGCCCGGCGCACCACGCTGGGGCTGCGGTGGCTGACCGCCTACTCCCGGGCCCGCAGTGAGCGGACCATGGCTGAGCGGCTGGCCGGCGAGATTATGGACGCCGCCAACAATACCGGCGCCGCGGTAAAAAAACGCGAGGACATGCACAAGCAGGCCGAGGCCAACAAGGCTTTCGCGCACTTCCGCTGGTAAGCTAGTTAGGAGAAAGACAGTATGCCGAGAAAGACATCTCTCGAAAACACCAGAAATATCGGCATTATGGCTCACATCGATGCGGGCAAGACGACCACCACCGAGCGAATCTTGTTCTACACCGGCGTGAACTATAAGATCGGCGAGACCCACGACGGTACCGCCACCATGGACTGGATGGCCCAGGAGCAGGAGCGCGGCATCACTATCACCTCTGCCGCCACCACCTGTTTCTGGTCCGGTTCCAAGAACCAGTTTAATTCCACCCGCATCAACATCATCGACACCCCGGGCCACGTGGACTTCACCGTGGAGGTGGAGCGCTCCCTGCGCGTGCTGGACGGCTCTGTGACGGTCCTGTGCGCCAAGGGCGGCGTGGAGCCCCAGTCCGAGACCGTGTGGCGTCAGGCCGACACCTACAAGGTTCCCCGCATGATCTACGTCAACAAGATGGACATCATGGGCGCGGACTTTTACCACGTGCTGGACATGATCTCCGACCGCCTCAAGTGCAACGCCGTGCCCATCCAGCTCCCCATCGGCAGCGAGGAGACCTTCAAGGGGATCATCGATCTGGTGGAGATGGACGCCGATATTTATTACGACGACTTGGGCAAGGACATGCGTGTGGAGCCTATCCCCGAGGACATGGTGGACCTGGCCAACGAGTACCGTGAAAAGCTCATGGACGCCGTATCCATGTTTGACGACGAAATCATGGAGCTCTACCTCGGCGGCGAGGAGGTCCCTGTGGACCGGATCCGCACCGCCATCCGCAAGGCCACCATCGCCAACGAGATGGTTCCCGTCACCTGCGGCACGTCCTACAAGAACAAGGGCGTGCAGAAGCTGCTGGACGCCATCGTGGATTATATGCCCGCTCCCACGGACATTCCCCCCATCAAGGGCGTCAATCCAAAGACGGAGGAAGAGGAGGATCGTCCCTCTGACGACAACGCCCCCTTCTCCGCCCTGGCGTTCAAGATCATGACTGACCCCTATGTGGGCCGTCTGAGCTTTGTCCGGGTCTACTCCGGCACGCTGAGCACCGGCACCTCCGTGCTTAACTCCACCAAGGGACAGAAGGAGCGCATCGGCCGCATTCTCCAGATGCACGCCAACCACCGGGAGGATATTGAGACCATCTACTCCGGCGACATCGCCGGCGTCATCGGCCTGAAGAACTCCACCACCGGCGACACCCTGTGCGATGAAAAGCACCCCGTGATCCTGGAGTCCATGGAGTTCCCCGAGCCCGTCATCCGGGTGGCCATCGAGCCCAAGACCAAGGCCGGTCAGGAGAAGATGGGCATCGCCCTGATGAAGCTGGCCGAGGAGGACCCCACCTTCCGCACCTACACCGATGAGGAGACAGGGCAGACCATCATCGCCGGTATGGGCGAACTCCATCTGGAGATCATCGTGGACCGCCTGCTCCGGGAGTACAAGGTGGAGGCCAACGTGGGCGCGCCCCAGGTGGCCTACAAGGAGACCATCAAGAAGAGCGTCCAGCAGGATACCAAGTACGCCCGCCAGTCCGGCGGCAAGGGCCAGTACGGCCACGTCAAGATTCGCGTGGAGCCCAACGAGTCCGGCAAGGGCTACGAGTTCGTCAACGAAGTGGTGGGCGGCGCGGTGCCCAAGGAGTATATCCCCGCCGTGGACGCCGGTATCCAGGGAGCCATGCTCTCCGGCGTGCTGGCCGGTTATCCGGTGGTGGACGTGAAGGTCACCCTGTACGACGGAAGCTATCACGAGGTGGACTCCTCGGAAATGGCCTTCAAGATCGCCGGTTCCATGGCCTTCAAGGAGGCCTGCCAGAAGGCGGACGCCACCCTGATGGAGCCCATTATGAAGGTCAGCGTCATTGTGCCTGACGAGTATCTGGGCAACGTCATCGGCGACCTGAACAGCCGCCGCGGACAGATTCAGGGCCAGGAGAACCGCTCCGGCGCCGTCCAGGTGGACGCGCTGGTGCCTCTGGGCGAGATGTTCGGCTACGCCACCGACCTGCGCAGCCGCACCCAGGGCCGGGGCCAGTATACCATGGAGCCTCACAGCTATCTGGAGATCCCCAAGAGCATCCGCGAGAAGATCATCGATCAGCGGATGGGCGGACGGGCCATGAAATAAGGCCAAAGCGCCAAAATTATCCAAATAAAGTCCGTTTTAAGGATTGCTTTTTCTGCGGACTTGTTGTAAAATATCAGCATAATGACGTTTTGTGCTGATCCCAAATTTTAACATTCAACCATTAAGGAGGATTTTTCCAATGGCCAAGCAAAAGTTTGAAAGAAGCAAGCCCCATGTCAACATCGGCACCATCGGCCACGTTGACCACGGCAAGACCACTCTGACCGCCGCCATCACCAAGTTCCTGGCTTTCCAGGGCAAGGCTGACTACACCGACTACTCCAGCATCGACAAGGCTCCCGAGGAGCGCGAGCGCGGCATTACCATCAACACCGCCCACGTGGAGTATGAGACCGATGCCCGTCACTACGCTCACGTTGACTGCCCGGGCCACGCCGACTATATCAAGAACATGATCACCGGCGCTGCGCAGATGGACGGCGCCATCCTGGTCATTGCCGCCACCGACGGCCCCATGGCCCAGACCAAGGAGCACATCCTGCTGGCCCGCCAGGTGGGCGTGCCCGCCATCGTAGTCTTCCTGAACAAGTGCGACCAGGTTGACGACGAGGAGCTGCTGGAGCTGGTGGAGATGGAGGTCCGCGAGACCCTGTCCAACTACGAGTTCCCCGGCGACGACATCCCCATCATCAAGGGCTCCGCTCTGAACGCCCTGATCTCCGAGTCTAACGACACCAGCGCTCCCGAGTATGCCTGCATCAAGGAGTTGATGGACGCCGTTGACAGCTATATCCCCACCCCCGACCGCAAAGCCGACCTGCCCTTCCTGATGCCCGTGGAGGACGTGTTCACCATCTCCGGCCGCGGTACCGTGGCCACCGGCCGTGTGGAGCGCGGCCAGCTGAAGCTCTCTGAGGAAGTCGAGATCGTCGGCCTCATGGAGGAGAAGAAGAAGACCGTTGTCACCGGTATCGAGATGTTCCACAAGCTGCTGGATTACGCTGAGGCCGGCGACAACATCGGCGCCCTGCTCCGTGGCGTGGACCGCAACGGCATCGAGCGCGGCCAGGTTCTGGCGAAGCCCGGCTCCATCCACCCCTTCACCAAGTTCAAGGGCCAGGTGTATGTCCTCAGCAAGGAAGAGGGCGGCCGCCACACTCCCTTCTTCAACAACTATCGTCCCCAGTTCTACTTCCGCACCACTGACGTCACCGGCGTCATCACCCTGCCCGAGGGCGTTGAGATGTGCATGCCCGGCGATAACGTGGAGATGAACGTTGAGCTGATTACCCCCATCGCCATTGAGAAGGGCCTGCGGTTTGCTATCCGTGAGGGTGGCCGCACCGTTGGTTCCGGCGCCGTCACCGACGTTGCCGAGTAATTTTCCAAGGCTTGAAAAGGACTGCCGCGTTGCGGCAGTCCTTTTTTGCGCCGGAGCTATTTCCCGCTCTCCGGGTAGACCAGCGTATCCTGAAAGCCGTTGGCCCCGGCGCAGAAGATGTCTCCCGCTACGGGCTGATCCTCGCAGACATAGAGGTTCAGCTGCACGCCCTCTGCCCGGCCCGGGTAGTTGCCGACGGCGTAGGTGAAGCGGGAGAGCTGTTTGCCGCAGCAAGGGGAGAGGTCGAAGTTTTGGGCCTTTTGCAGCTCATTGTAGCTCAGGTATGGCTCCGCCAGATGGTCCGGCAGCAGGAACTGGAGCGTCTCCAGGGGCTCCGGGGATACCTCCCAGCCCATGGACTGGAGATAGGACACCCGGTCCTCATTGGTGAGAAGCTGGGGCGCGGGGGCCTCCTCCGCCGGTCTGCGGCTCAGGAAGAGAATCGCCGCGGCAATGACCAGCCCCAGGAGAACGACAATGAGGACGGCCTTTTTTTTGGAAAAGCGGGTAGTGAAAATCAGCATGATACATCCCTCCTGCTTGTTTCCTATTCATTTTCTGGTGGAATTATGATAAGATAAGAGTGAGAACCGGGGAGGAGGGGGGAATTCCAATGGAAAAGCAGCGGTTAGACAAGATGATCGCCTCCACGGGGAAGTGGACCCGGCGGGAGGCCAAAGACCTGATTCGGCAGGGCCGGGTGCTGGTGGACGGCGTCCCCGCCCGGTCGGCAGAGGAGAAGACAGACCCGGAGGCCTCGGAGATCACCGTCAATGGCGAGACGCTGCGGTACCGGCGGCACACCTGGATCATGCTGAATAAACCGGCGGGTTACCTCTCCGCCACCGAGGACGGCCGGGGCCGGACCGTGCTGGATCTGCTGCCGCAGGACCTGCGCCGGCAGGGGCTCTTTCCGGTGGGCCGGCTGGATAAGGATACGGAGGGACTGCTGCTGCTGACCAATGAGGGGGGCCTGGCCCACGATCTGCTGTCCCCCAGGCGTCATGTGGACAAGGTGTACTACGCCCGGGTGGCGGGGCGGCTGACGGAGGCGGACCGCGCCGCGTTTGCCGCCGGAGTGACGCTGCCCGGCGGTCTCGCCTGCCTGCCCGCCGGGCTGGAGATTCTGTCGGCAGGAGAGGAGAGCGAGGCCCATGTCACGCTCCGGGAGGGAAAGTTCCACCAGGTAAAGCGGATGCTGGCCTATTTGGGCAAGCCGGTGCTGTATCTGGAACGGGTTCGGATGGGCCCGCTGGCCCTGGACAGGGCTCTGCCCAGGGGCGCCTTTCGCTTTTTGACGGAGAATGAAGTGGAAAGATTACGGAGATTTGATAATCCTACGAAAAACGCCAAATCTTCACCAAAAACGCAATAGTTTTTTTGTCTAAAAAAGAAAATATCTCTTGCAATTCGACAAAATTGCCGATATAATAAAAGCGTTGTTAATTCCCCTGGTGATTTTAGGTGAGGAGGAAGGCCATGTCTGGAAGAATTTTTCAAAATGTAGTCTTGCAGTTAAAGGAAAATACAGATCGGACCATCGGCGTAATCGACGGGGAAGGTGTGGTGATCGCTTGCAGCGAGCTGTCTATGATCGGGCAGCGCTGGGCGGAGCACGTGCCTGTGGTGAACGGCGCCTCCGGCGCCATGGTCTCCTCCGACGGTAAGACTTTTAAAGCCCTGAACGGCTGGAATACCCAATTCGACTATGCGGTTTTCGTCTTTGGGGACAACGACGTGAGCCGGACGGTGTGCGCTATGTCCACGGTGGCCCTGAACTCCGCCAAATCCTACTATGAGGAAAAGCATGACCGGGGGTCCTTTGTCAAGGACATCATCTCCGACAATATTATGCTGGGCGACATCTATATGCGGGCTAAGGAGCTGCGAGTCACCGCCGATGTGTCCCGGGGCGTGTTTGTGGTGCGGTCTTTGAAAAAGGGCGAGTCCGTGCCCACGGACGTGATCCAGTCCATGTTCCCGGACCGGCAGAACGACTTTGTCCTCAGCGTGGGCGAGGGGGACGTGGTCCTGATCCGCCAGATGCCGGAGGGCGCGGGCATCAAGGAGCTGAATAAGATCGCCTCCACCGTGGAGGAGAGCCTGCGCGGCGGCGGCGCCAGCGCGGTGGTGGGCATCGGCACCATCGCCACCCACCTGCGGGACCTGGCCAAGAGCTACAAGGAGGCCCAGATCGCCATTGAGGTGGGCAAGGTCTTCGACACGGAGAAGTATATCATCAACTATGAGAACCTGGGCATCGGGCGGCTGATCTACCAGCTTCCCACCACCCTTTGCGAGATGTTCCTCCAGGAGGTCTTCAAGAAAAATCCCATTGACGCCCTGGATAAAGAGACGCTCTTTACCATCCACAAGTTCTTTGAGAACAACCTGAACGTCTCCGAGACGGCCCGGAAGCTGTTTGTCCACCGGAATACCCTGGTGTACCGGCTGGAGAAAATCAAAAAGCTCACCGGGCTGGACCTGCGGGAGTTTGACGACGCCATCACCTTCAAGGTGGCGCTGATGGTCAAGAAGTACCTGACCTCCCGGGGCATCGACTCTTAAGGCGTAGACCGTGTATCAGGCGGCGGGCACAGCCCGCCGCCGCAGACTGTCAAAGAACCCTGAAAACCGGTTGGACGGTAAGGAGGGGTGTGTGCGGGGAACCCAAGAAGGGTTCCCTGCGCTCTTCAAATCAGGGATTTTCAGAACTTTTTGAAGTTCTGAAAATCCCGCTCAGCTTG
>CAJUDV010000051.1 GCA_910585385.1 uncultured Oscillibacter sp. | reverse complement strand
GCGGAGGCCTTCTGCGGGTTGCGGCCGGAAGCCTTCTGCGGGTTCTTGCTGATGTCGGCGCCGGCCTGCTTGGCCTTGTGGACCTTCACAGTGGACTTGATGGTGACCAGGCCGCCCTTGGGGCCGGGCACCGCGCCGCAGACAACCAGCATGTTCAGCTCGGGATCGACCTTCACCACGGACAGGTTCTGGACCGTAACCTGGTCCACGCCCATGTGGCCCGCGCCGTCGCGGCCCTTCATGATGCGGCCGGGGGTGGTGCCGGCGCCCAGAGAGCCCTGGTGGCGGTGGACGGGGCCGCCGCCGTGGGTGTTGCGCTTCACGGCCGCGCCGTGGCGCTTGACGACGCCCTGGAAGCCGTGGCCCTTGCTGGTGCCGGTGACGTCCACAAAGTCGCCCACGGCGAAGGTGTCGGCCTTCACCAGGTCGCCCACGTTGAGCTCGGCGGCGTTCTCCAGGTCGAACTCCTTGAGGTGCTTCTTGGGCGCCACGCCGGCCTTGGTCAGGTGGCCCTTCTCGGGCTTCGTCAGCTTGCGCTCGGGAATGTCCTCAAAGCCCAGCTGAACGGCCTGGTAGCCTTCCTTCTCGGAAGTCTTCTTCTGAACGACCACGCAGGGCCCCGCCTCGATGACGGTGACCGGGATCACATGGCCGTTCTCGTCAAAAATCTGGGACATGCCCACTTTTTTGCCGATGATCGCTTTCATGTATGTTCCTCCTTGTAAAGGTTATTGGTCGGCGCGCCGCCGCTGAGTCCCCTCAGCGCCCCTGCTCCTCCTGTTCCGCCGCGGCCCGCTTCGCCGGGCTTGCGGCGGCGGGGACGGGGGATGCTGAAGACGCGGTGGTTTACCGACATGACCCGCCCGCCTCAATTACGCGGCGGACTGCGGTGCTAACATGGTAACGGTGGCCTTACAGCTTGATCTCGATGTCCACACCGGCGGGGAGCTCCAGGGCCATCAGGGCCTCCACGGTCTTGGGGGTGGAGCGGCTGATGTCGATGAGGCGCTTGTGGGTGCGGCGCTCAAACTGTTCCCGGCTGTCCTTATGCTTGTGGACGGAGCGCAGAATGGTGATGATCTCCTTCTTGATGGGCAGCGGGATGGGGCCGGAGACCTCGGCGCCGGTGCGCTTGGCGGTCTCGACGATCTTCTCGGCGCTCTGGTCGATAACCTGGTGGTCATAGGCCTTCAGCCGGATGCGGATCATTTCTTTTTGTGCCATGGTTTTGATTCCTCCTGATTTCGTACGTCGTTTTTTCTCGAGTCTCGACGACCTACGGCGGGAGAATTTTCTATACGCTTAACCGTGCGTATCATTCCAGCTCATGAAAAATACCGGCGCAGGGCAATTCCGGCCGGTACCTCGATCATGGCGCGGCGATCTACGCAGCGTACAGATCCTCTCTCAGCCGCCCGATTATCGGACATACTCCCCGAAAGTTACCTCCTGACGGAGCAATCTCCCGGTTCATCGCAATACCGCGCGCGAGATACGGCCTCCCGCACGGACTTACCTATAATAAAAGAAAATCCTCCCAATGTCAAGAGGATTTTCTCTGTTTTTCATGAAAAATGAAAAAAATTTTTGGCAGTTCGGGGAAAGCTGATTTCAGCCGAAATCGTGGCGGCTTCCGGCCCCGGGGCCCAGCTCGTCGTATAGGCAGACGATCCGATAGATGCGGGAAAAACAGGCCTCGTCGTTGAGCCTGTCATCATCCAATATGTTGCGGATCTTGCGGAGGGCTTCGCAGCACTCCATCTCCACCATCTGCCCGATGATTTCATCCGAATCCGTTCCGCCAAGTACAATGCCCGCCCCGGCGTCAATCAGCACCCTTGCGAGGATGCTTGCGCAAAATTCTCTGTCTGACATAGTTTCCCCACTCCTATTTATAATAAGACGACATAATTATAAAGCAATTGACATGATATAGTCAAGAAAATATATCGTCCTGGAGTAAAAATTGATGAACAAATCTGATTTCAATACAGACTCCAATATTATCTCGAAAAAACTACGGAAATTCCGCAGAAAGAATCAGCTCTCACAGGAGGAGCTGGCCGCGCAGATGCAGCTGCTTGGCGTGGACATCAGTCAGCCTCTGATCAGTAAGATTGAACGCAACCAGCGTTTTGTAAAAGACTATGAGCTCGTGTGCTTCTGCCGGGTTCTGCATATCTCTGAGAGGGAGCTGCTCTCTGATTTTTATAAAAAATATCCCGATTGATCCCGCCCGGGTTTCCGCCTGGGCGGGGTTTTGCTTTCGCCCTTGCGGGGCAAATTCCGAAGGAATCAAATCCCCCTTTCCCCGCTGAAAGCGAAAAAAGCGGAGAGGCTTTCGCCTCTCCACCTCATATCCCGCTTAGTAAGCGACTCCCCAGTAAATGTCAGTGGTACATTTCTTACCGCAAACCGGGCAAACGCCCTCCGTACCGCTCTGCGCCAGCGGCATGCACCGGGATGTGACGCCGGCCCGCTCCTTCATGGCCAGTTCGCAGTCCAGACCGCCGCACCACTTGGAGCGGAGGAATCCGCCCCTGCCCTCGGCGATGGCCTTGGCCTCCTCCGGCGTGGCTATATCAAAGCTGTTGTCCTGGAGGTTCTTCAGCGCCATGGCGTACATGTTGTCGTGGATCTCGTCCAGGAGCCTCTTCACCGTCTCCTCCAGCGACCCCAGGGGGACGAACGCCTTCTCCCCGGTGTCCCGCCGGGCGACGACACACTGCTCCTTCTCCATGTCCTTGGGGCCGATCTCCACCCGCAGGGGCACGCCCTTCATCTCGTACTCGGCGAACTTCCAGCCGGGGCTGTTGTCGGAGTCGTCCATCTTCGCCCGCAGACCCGCCGCCGCCAGCCGGTCCCGCAGGGCCGCCGCCGCGTCCAGCACGCCGGGCTTGTGCTGGGCCACGGGGATCACCACCGCCTGAACGGGCGCCACTCGGGGGGGCAGCACCAGGCCGTTGTCGTCGCCGTGGGTCATGATGATGCCGCCGATCATCCGGGTGCTGACGCCCCAGCTGGTCTGGTGGGGGTGGTGGAGCTGGTTGTCCCTGCCGGTGAAGGTAATGCCGAAGGCCTTGGCGAAGCCGTCGCCGAAGTAGTGGCTGGTGCCGCCCTGGAGGGCCTTGCGGTCGTGCATCATGCACTCCACGGTGTAGGTCTCCTCCGCGCCCTTAAACTTCTCCTTGTCGGTCTTGCGGCCCCGGATCACGGGCATGGCCAGGTAGTTCTCCATGAAGTCGGCGTAGATGTTCAGCATCCGCATGGTCTCTTCCCGGGCCTCTTCCGCCGTGGCGTGCATGGTGTGGCCCTCCTGCCACAAAAACTCCCGGTGGCGCAGGAAGGGACGGCTGGTCTTCTCCCAGCGCAGGACGCTGCACCACTGGTTGTACAGCTTGGGAAGATCCCGCCAGGAGTGGATGATGCTGGCGTAGTGCTCGCAGAACAGCGTCTCGCTGGTGGGGCGGACGCAGAGCCGGTCCTCCAGTCTTTCGCTGCCGCCCATGGTGATCCAGGCGCACTCCGGGGCGAAGCCCTCCACGTGGTCCTTCTCCTTCTGGAGCAGGGACTCGGGGATCAGCACCGGGAGGTACACGTTCTCATGGCCCGCGGCCTTGAAGCGGCGGTCCAGCTCCGCCTGGATGTTCTCCCAGATGGCGTAGCCGTAAGGGCGGTAGATGAACATGCCCTTGACGGAGGTATAGTCGATGAGCTCAGCCTTCTTGCAGACGTCGGTGTACCACTGGGCGAAGTCCACGTCCCGGGCGGTAATGGCGTCCACTTGTCTCTTATCCTGTGCCATAGTATCCATTCCTTTGCTCTGTTATATTATAATGTATCGCGCTGGGCGGTTCTCACTGAATTCCTATTGTATCCATTCCGGCCCGGGTTGTCAACTGTTACTCTTCCCCCGGGCCCGGAGAAAAATTTCACCCCTGCGGAACCAAACGCCCTCCCTCGCCGACTAAACAGATAAAGGAGGTTCGTCTTATGAAAAAACACTTCCCGCTTCTGGCGCTGTGCCTCTGCCTGTCCCTTCTCGCTGCCTGCGGCGTCCCTGCCCAGTCCCCCGATCCGCCGGAGGGGGACGGAGCCGCTACGTCCCCGCTGCCGGAGGACCTTCCCTCCCTGGCAGAGGACGAGACCCCCGTCTATCTCACCTGCCGCGTCGTAGACGGTGCAGAAGATGGAATCCTGTTGTTGGCGGAGCTGGACGCCCCGCTCTCCGGCGGCCGTGACGGACGCCATGACGGGAAAAGCGTCTACCGCCTGACCCTGGCGGCGGAAACCCCCGTCTTCCTGGACGGCCGGCCCGCCTCCGCCAGAGACCTGACCGACGGAATGCCCCTGGAGATCGCCTTCAACGGGCTGGTTTTGGAGAGCTTCCCCGCCCAGCTGGGCGAGGTCTACTCCGTCTCCGGCTACTCCATCGGCACGCCGCAGTGCCCCGGCGGCTCATATTATGACCTGTGCGGTTTGTACCTCCAGGCCCTGGACGACCTGTGGAAAAAGGACCCGGCCCTGAATGAGAATCTCTCCACGGTCTCCCTGGATCTGACGCAGGCCCCCGGCGGCCTGCTGGAGAGCGAACAGTCCGCCCTGCGCTGGCGGTTCGGGGAACTCCACGGCGTGGAGGTCCTGGACCTCACCTTTGAGGAGCTGCGGGACCAGGGATACCTCACCGCCTTCCCCCTCAACACCCCTGCCCCAAAGGAGGGGGAGGATCTCTCCAGCCTCCGGTACAGCTGGGAGGACGGGTGCCTCTTCTCCATCCGCACCAACGGCAGTCACGGTGCGGAGTGCTACGCCCTGCCCGTCCTGTTCTTCGACGCGGAGAAGTGGCGCACGCCCCTGGCGGCCTACTGCCTCTACGACTGCTCCGCCCTCTGGCCGGAGGTGGGAACGTGGGACGGCTACAGCATTGGCAGTGAGATGATCTCATAGTAAAAGAGCGCCTCGCCGGTTCAGCGGGGCGCTCTTTTGTCCCGGATCATTCGAAACGGGCCGCGCCTACCTGCCCATCTTCACCAGCACCTGCTGAATCCGGTCAAACAGGACGGCGCTCCGAGTCGGTTCAAAGCGGTTGGTATCCGAATTGAAATACTCGTAGGTGGAGAGATACCTGGACCAGTCCAGGATATTGCCTCCGCTGGACCAGAAATCCCTGACGTACGGCTGATAGGGCGCGGCGGTGATGGTGCATGTGGGCTCGGAGAAGTCAATGGGCACCAGGCCGCTGTATGAGATATAGTCCTTGTCCGCCTCGTCGAGAACGCCGTACTCGATGAGGTCGTCAATAAAGGCCTGATAGTCCTCCCGGGTCATCTCCCTTGGGTCGTAAGAGGCGGAGAGGTGCTCCAGCTGCGCCTTCGTCAGCCGGACGAACTTTCCCTGCCGCCTTGCGTCCTCCTTGAATTTCTCAAAGGCCAGCTTCTGCTCCTCCCGCCTCGCCTGGACGGCCTCCCGGAACTGGTCCCGGCACTCGTCTTTCAGCACCCCATATTTCATCTTTTCAGAGTCGACACCGGGGATGTCCACGTATTTGAACCAACTGGGATCAACCCACCCTGATGTACGTCCTACTGTCATAATCATCCTCCTAATCTTTTTCTGCCGGCGCCGGAATTTCAGATCCAGCCCCTGGCCGCAGCCTCGGCCCAGGGGATCGCGTCCGGATGGTCCTCCGTGCGGAACTCCTCCACCCAGGAGAAGATGTCCTCCAAATCGCGAAAGCCCACCATGGGTGCTTTGTGAAAGCTGCCCAGCCAGAGGTCCCTGGGGTCCGTGGAGTCCCTTACAATGACGCAGTGATCAATGTCGGAAAGATCAATTGCGATCATCGTACTGCCTGTGGCGTAATTCTGCTCCTTCTGGCTGATGGCTCCCATGCGCCGCATGGTCTCCAGGGCGTCGTAGACCTCAAAGGCGGACAGGTCCCCGGCGTAGTGCTCTTTCAAAAAGGCCAGGTTCTCCTCCGTCCAGCCCCGGGAGTCCGGCAGGGC
The DNA here is from genome assembly GCA_910585385.1 of uncultured Oscillibacter sp. Taxonomy (GTDB): domain Bacteria; phylum Bacillota; class Clostridia; order Oscillospirales; family Oscillospiraceae; genus Oscillibacter. The sequence goes on along the minus strand of CAJUDV010000051.1, from coordinate 6,933 downwards.
CAGCTCCGGCTGCCCGGCCTTCCACGCCCTGTAATCCTCCACAAACTGCATATACACAGAGCTCAGAGACCCGCCCTCCGGCAGAGCCGCCATTTTCCGCTTTTGGACCTCCGGGTCCAGATACTGCTCCCATCCCAGGCCGTTCTCCGTCCGGCGACCTCCGGAGGTGAAATACGGGGAGGGATAAGCTCCAAGTTGACCTGTAACTCTCATCTTCATAACTCCTTTTCCCGGCGGCGCCAGGCCGCCTGATTTGTCCTGCCTCTGAATAAATAGTGTCTCCAGAGGCGGAAAACCGGACGGATTCTTGAAAATATTTTTTCGCCTCTTGATTTTCCGGAAAAAACAGCATAAAATTACAGAAGAAGCCGCCGGATTGGAGGGGTAGTCTTGGACAGTCAGGATAGGACCGCGCTGATGGAACAGTGGTACCGGCAGTACGCGCCGCTCCTCTTTCACTATGCCCGTCAGTTTGTGGACTACCACGCGGCGGAGGAGGTGGTCCAGGAGACGTTCCGCGTCGCCTGGGAGGCCATCTGGCAGCGGGAGGTCCAGTACCCCAAAACGTGGCTGAGAAAAATTGCGGAAAATATCATCCGAAACCGCCTCCGCCAGCAGGACCGGCGGAAGGACCTGCTGTCCGGCGCAGACGCGCTGCCGGAGGACGAATGGGAAGACCCCGTCGACGTGGAGCTGGAGTACAACGGTGTCATCAGCCGGCGGGACCTGCACCTGCTCAAGCGTCTGGCGGTGGACGGCTGCACCTACGCCGAGGCGGCACAGGAGCTGCATACCACCGCGGAGGCCTGCCGCAAGCGGGCGGCCCGGGCAAAGCAGCTTCTCCGGAAGCTGCTGGAGGAATAGGCGCCCGCATTGAACTTCACAAAAAGGAGGTTTTCCTATGGCCGGCCCTGTCGGTGAGAAAAACGGCTCCTATCCGTTTTTAACCAGATTCAGCACAAAGACACTGCGGCAGCTCCTGCGGGAGGACTTCGCCTCCAGGGAGCCCAGCACCCCGGAGAGCGACACCTTCATCACCTGCGTGGCGGAGGTGGTGGCCCGGCGGGAGGCCGCCGACCCCGGCATTCCCCACTTCGATGTGGAGGCGGGCTGGAGGAAATTCCCGCAAAGTCTCCAGCCCGGGGACACAGCCCCGGCGGGAAGCGCGCCCCCGGCGGGAAGCGCGCCCCCGGCGGGAGACGATGCCGGCGCCTTTGAGGCGGACCTGGCCCGGATGGCCGCCCAGTGGACTCAGCTCCAGGGCGGAGAGGAGCCCAACGGCCCGCCCCGCCCGTAAGGCGCCGCCCCCGTTCAGACGCAAAGCGCCCCGTCTGTAAGACAGTCATGCCGCTGTCCAACAGACGGGGCGCTTTTTCGCGCGCTATTGATAGTAGATGCCCAGGATCTTCTCATGGGGCTCCGTGAAGGCCCCCAGGCGGATGTCCATGCCGATCTCAAAGGCCCGGTCCCAGGGAAAACGGTAGTTCTCCAGGGCCACGCCGCCCCAGCCCCTCTCCCCGCCGGGCTCCAGGGCAAAGAAGTTGCTCCGCCGGAGATTTTTCACCACGTCCCCCACGGCGCTCTCCATGCCCCTCTCCAGCCGGTCCTGAAGGGACTCCCGGTCGATCTCCGGAACCCAGAAGTTGTTGGGATCGCCGCTGAGATCGTTCCGGATGTACGCCAGCAGGTCATTGCGCACCACGTTCTTGTAGCAGAAATCCTTGAGCACGCTGTCCGCCAGGGTCCGGGCAAAGGCCCGCTCCGCGGTCTCGCTCTCCTCCCCGCTTTGGAGATAGGCGTACCGGGCCACACCATGGCTCAGGGCCGTGCCGGTGACAATGGCCATGTCCAGAAATCCGGCGTAGCTCAAAAGCCACCCCAGCTCCGCCTCTTTGGTCAGCTTTTCGTGGAAGGCGGTGCCGTACCGCCCGTTGCCGGCGTCAATGAGGATCACAGGCCGGTTCCGCTCCCGGCACTCCCGCAAATCCCGGAGCAGCGCCTCATAATAGGCGCTTTTGGATTCCTCCTCCGCCGGCTGAGTCAGCACAAGCACCTGGAGTCCCGCCGCCAGGGGATTGCCGCTCTCCGTCAGGCCGAAGAGGTCCAGGTGCTCCGCCACCACGGTGGTCAGGGGCTGGAAATCGTAGTCGCAGGCGGGGTCGTTCTCCGTGCCGCCGTAGTACTGCACCGCCGCCGTGCCCCCCCACCAGCCGGTCTCGTCCAGGTACATCCGGGCCACGGCCTTGAAGGCCAGGTCGTCCACCCCGGCCAGAAGCCAGTCCAGGGGATTTCCTGCCCGGTCCGTCCGCAGGCCCTGCCGGAGATAGGCGATCTCGTTTTTCTGGATGCAGTCCTCCAGGGAGGAGTCGTCGATGCCGATCATCAGCCGGAAATTCTCATGGCCCGGCCGGGCTATGATCCGCTGGGCCTGGTCGGAGAGCCGCAGCTTCCGCTCCCTGGCGTCCAGATTGGCCGCCAGTACGCCAAAGGGGCGGTAGTAATTCTCGCCGCTGATGTCCACTCCTGCCTCGCCCAGTTTGTTCACCACATCGTCGTAAAACTTCTCCCAGTCCCAGCCGTCCGTCCGCCAGTAGCTCTCAAACACATTCTCCAGGGTCAGTGCATCTTCCGCCAGGGTCTCCCTGGCCCCCGCGCCAAAGTCCCGTATCCAATTGTACTCCTCCAGCGTACCGCCGGCATATCCCACAGTGGGCGCCAGACGCATAACGCTGTCCAGCAGCCAGACCACATTGTCCAGGTCCTCCGCCAGGACCGCCAGCAGCTCCTCTAAGGCCTGGGCGGCTGGCGCCTCTCGGCCATCAGGCATGGCGACCGTCTCCGCCGTGGTGCACCGGGAGTTCACCAACCCCCCGGAGAGCAATTGGTCCAAAGAGAGAATGTACCGGTCGCACCCGGCGGCCTCCTGCTCCAGCACCCACGCATACAGCCGCCCCATGTCCCCGTACTGGGTCCCGTTGCTGTTGAGGGGCTGTCCATCCAGGGCGGTCCGGTACAGGTCCCGGTCCGGCATCCTCAGGGCGTACCCCAGGGACTCCGCCAGATACACCACCCGCTCCACGTTGTCCGGCCGGTCATCCAGGGGCACATAGGCCACGGTTTTCGCCGTCTCGGAACCCGCGGGCTCCGGGTAGGGCTCCGGCTCCGTGGTCCGGGGCCCGCAGCCCGTCAAAAACAGTGCGCAGGCCAGCAGCGCCGCCCACAGGCGGGTCTTATTCTTCATCTCAGCACTCCTTTTAAAACAAGGGGGGGGAGCGTGCCCTCCGGCCCCGCTCCCCGCCAAAATCTGTATTTACAGCCGGACAATCCCGATTGGCGGCATCCCCCGCCCATCCGGTATCCAACGGCGGTAAATGTAGGTTTCAGAGTCCAAAGCCCCCCAGGTTCAGTCCGCCGGTGACGCCGTTCATCCCGGCCTCCATGGCCTCATCGGCCTGGCGCAGGGCCTCGTTCACGGCGGAGACCACCAGGTCCTGGAGCATCTCCACGTCCTCCGGGTCCACCGCCTCCGGCTTGATGGTGATGGACTGCACCTCTTTCTTTCCGCTGACCTTGGCCTCCACCACGCCGCCGCCCACGCTGGCGGAAAACGTCCTGGCCTCCACCGCCTCCTGGGCGGCGGTCATAGCCTCCTGCATCTGGACGATCTTCTGCTGCATCTCCGCCTGGCGCTGGGCGCCGGTGACCTTCATTCCGCCGTTGGAAAATCCGCGGCGCGCACTGTATCCCATAACAATTCTCCTTTTATTTAATGGTAATGTTATCAAACTGACTGCCGAATTTCAGCAAATTTTTCAAATTTTCCTCAGGCGAGGCCTTTGGAGGCTCCCCCACCCGGAACACCAGGCGCACCGGCGTTCCGGCGGCCCTCTCCGCCTCCTCGGCCAACGCGCCCCGCACCCGGTCGTTGTCCAGCCGGCCCAGGGTGATGTCATCCGGGGCGTAGACTGTCACCTGGTCTCCCTCCAGCGCACCGCCGCACATATCCAGAAACGCCCGGTACATAGGCGGCAGACGGCCTTTGCAGCTCTCCGCCAGGGCCCGCCACCAGTTCCCGTCCACCGCCGGTGCGGCGGAAACGGGCTGCTCCGCCGGCGGGGCAGAGGGCTGGGAACTTGGCGGAGCCTCCGCCGGCTGCGGCGGCTCCGGCTCCTGGGGAACGTCAAATACCCGTTGGCCAGGCTCCTCCGGAAGGGGCGGCTCGTCCCAGGGGGGCGGGTCCGCCGGCTGGGCCGCCGCAGGGGGCTCCTCCCGATGGGGGACGCCGCCGCGCTCCACAGCGGACCGAATCACCTCTCCCCTGGCCCCAGCCTCCTCCAGGCGCCGAATCCGGGCGTCCAGCGCCGTCAAATCGCCGGAGAGGGACTCGTCACACAGCCGCAGAAGGCACAGCTCCGCGTCGGTGCGGCGGTTGGAGCTGTAATAGAGGTCCGCCGCCGCCTTTTGCAGCGTGGACGCCAGATAGAGAAACCGGCTGGCGGGCACGTCACCGCCCAGCCTGTCCAATGCAGCCGTGTCGTACCCGCCGGACAGCAGCACGGCCCCTCCCTCCGGGGCGGTCTTCCGCAGCAGCAGGTCCCGGGTGAGAGTGGAGAGCTCCCCCAGCACCGCGCCCACGTCCTTGCCGTCTCCGTAGAGCCGGTTTAAAAGCAGCAGCGCCGCCTTGGCGTCCCGGGCCAGAATCCGCTCCATCAGCTGGGCTGTCTGGAGGTTTCCCGCCAGGCCCAGCACCTCCAGCACCGCGCCGCCGTCGATGGTCCCCCCCGCCGCAGCGCACTGGTCCAAAAGGCTCAGTCCGTCCCGCAGGGCGCCGTCCGCCAGGCGGCTCAGCAGCTCCGCGCCCTCCGCCGTCAGGTCAATGCCCTCCCGCTCCGCAACATACTTCAGCCGCAGGGCCACGTCCGCCGGGGTAATGCGCTTAAAGGAGAACCGCTGGCACCGGGAGAGAATCGTGGCAGGCACCTTGTGGAGCTCCGTGGTGGCCAGAATGAACATCAGATGCTCCGGCGGCTCCTCCAGGATCTTCAAAAGGGCGTTGAAGGCCGGGGTGGAGAGCATGTGCACCTCGTCGATGATGTACACCCGCTTTTTCACGTGGGCCGGGGAGTAGATGGCCTCGTCCCGCAGGGCCCGCACCTGGTCCACGCCGTTGTTGGAGGCGGCGTCCAGCTCCAGCACGTCCAAAAAGCTGCCGCTCTCCAATCCCCGGCAGGCGTCGCACTGGTTGCACGGGTCGCCGTCCACCGGGCGCTCGCAGTTGACGGCCCGGGCCAGAATTTTGGCGCAGGTGGTCTTGCCGGTGCCCCGGGTGCCGGTGAAGAGGTAGGCGTGGGAGGTCCGTCCCTCCTCTACCTGCCTGCGCAGGGTCTCGGTGATATGGGGCTGGCCGATGACGTCCGAAAAGGTCTTGGGCCGCCATTTGCGATACAGGGCCTGATACATAGCGCGCCTCCCCGCAAGAGATAGAAAGAGATCCTCCGTACGCAGCTGCGGAACCGGCGCCCTCGCGGCACATGAAACATCCCGCTTAATGCTGCTCGGTTCCCCGCCTGACATGGTTCACGGGCATTCATTGCGCGAGACCGGCTCCGCAGCTGCGCGCGGAGGATCTATTCATAGCTTGTCTATTTTACTATATCTCCCGGAGATTTTCAACTAAAATTTTCTGCCGTTTTGAAAAAATCATACTTTACAACGGAAAAATTTATGGTATAATAACCAAAGTGGTCTTGCGAAGCACATGGAAAGCGGCAGGTCAGATTAAATATGGGCTCGTAGCTCAGCTGGGAGAGCGCTGCGTTCGCATCGCAGAGGTCGAGGGTTCGATCCCCTTCGAGTCCACCATGATAAGTTGACAGACCGCCAAGGGAGTGGTCTGTCAATTTTTTATATAATCACAGAAAACGTTTGCAGCGCAGTGATTTCACTGCGGTATTTTTATTTCTAAAAGGAGAACTACAATGAATGTGATACAAAAAAGTGAAGCAATTAAGAACGGCCTCCGAAAAGGCTTTCAGGACGGCAGTTCCAAAATGGCAAAACGCAGGTGCTATGGATATGAAGTCGGTTCTGATGGTGAGTTGGTGGTGAATCCCGATGAGGCGAGGGTAGTATGTTGGATATTTGAGCAGTATCTTGCTGGTAATAGTCTTGGAAAAATTGCTGCTGGTTTGGAAAGGCAGGGTATCCCCTCCCCCACTGGCAGGTCCAAATGGAATCGGGAGGCAATCGACAAACTGCTCTCCAATGAAAAATACACCGGAAGGGTGTTGCTCCAGAAAACGGTCAGCACTGGCGCCGTGCAAATTGAAAATGATGGTCTCATGGAACGGTATCTCTACACCGGTTCTCATGAGGCCATTATTTCGGATGAGATGTTTATGGCGGTACAGCGGGAAAAACTCAGCCGGTCTAAAGAACCGCAGAATCACGTTGTCATGAAGCTCTCGTTTTGATATAATGAAGAAAATTGCGGGAGGCCCTGTGAATGCGAAAGGTGACCGAAATTTCTCCCACACAAGATCATTGTCCGATAGAACTGCGTCATCTTCGTGTAGCCGCCTACTGCCGGGTCAGCACACAGTTGGAGGAACAGACCAGCAGTATCGAATTGCAGAGAGAAGTTGGAATAACAGCAGGGTATCCCGGCACTGTCCGCCTCAAACCAAAACTCCAGCGGCATGGTGTAAGCGTTCCCGGCGCTGTCCTGCCATTTCAGCACCCCATCCGGTACGGTGGTGCGGACGGTGACGCCCTGGTAGTCCTGGGCGACCTGGATTCCCTCCATATAGCCGCCGGACGACTCGTTGGGGTTCCAGTACAGATAGGCCAGGTAAACCGTGTGGAAGCCATACCGTTCATCCCGCACCGGAACCTCCACGGTGACAATGCTGGGCATCCCGTCAGGAAGGTCGC
>CAJUDV010000050.1 GCA_910585385.1 uncultured Oscillibacter sp. | reverse complement strand
AGGCGATTTGACGCAGCCATACTTTGTGTATGGCAAGGAAAATCAACGCAGAGCGTCGAAAAAAGGTCCGTCGTTTGGGCGTTTTGACATTTTTCAAACAAGGCCTAGCGCCTGTCTGAAAACGCCAAAGCGCATTGTACGGTGTTAAAAAATCTTGAAATCCGCCGGACACGGCCTGAGGGAACAGGACTGCGGCGGATGCGGAGCCGGGCCCTTTGAAAGGAGTGGTTTTGCTTGATTCCAAAAATTTCCTGCCGGCGCACCTGCCGGCGTTGGCTCGGAAGGGTGCGGCCCGCAAATCTCATGACGGCAGGCAACGCGGTTCTCTGAAAAATCCCGAGTTCCAGGCGGCGCTCATCCGAGGGCCGTGTCCAGCGCCATCATCAGCGCGAATCCCGCGGCAAAGGACAGCGTACCGAGGTTGGAGTGCTCTCCAGCGGATGCCTCCGGAATCAGCTCCTCCACCACCACATAAATCATGGCCCCCGCCGCGAAGCTGAGCAGATAGGGCAGGGCTGGAAGGATCAGCTCCGCCGCCCAAAGGGTCAGGAGAGCCGCCAGGGGCTCCGCCACGCCGGAGAGAAGCCCGTAAAGAAAGGCCCTCCCCTTTCCGGCGCCCTCTGACCGGAGCGGCATGGAAATGATGGCGCCCTCCGGAAAATTCTGAATCGCGATGCCGGCGGACAGCGCCAACGCTCCCGCGGCCGTAATGGTCTCGTTGCCAGCCAGCCAGCCCGCCAGCACTACGCCCACCGCCATACCCTCGGGAATGTTGTGCAGCGTGACCGCCAGCACCAGCATGGTGCTTCGCTTCAGCCGGGAATGGGGACCTTCCGGTTCGTCGCTGTGCTGGTGCAGGTGCGGAATCGTCCTGTCCAGAACCAGCAGAAACAAGATCCCCAGCCAAAATCCCGCGGCTGCCGGAAAAAATGCCCATCTTCCCATGCCGGCTGCCTGTTCCATAGCGGGCACCAACAGGCTCCACACGGACGCCGCCGTCATGACGCCTGCCGCGAATCCGGTCAGGGTCCGCTGGAGCGCCGCGTGGAGAGTCTTCCGTATGGTGAAGACGCAGGCCGCGCCCAGGGTGGTTCCGAGAAAGGGCAGGAAAATTCCCTGCATGACTTCTTTTTGCATTACACCGTCTCCGTTACCAATTTGTCATTTTTGTCATTGGAGGAAAAATATGTATGCTGATTCCGGGACCGGGATTCGCCGGCCAACGCCGCCCCCGTGGTTTTCCCGGTCTTTGTTCTCAAGTATTTTCTCATGGTTGATTCTTCCTTTTCAGGTCATTGATTTTGATGGCTCCGGAACCGGCGCCGTTTTAGCTTTTCCATATCGGGTATGATTATCTGGATTTTTCGAAAAATTCTTAGGCCCTGTTTGGAAAATGTCAAAACGCCCAAACGGCAGCCCTTTTTCCGCCGCTCTGCGTTGATTTTCCTTGCCATGCACAAAGCATGGCCGCATCAAATCGCCTTGATTGGTGAAAAAACTCTCGCCGTTGGGCATTCCGCCATTTATCAAACAAGGCCTAGGCATCGGAATATGGACGGAAAATTTTCAAATGATCATATGAATCGGAGCTCCCAACCGCTTTGCGCGGAAAGGTGGTTAAATTGCCAAAGGCCGCGTCCGCCAGACTTCCGCGGCGGTCTGCAATTGTCCGGCATGGACACGGCACGGAATATGGAGGAAACGCCGGATAAATCCCCCAATAAGTTGATGGAATCAGCGTTTTCGCAAACGGTCCCCGCAGCGCGGGAGAAAGGGACGAAATGAATTTTCAAAGCTGTTTTCCCATATGGCATCAGCTGACAGATGATCAGAGGGAGCGCATATACGGCAGTCTGATAAACCGGTCTGTCCAAAAGGGGACTGTGCTTCACGGCGGCGGGGACTGCACGGGATTGCTGCTGGTGAGATCCGGCCAGCTTCGGGCCTATATTTTGTCGGAGGAGGGGCGGGAGGTCACGATCTACCGCCTGTTTGACCGGGATCTGTGCCTGCTCTCCGCCTCCTGCATCATGCGGAGCATCCAGTTTGATATTACCGTTGAGGCGGAAAAGGACACGGACCTCTGGATGATTCCGGCGGAAGTTTACCGCCGGATCATGACGGAGTCCGCGCCGCTGTCCAACTACACCAACGAGATCATGGCCGCCCGGTTCTCGGAGGTGATGTGGCTTGTAGAGCAGATCATGTGGAAGAGCATGGACCGGCGCGTTGCCGCCTTTTTGCTGGAGGAGGCCGCCATTGAGGACGCAGAGCTCCTGCGGCTCACCCACGAGACCATTGCCAACCACCTGGGTACCCACCGGGAGGTTGTCACCCGAATGCTGCGCTATTTTCAAGACGAGGGCATGGTCAGACTGGCCCGGGGCTCCGTGGAGCTTCTGGATAAAAAGAGGCTGGAGGCGCTGCGGGACACATAAAGATTCCCCTCCCTGTCTCCGGCGGAGGATGGGGAGGGGAATTTCCCGTTTACTGGTCCATACCGCAGGCCGTGGCCCGCTGAGTCAGGCGGCGGTCGTTGGTGACCGCGTCGTAAAACCGGAAGCCGCCGGAGAAATTGTAGGTCTCATAGCCGTATCCCGACAGGAGGCGGCAGGCGATGTAGCTCCGCAGGCCGCTCTGGCAGACGACGTAGACCGGCTTGCCGGCTTCGATCTCCTCCAGCCGCTCCCGCAGTTCATCCACGGGGATGTTGCGGAAGCCCTCGATGTGGCCTCCCGCGTACTCCGCCGGGGTGCGGGCGTCCAGCAGCGTGACGCTGCCGTCCCTGGGCAGGTCTCTTACGTCCTCCAAATGGAACTGCTTTATAATTCCCTTGGAGAGGTTCTCGATCATAAAGCCGGCCATGTTTACGGGATCTTTGGCGGAGGAGTAAGGAGGCGCGTAGGCCAGGTCCAGATCTTTCAATTGGATGGCCGTCAGACCGGCGTGAATGGCCGTAGCCAGCACGTCAATCCGCTTGTCCACACCCTCATAGCCAACGATTTGGGCGCCCAGAAGGCGGTAGGTCCCTTTTTCAAAGACGATTTTCATGGTCATCAGCTTTCCGCCGGGGTAGTAGCCGGCGTGGCTCATGGGGGACAGGACCACCGTATCCACCTCCAGCCCCGCCTTTTTGGCGTTGGTCTCGTTGACGCCGGTGGTGGCCGCCGTCATGTCGAAGACCTTGAGAACGGAGCTGCCCTGGCTTCCCAGGTAACGGCTGTCGCCGCCGCAGATGTTGTCCGCCGCGATGCGGCCCTGCTTGTTGGCGGGCCCCGCCAGGGAGAGGAGGACGTCCTGCCCGGTGACGGCGTGCCGGACCTGTACGGCGTCGCCCACGGCGTAGATGCCGGGAACGGAGGTCTCCATCCGGTCGTTGACCACGATGCTGTCCCTGATCCCCAGTTCCAGGCCCGCCGCCCTGGCCAGGGCGGTGTCCGGCGTGACGCCGATGGCCAGAACCACCATGTCGGCGTGAAGAGGGGCCCCGTCTTTCAGCAGTACGTCTACGCCGCCGTCCCTCTCCGCGAAGCCCTCCACCGTATAGCCCAGTGCCAGCTTCACACCGTGTCTGCGCATCTCGCCGTGGATAAAGGACGCCATATCCGGGTCAAAGGGGTTCATCAGCTGCTTAGGCCGCTGGACGATGGTGACCTCCATCCCCAGCTCCCGCAGGTTCTCCGCCAGTTCCAGCCCGATGAAGCCGCCGCCGGCCAGCACCGCGGACCGGGGATGTTCTTTTTGAATATAGTCTTTCATGCGGAAAGTGCCCTCCACCGTCCGCAGGGTGAAGAGCTTCTCCAGCCCCACGCCGGGGAGACGGGGCCGGGTTGGCTTCGCGCCGGGGGAGAGAATCAGTTTGTCATAGCGCTCCTCGAACTCCCTCCCCGTCTCCAGATCCTTGACGGAGACAGCTTTGCGCTCCGGATGAATGGCGGTGACCTCATGACGCACCCGCATATCCACCCGGAAGCGGGAGAAAAAGCTCTCCGGCGTCTGGAGCGTCAGGGCCTCCGGGGCCTTAATGGTTCCGCCGATGTAATACGGCAGGCCGCAGTTGGCGTAGGAGATATAGCCGGAGCGTTCGAAGACCACGATCTCCGCCTTCTCGTCCAGTCTGCGGAGCCTGGCCGCCGCCGTAGCGCCTCCCGCTACGCCGCCGATGATGACAACTTTCATGTCAGCGTTCCACCTTTCTGTTGCAGGCAGCCATGCCGCCTGTATTTTTTTGCGCCGGTACAGCCCCTCCAGGACAGAATGGCCGCAGCCTGCCGGCTTTCACGGGGAATGCCTGGCCGCAATCTCCTCTGCAATGAAGCGACGACGCGCTAAGCCGCCCAAACGTCCAGCAGGATCTCTTTCGGAGTCTGCGACGTCCTTTTGGAGATTATCCTGGTTGATATTGGCGGCAGACATCGCTTGACCTCCCTGTTTTTTATGCTGTAATGGTTATTATACTGGAAATTCTGTTTCTTTCCGTGATGTTATCACATAGAGGGGAGTCTATCAAGCAACGCATGGCTCTGTCCGCCGGCGGAAACCCGTGTTTCAGCTATTCCGCCACTGATCGTTTTTGAGGCTGGGCGGTCCGGCGAAAAAGCCGTGCGGCAATGAGAGGCCGGGCTGCGATTAGCGTCAAGAACCGGCCATTGCCTCCGCTGCCGCTCAGCGCGAGGGCCTATCCCCTCCTGCGGCGGTGAAACACCGTATACCGGCCTCCGGCTGTGCCGCTGTGCCGGAGGCCGGTAATATCAAGGCTGCGCCTGGCCGCCGCAGCCAACCGGCTGAATCACACAGGCAAACGGCCCCAGCAGGACGCCGCCAGCCTCTGTCTCATGGTCATTGTGGTTGATGAGCATTCGAACCCTTCGGTCCCCGGCGCCCCGGGTGACGATCTCCACCCCACCGGGGGAAGGGGTGGTCTCAATCTGACCGTCCGCCATAATCGCCGCCATCACCTTGGCGGTGACAGCCTCGTCCATTCCGCAGCCCAGATAGTAGACCGTGCCACTCCCCTGCTTTTTCCTGGTAATGGCGGCGTACTCCCCATAAAAGGCGTCGCCGTACCGGTAGAGCGTCTCAGCGTCCTGCACCGTCAGCATATCCCGGAAAATACCGCCGCTCCCCCGGCTGCCAGAAAACGCGCCCTGGCCTGTCAGGGGAAACGCATCCAAGTCCTGGAGGCTCTCCGCCTCGGCAACCGTCACCCCAGCCAAACCGGTGAAACCCACCGGCGCCGGCCGGCCAAAGGGGATGTTGTTGTCAGCGTCCTTTACAGCGCTGCGGCAGGTCAGCACCAGAACGCCGCCCTTTCGGACAAACGCCTCCGCCCGCTTATGAAACTCCGACTTGACGATGATGAGCTGGGGCAGCAGAACCACCCTGTATCCGGAAAAATCCGCGTCCGCCGGAATCACGTCCACAGGGACGTTGACATCGTAAAAGGCCTTGTACAGCTTCTTCATCTCATTCTGGCAATCCAGCAGGACGCTCTGGCGCTGGATGCGAAAGGAGGCCAGAGAATCGTAGTCGTAGACAATGGCCACATCGCTGCGGATAGGCGCCTCCATGGCCTCCCCATACTGGCTGATGTCCCGGAAAAAGCTCTGGACCTCATAGAACTTCCGGCCCTTTACGTTGTCCGCGTCGATGATGCCGCGGCAAAACTGCTCGGCTCCCTTGACGGCTCCCCGGTATCGGAAATACATCATGGACTCGCAGCCGTGGGCCATCCCCTGATAAGACCACATCTTGGCCTGTCCCGGCCGAGGCAGAAATCCAGTGGTGTCATGGCCCTGGGCTCCCATGATCGCCTCAGTAATCCAGAAGTTCCTCCGCTTAAGCCCACGGATATAGTCCAGACCAAAGGCGATCTCATGGGGCGGAATGGGTTCTTTCTGGCCGCCCCAGACAGGATAATTGTTATAGGCCGCCACGTCCAGACTCTTTGCCACATCCGCATAGCTCACATGCTTGTCCAGACCGCCGCCGGGGAAATCGTGCAGGACCAGGGCCTCCGGGTCCATCTCCCGGACGAGCCCGGCCTGAAACTCCATAAAGCGGACGATGCTCCGGCTGCGGAAGCGCTCCCAGTCCAGCCGCAGGGCGGGGTTGTGCGCGGCGACAGTCTCTGCGGGCATGGGAATCTCATCAAAGCCGTTGTACTCCTGGGACCAGAAAGCGGCACCGTAGGTATCGTTGAGCCTGTGAATGTCCCCGTCAAATTTCTCCTTTAAAAAACGCTGAAAGGCCCGATGGCACCGGGGACACCAGCACAAATCGCTACCCTCATGGCCGACCTCGTTATCAATCTGCCAAGCCACGATCTGCCTCTCCCCCGTGTAGTGGCCCACTAGGGCCCGGATGATCTTCTCAGAGTACTCATACATCACCGGACTGTTGAAGCAGTAGACATGGCGTCCGCCGAAGGAACGCCTCCTGCCGTTTTCAAGCTGGGAGAGGATGACGGGATGCTTTTTGGCAAGCCACGCGGGAATAGCGGCGGTTGGGGTGCCCATGATAATCTTCAGTCCCTTCTCCTTCGCCAGGGAGATCACCCTGTCAAAAAAAGAGAAATCGTAGCGTCCCTCCTCCCTCTCCATCAGGTGCCAGGAGAATTCGGCAATCCGGATCACATTGCCCCCCATCTCCAGAATGGTGTCCATGTCAGCCTCCATCAGGGAGGGATCCCACTGCTCCGGATAGTAGTCAACACCCAGCCACATGGCTCACATCTCCTTTCTCATCCGCATTTCGCGGATCATTTTCTCATAGACCCCGCCGTCCATCCCGGCGGCGGCCATGCGGCAGAATAATACAACGCCGCCAGGATCATCATTTCCTGACGGCGCTGTGCTGTCCCGCCGTATCATATAAACCGGTTCTCACTTCAAGAGTATTCTGTTCTCCTCCACGTGAATATTACAGCCTTCCTCTATCGTAGTAATTTCCTCTGTCGATCTGCCGATCTGCACATCCAGAACAGGATACAGTTTCTCGCACCGGATTCTTCCCTTGCTCTTTCTGTCCAACGCCTTGTTCACGATTCTCAGCTCCGCGGTCAGCGACTCCCGCTTTTCCATGCACAGCTCCCGCTGTTCTACCAGCTGTTCCAGCAGTTCCGCCTCTCCCTCCGAGATCCGGCTTCCCCTTTTCCGCAGGGTGGTAATGGGCTCCCACAGCTTTTCAAACGTGGACTGTACGTTCGCCACCTCTGCCTTGAGCCGCTTCCACGACTCCGGAATATGCGGGGGATAGCCAACTGAAAACTGGCTGCGGCCTCCGGCCAGATTGCCGATCCTTACGCACAGGACGCTGTCTCCCGCCTGTATCTGGCAGTCCGCAATCATCCCGCGCCCACTCATGGCATAAACCGTACCGCCGCAGCGGATGACGCTGTTGAGAATCACCTCCGCGATTACGCTGGTCCCAGCCTCTATTCTGGCCCATTCCACCATGGGAGCCTGTACCTGAAAGGCCGCGTTTACCCAGGTCTCTCCATCCGTTCCCGAAATTCCCTGCTGGACCCGGACGGTCCCCCCCGTAGACGTCACGCGGGCCCGTCCAATCTTTCCATTGATAACGATGTCGCCGGAGGCCTCAATATCAACCCCGCCATCCACATTTCCGCCGATATAGAGGTTGCCGGAAATCCGGAGCGTCCCTTGAAACTGGTCCAGGTCACCGTCTATGATCTTCTGCTCATGAATACAGAATTGGTCGTTTTCGATGTATAGGATTCCATCCACACATGCTATGAGCGCCTGACCGCCTCTGCCCACAGCGGTGTTCTGCCCCTGGGGAACACAGGCGCTCACGGTCTGCGGACAAGGAAGCTCCTTTCCTGTCACGTCCACTCCGTCCGTTCCCGCCCTGGCGGGGCGGATCAAACAGATGACCGTTCCTTTCCGTATGGGCTGCATCTGGACGTCTTGTCCGAAATCTACCTCGCTCCCATTCTGCACTTCCAAGCCCATATTTCTGCGCCGCTGGAAAAGCTCCGTCACCTTGCCGTCTTCCCCCGCCTGCGGCGGCTTTCCCCGGGCCACCGGAAATATATGGAGATACCCAAGGGCAAAATCCTGCCGGATCTTTTCCTGCAAAACGCCGTAGTGAATTCCCTCGTAGTGCATATCCTCCAGAAAGCCCTCCAGGGTAATTCCTTCTCCCTCATTCTCAGGCGGGAGCACACACGCGTAGGCAGTCATTCGGTCCTTCGAGAGAAAAAAGCGTGACTCCGCATTCAGAGGCGACGGATCATTCAAAGCGTTTTTGTATCGGGCTCTGCACGCTTCCTTTAAGGCCCAGACAAAATCATCCACCGTCACACTGTCATCCGGATGCTGCGTTTTCGCCCTTTTTCCCGACAAATCCAGCACCGAAAACAGCCTCATGTATGGAGTGGGGAGAAACGATTTCTTTTCCTGCTCGCCCGTCCCTTTTGAGACAAAACGATCAAAAAGCGACACTTTCATCTCCTGCCTTTTCTAAACCTCGAATTGATATACGCTTTCCTCAAGCCGCGACAGCCCGCACCTAATACTCAGTGAGCTATATTGTACCATTTCTATGTAAATTTATCAAGCATAATTCCACCTTTCCGCCCTCCATCCAGCCTCTCATTGCCGGACAAATTATTGCGCTGCTCCTGGTCCGCACAACCCGCCTGTATCCGGCGGGCATACTTCACGGAACGGCCCTGCCGGACAGATTTTCCAGACGTAAAAAGGAAAACGGCCGGATAGCCCGGCCGCGTTCCCTCATGTTCTTACGGCCGGTTCAGAACACGCTTGCCCGGAAACACCGTGCCGCGCTCATCCCAGTCATGCCGCCATCCGTGAAAACGCTTGCACCGCTGGCGCGGAGCTGCCCGGCGCAGAATGCCGGCCAGCCCTCAGACCCGCTTCCAGCAGGCCCCGTCCTTCATATCCGTAATCTCAATCCCCCGGGCCCTCAATTCGTCCCGGATCCGGTCTGCCTCGGCGAAGTCCCTGGCCTTCTTGGCCTCGTACCGCTTCATCACCAAGGCGTCCACCTCCGCGTCACCCTCGCCGGTGACGGTGTAGCCCCCGTTTGCCGCGGCGCTGCTTTGAACCTGGGCGGCCTTCTCCCGGAGGGCCGCCGCCTTCTCCAGAAGGCCCAGGGACAGCACCTGGTCAAAGTCGCCGATGAGCGCCAGCTTGGTGGCGTCGGACGTCTGCGCTTTCAGCACGTCGTACACCGCCGTCACAGCCATGGAGGTGTTCAGGTCGTTGCCCACCTGCTGGAGGAACTTCTCCCGGTACTGGTCGAATACCGCTTGGTCCGCGTCGCCGCCGGGAGTCAGGGCCGCGACGCGGGACACCAGCTTGTTGTACGCCGCCACAGCGTTATCCAGGTTTTCCCAGGTGAATACCAGGGCCTTGCGGTAGTGGCTCTGGAGGCAGAAGTACCGGTAGGCCAGGGGATCATACCCCTTCTCCTCCAGCAGTGAGACCGTCAGAAACTCCCCCTTGGACTTGGACATCTTGCCGTCGCCCGTATTCAAATGGTGGACGTGGAACCAATACCTGCACCAGGGGTGGCCCAGATAGCTCTCGGACTGGGCGATCTCGTTGGTGTGGTGGGGGAAGGCGTTGTCCACGCCGCCGCAGTGGAGATCCAGATACTCGCCGTTGTACTTCATGGAGATGCCGGAGCACTCGATGTGCCAGCCGGGGTATCCCACGCCCCAGGGAGAGTCCCACTTGAGGGCCTGGTCCTCGAACTTGCTCTTGGTGAACCAGAGGACGAAATCGTTGCGGTTGCGCTTGTTGGCGTCCTCCTCCACGCCCTCCCGGACGCCCACGGCCAGGTCCTCCTCGTCATGGGCGTTGAAGATATAATACCGGGCCAGCCTGGAGCTGTCAAAATACACGTTGCCCCCGGCCAGATAGGCGTAGCCGGTGTCCACCAGCCTGGAGATGATCTTGATATACTCGTCGATCAGTCCCGTGGCGGGCTGGACCACGTCCGGGGTCTTGATATTCAGCTTGCGGCAGTCCTCAAAGAAGGCTTCGGTGTAGAATCTGGCGATGTCCATCACCGTCTTGTTCTCCCGCTTGGCGCCCTTGAGCATCTTGTCCTCGCCGGTGTCGGCGTCGCTGGCCAGGTGGCCCACGTCGGTGATGTTCATGACCCGGTTCACGTCGTACCCCGCGTAGCGCAGGTACTTCTCCAGCACGTCCTCCATGATGTAGCTGCGGAGGTTGCCGATGTGGGCGAAGTGGTACACCGTGGGGCCGCAGGTGTACATCTCCACCCGGCCTGGGGTGTGGGTCTGGAAGGCCTCTTTCCTGTGGGTGGCGGAATTGTAGAGATACATGGTCAGGTTCCTCCTATTGTTCCTTGTCGTTATATTTCATGGCTGTTCACTCGTGCAGCTCCAGGGGCAGGCCGTCGGGGTCGCGGAAAAAGGTCATGCGCCTCTCCGTATAGGGGTCCCAGCGGATGGGCTCGCAGGGGATGCCCCGTCCCTCCAGGTCCCGGACCGCCGCCTCCACGTCCTCCACCCGGAAGGCCAGGTGCCGCAGGCCCTGGGCCTCGGGGTAGCTGGGCCGCGGCGGCGCACCGGGGATGGCGAAGATCTCCAGCTCCCCGTCCCCGAATTTCAGGTCCAGCTTCCAGTCTCCCCGCTCCTGCCGGAAATTTTCCCGCAGAACGGGAAATCCCAGCTTCTCCACGTAGAACTCCCTGGCCCGCTCATAGTCCGAGACGATGATGGCGATGTGGTGCATTCTCTCAAACACGGCCGCCGTCCTCCTCTCTCTGCTTCAAATACCTCTCGTCCAGCAGCTTCTCCACCAGGTCCAGCCGGGAGGAGAGGATCTCCAGCATCTTCTGGGTGGGGTCCTCCACGCTGGTCTGGTCCACCTCGTCGGCGAAGTGGGTCTCCCGCCCGGCGATGCGGACTACCTTGGCGGGAATGCCCACGGCGGTGGCCCGCTCCGGGACCTCCGTCAGCACCACGGCATTGGCGGCAATGCGGGCGTTATCCCCTACCCGAAAGGGCCCCAGCACCTTGGCCCCGCAGGAGATCAACACGTTGTTGCCGATGGTGGGGTGGCGCTTGCCCTGGTCCTTGCCGGTGCCCCCCAGGGTGACGCCGTGGTAAATGAGGCAATCATCCCCAATCTCGGCGGTCTCTCCAATGACAATGCCGCAGCCGTGGTCGATCACCAGGCGGCGGCCGATCTTCGCGCCGGGGTGAATCTCGATGCCGGTCCAGAAGCGGCTCCACTGGGAGACGCACCGGGCCGGAAATTTCAGCCCCCGGCAATACAGCCAGTGGGCCACGCGGTGGCAGGCGACAGCGTGGACGCCGGGGTAGAGCAGCAGAATCTCCAGTTTACTGCGGGCGGCGGGGTCCCGGCGCTGATAGGCCTCCAGAAGGCCCGCGGCCCGGGGGGTATATTCTTCCATGGCAAAATCCTCAATTCACAAAAAGGCAGGCGGCTGGGAGCGGAAGCAAAATAAAAACGCCTCCTGTACCAGACGGTACAAGAGGCGACGAATCGCGGTTCCACTCTCATTTCTCACTCAAACACGGCCCCTGACGCGGGCCAGACGGAGGGCGTCCACATCCCCCGCGCTCCCGGACGCACTTCCCGATCCCCGCCGCAGGCGCGCTTTCAGCCGGCGGCGCGCCCTCTCTGCCCTTTGGAATAACCGGTACTCTTTCCGTTCATCGCGCTATGCAGTTTTTATGGTTCATTATATTAGCAGGGTTCCAAGAGTGTGTCAAGAAATTTTTCCAAGGCCTGTCCGCCCCGCGTCCCCACATGATAAAATCCCCAGTTGGAACATTCTCTTTCCCTTGCAAATCCCGGCTTCCTGTGGTACATTAAATAGGCTGTATTTTCCACGGAGCCCCCGTCCCGGGGCCCGGTGAACTTTTTTAAAAGCGCCCCACGGCGCAGGAGGTACTATGTCTGACTACCGCTCTGAAATCTCCCGGCGGCGCACCTTCGCCATCATCTCCCACCCCGACGCCGGCAAAACCACCCTGACGGAAAAATTCCTGCTGTACGGCGGGGCCATCGCCCAGGCCGGAGAGGTCAAGGGCAAACGGGCCCGGGCCGCCACCAGCGACTGGATGGAGATTGAGAAGCAGCGGGGCATCTCCGTCACCTCCTCCGTCATGCAGTTCCAGCACGGGGGCTTTTGTATCAACATCCTGGACACCCCCGGCCACCAGGACTTCTCCGAGGACACCTACCGCACCCTTATGGCGGCGGACAGCGCCGTCATGGTCATCGACGGCGCCAAGGGCGTGGAGCCCCAGACCCGGAAGCTCTTCAAGGTCTGCGCGCTGCGGCACATTCCCATCTTCACCTTCATCAACAAGATGGACCGGGAGACCCGGGACCCGCTGGAGCTGTGCGAGGAGGTGGAGCGGGAGCTGGGTATCGACACCTACGCCGTCAACTGGCCCATCGGCTGCGGCAAGGAGTTCCAGGGCGTCTATGACCGGGAAAAGGGCCGCATCCTCTTCTTCCAGGCCGAGGAGCGGGGCAAGAAGGTCACCTCCGCAGAGGTGGCCCTGGATGACCCCGCCCTGGAGGATATGATCGGCCAGGCCAGGGCCGCCGCGCTGCGGGAGGAGGTGGAGCTGCTGGGGGCCGGCCGGGAGTTTGACATGGAAGCCGTCCGCGGCGGCACCCTCTCCCCGGTGTTCTTCGGCTCCGCCCTCACCACCTTTGGCGTGGAGCCCTTCCTGGAGGAGTTTCTGCGGATGACCACCGCTCCTCTGAGCCGGGTCTCCGACCAGGGGGAGGTGGACGTGTTCTCCCAGGACTTCTCCGCCTTCGTCTTCAAAATCCAGGCCAACATGAACAAGGCCCACCGGGACCGGCTGGCCTTTATGCGCATCTGTTCCGGCCGCTTCCAGCGGGATACGGAGTACTTCCACGTCCAAAGCGGCAAGAAGCTGCGCCTCTCCCAGCCCCAGCAGATGATGGCCGCCGAGCGGGAGATCGTGGAGGAGGCCTATGCCGGGGACATCATCGGCGTGTTCGACCCCGGCCTCTTCGCCATCGGGGACACCGTCACCGTGCCGGGAAAGAAGTTCCGCTACTCCGGCATCCCCACCTTTGAGCCGGAGCACTTCATGCGGGTATCCCCCAAGGACACCATGAAGCGCAAGCAGTTCATCAAGGGCACGGAGCAGATCGCCCAGG
>CAJUDV010000049.1 GCA_910585385.1 uncultured Oscillibacter sp. | reverse complement strand
TGATGTTGTCCTGGCAGTAGGCGTTGTTGTTGCCGAACTGGGTGTTGCAGAACTCGTCTCCTGCCAGGAACATGGGGATGCCCCGGCTGCACATCAGAAGAGCGAAGGCGCTGCGCATCATCCGCCGCCGCAGGGCGTTTACCCCCGGGTCGCCGGTCTCCCCCTCCGCGCCGCAGTTCCAGCTGTTGTTGTCATTGGCGCCGTCGGTGCCGTTCCAGCCGTTTTTCTCATTGTGCTTTTCATTGTAGGCGTAGAGGTCATAGAGGGTAAAGCCGTCGTGGCAGGTGAGGAAGTTGATGGAGGCGTTCTTCCGCCCCGCGCCGCCGTAGATGTCCCGGGACCCGGTCAGGCGCAGAGCCGCCGCCTGGGCGCAGCCCCCGTCCCCCTTGAGGTACCGGCGCAGATCGTCCCGGTACCGGCCGTTCCACTCCGCCCAGCGGTTCCAGGCGGGGAAGGTACCCACCTGATAGAGCCCGCCGGCGTCCCAGGCCTCGGCGATGAGCTTCACGTCCCCCAGGATGGGGTCGAAGGCCAACGCCTGGAGCAGGGGCGGGTCCCCCATGGGGGCCCCCGCCTCGTCCCGGCTGAGGATGGAGGCCAGGTCGAAGCGGAACCCGTCCACATGGTAAGTGGTGACCCAGTAGCGCAGGCAGTCCAGAATCATCTGCCGCACGATGGGGTGGTTGCAGTTGACCGTGTTGCCGCAGCCGCTGAAATTGTAGTACTGCCCCTCCGGCGTCAGCAGGTAGTAGATGTTGTTGTCAAAGCCCTTGAACGAGAAGAAGGGCCCCTGTTCGTTGCCCTCCGCCGTGTGGTTGAACACCACGTCCAGGTACACCTCGATACCGTGCTGCTGGAATGCCTCGATCAGACTTTTCAGCTCGTTGCCCTCCCGGTTGTACTCCGTTCCGGCGGCATAGCTGGTGTTGGGGGCGAAGAAGCTGACGGTGTTGTACCCCCAGTAGTTGTACAGCTCCTGGCCGTCCACCACCCGGTAATCCTGCATCTCGTCAAACTCGAAGATGGGCATCAGCTCCACGGCGTTGACCCCCAGCTCCAGGAGGTAGGGCAGCTTCTCCAAAAGCCCCGCGAAGGTGCCGGGATTTTGGACGCCGGAGGAGGGGTCTCTGGTAAAGCCCCGGACGTGGAGCTCGTAGATGATAAGGTCCTCCATGGGGATCAGGGGCGGACGGGCGTCCTTCCAGTCAAAGTCGTCCTTCACCACCCGGGCCCGGTAGTGCTGGCCGTGGGGAGAGGACTTTCCCCACCGGCTCTGCCCGGTCACCGCCTTGGCATAGGGGTCCAGCAGGTAACGGCTTTTGTCGAAAATCAGCCCCCGTTCCGGCTCATAGGGACCGTCCACCCGGTAGGCGTACTCAAACTCCTCGATGTTCAGCTTAAACACGATCATGGAGTACACATTGCCGATGCGGTAGCGCTTGGGAAAGGGCAGCGCCGCGAAGGCCTCCGCCTCCCCCCTGCGAAACAGCAGCAGCTCAATCGAGCTGGCATTGTGGGAGTGCACCGTGAAGTTCACGCCGCCGGGGATGGCGGTGGCCCCGTTGATCTCGTAAAACCCCGGACGGACCTCAAATCCGCTGATCACGTCCATGGGGACCAGGTGGATGGTCCGGGGCAGCACCAGCTTCTCCTCCACCCGTGTCGTCTCTTCGTTCATCCTGTCTCCTCCATCCTTCCGATTTACAGGCCTTGAATCAAATCTTTCACAATCCGGGCGGTCATTCCCCAGATCACATGTCCCTCGTACCGCCAGGAGGGCACCTCCACCGCGCCGGAGCTCCAGGCGTAGTCCCTGGGAATGCCCGCCGCCTCGTAGGGGAAGTCCTCCGGCAGAGTGGGCGTCAGCTCATAGCGGGCGGCCACCGGCGGCCTGCGGCAAAAGAACTCCAGGGGGACCGTAAAAGCCTCCGCCACCTCCGCTGGAGAGGGCCGCATCCGGGCCAGTCCCGCCGGGGACACCACTCCCAGCACAGGCCGCAGCAAAAATCCCCGCTGGCTGCATATGAAGTCCGACGGTCCCAGCAGCTCCACCTCCTGCGGGGGGATGGAGAGCTCCTCCGCCGTCTCCCGCAGGGCGCAGTCCTCCGGCGTCTCGCCGGGCTCCATCCGCCCGCCGGGGAAACACACCTCGCCCCCCTGGCGCAGCCCCGCCGCCCGGGTCTCAAACAGCAGCTCCGGCCCCTCCGCCGTCTCCACCAGGGGAACCAGCACGGCGTAGCTTCCCGCCGCTCCCAAAAGCCCCGGCACATGGCAGGCGTACCGGCGGCGCAGGGCGTCCACAGCCCCGGTCACAGCAGCATCTCCAGCGCCTGTCTCCGGTTTTCAATGTCCACCGCCGGCAGGCTGGGCGCGTACTCCCCATCCAGGGACCAGGGCAGCTCCTCCGCCGTCTCCAGGTGGATGGAGGACACGTGGCGGAACACCAGGCCCTCCCGGTCGTACTCCTGGTTCAGCAGCGCCAGCACCAGATTTTGAAGGTCCGCAGGGGTGCGGGGATTGGGGATCAGCAGCAGCTCAAACTTCCCGTCGTCCAGCACCACTCGCTCCTCCTCCAGCTTCATCAGTCCGCCGATGGAGGTGGAGTTGCACACCGCACCGAAGAGGTACTCCCCGTCCAAGGCCTCCCCGTCGGCGGTGAGCTTCACCCGGTAGGGCCGCAGACTGTTCAAATCCTTCATGCCCTCCAGGATATAGGCAAAGTGCCCCAGGGCGTTCTTGGCGGCCTGGGAGGCGGTGTAGGAGCTGCGGGTAAAGGCCCCGAAGGAGGCCACATACACAAAATACCGCTCTCCCCAGCGGCCCACGTCCAGCCGGCGGGGAGCCGCCGCCACCATGGCCGCAGCGGCCTCCTCCGGCTTGGCGGGCAGATGCAGGCTGGAGGCAAAGTCGTTGGTGCTGCCCTGGGGCAGGTAGCCCAGTATGGGCGGGCGCTCCAGCGTCATCAGGCCGCTGACCACCTCGTTCAGCGTCCCGTCGCCCCCCACCGCCGCCACCACGTCGTAATCGCCGGCGGCGGCGGCCGCCTCCGCCGCGTCGCCGGCCCGGGGCGTGGTGTTGTGGATGGAGAGAAGATACCCTGCCTGGGAGAAAATGGCCGCCGCGTCAAACAGCGGCCCCCGGGACTTGTTCCGCCCCGCCCTGGGATTGACAATCATGAGCAGTTTCTTCTGTCTCATACTTCTCAAGCGCCTCCTGACGCAAACGCGTTAAAATCATGCAAAAGCAGTATACCACGGGAAAATCAGGATTGCAATTCCCCCGTCCGCCGTGTAAAATGAAATATACTATTGGGCGGCGTTCAATATGCCGGCACAGGGGCGCGGGAGCCGTTCCCGCTCTTTGCCGCAAGCGCTGAGGGCCGCCGCGGAAAAGAGGCGGTGCCGGATGAATCGAAAAAGCGAGCACGTGAAGACGGGCGTCACGGCGTTTTTGACCGTGGGGGCCATTCTGCTCTTCTATGACACCCTGTTCGGCCATCACTGGCTGCTGAACGTTTGGCGGCAGCTGATGACCGCCGTCCGGCCCATCCTCTACGGCGCTTTTATGGCCTATCTGCTGGCGCCGGTGGTGAATTTCTTTGAGGACCGCCTTTTCTCCGCCCAGGTGCGGAAGGCCCGGGAGCGGGGCCGCTTCACCGCCCCCGCCGTCCGGGCCGCCAGCCTGCTGCTGACATGGCTTCTGGTGTGCCTCATGTTCTACATTCTCGCCTCCGTACTGCTGCCGGAGCTCTATAAGAGCGTCCTCCAGCTGGTGAGCAACGTGGAGAACTATTACAACACCATCGCCGGCTGGGTGGAGACCCTGCTGGCCACCTACCCGGATATGGAGACGCTGGTGGTAAACCAGATGAACGCCTACTATCAGGACATTTCCGGCTGGCTCAGCGCCAATAACATCGCGGACTGGCTGCAAAAGGCCCTCTCCCAGGCCCAGACGGTGATGAGCCTGGCCGCCGGCAGCGTAATGGGCCTGGTGAACTTTTTGAAAAACCTGCTGGTGGGGGTCATTGTCTCCGTCTACCTGCTGGCCGCCAAGGAGTACTGCGCCGCCTTCGCCCGGAGAGCGGCCTATGGTCTGTTCTCCAGGAAAAACGCCGGCTGGCTGCTGAGGGGCGTCCACCGGGTGGACGTGATTTTCTCCGGTTTCGTCCGGGGCAAGCTGCTGGACTCCCTCATCATCGGTATTTTGTGCTTTATCAGCTGTTCCATCCTGAAATTTCCCTACACGCCCCTGGTGTCCGTCATCGTAGGGCTAACCAATATCATTCCCTTCTTCGGCCCCTTCCTGGGGGCCGTCCCCAGCGCCTTTTTGATTCTGCTGGTCTCCCCCATGAAGGCGCTGTACTTCCTGCTGTTTATCCTGGTGCTCCAGCAGCTGGACGGCAACGTCATCGGCCCCAAAATCCTGGGGGACACCACGGGCCTCTCCAGCCTGTGGGTCATCATCGCTATTCTGGTGGGAGGCAGCTTTTTCGGCCTGCCGGGGATGTTCTTCGGCGTGCCGGTGTGCGCGTGCCTGTACAGCCTCTTCACCTTCCTGGTGGACACGCGCCTGAAAAAGAAACAGCTTCCTACGGAGGTAAGCGCCTACACCGGCGGTGTGTCCGGCGCCGCCTCCCCGGACGCCGTCCCGGCGCCTCCCGCCGCTTCCCCGGCGGAGCCGGAGGAGGATACGCCCTGACGCAGGGGCGCTCCTGGGCCGGAGGGACCGACGTTTTCCATAAAATGACGGGGCGCTCCCCTGAAAAAATCGTTGGATAAGGGGTTGCAATCCGGCGGCCCATCGTGTACAATACAGCCTTGCGGGGTATCGTTAGAAAAATAACGACAATTCCGCAAGGCTGTATTCTCTTGCGGCGCGCCTTTCATCAGACGCCGCGGAACAAGCAGCGCCGACAACCGAATAGAGCCGATTATTTCTGACTGGGCGGACAGTTTCCGCCCGACACTGACCCCCGGAGGGGGCAGTGATGTAAAGGAGAAACCGACATGAGAAAGAAGCTTTTCTCGCTCCTTCTTCTGGTCAGCCTCCTGAGCGCCGTACTCTGCGGATGCAAAGACGGCAGCACAGAGCGGCCATCAGCGGACGGACAGGAACCCGCCATCGGCTCTACCGGCAAAACCGCCAACGAGATCACCGTTGGCATCGCCCAGGACCTGGACGACAGTCTTGACCCCCACAAAGCGGTGGCGGCAGGAACCAAGGAAGTCATGTTCAACGTATTTGAGGGCCTGATGAAGCCCACACCTGACGGAGATCTGATCCCCGCGGTCGCCGACCACTACGAGCTTTCCGAGGACAAGACCACGTACACCTTTACCCTGCGTGAGGGCGTGCAGTTCCACAACGGCGAGCCGGTAGACGCTGGGGATGTGGTATATTCCATCCAACGCTGCGCCGACGACTCGGAGGGAGAGCCTCTGGTCCCGGCGCTTTCCGCTGTTCAGAGCGTCACGGCGGACGGCGCCACCGTGACCATCACCCTGGACCAGCCCAACACCGAATTTCTGTCCTACCTGACTTTGGCCATCCTGCCGGAGGGCTACGACCAGCAGGACACCGCCCCCGTGGGCACCGGTCCCTTCAAATTCGTCTCCCGGGCCGCCCAGGACAACCTCATTCTGGAGCGATTTGACGGCTATTGGGGCGCCCCGGCCTATCTGGACAGGGTAACCTTTAAGATTATGGAGAACGCGGACAGCATCATGGTCAGCCTCCAGAGCGGCGCTGTGGACCTGGTCGCCCACATGGGCAGCGTCCAGGCCGCCCAGCTGGCGGACACGTTCAACATCGAGGAGGGCACCATGAACCTGGTGCAGGCCCTGTACCTCAACAACGCCGAGAAGCCTTTCGACGACATTCGGGTCCGGCAGGCCCTGTGCTACGCCGTGGACAAGCAGAACATCATTGACATCGCCTTTTCCGGATACGGCCACCCCATCGGCTCCAGTATGTACCCCGCCTTCGGCAAGTATTTCGACGAGAGCCTGGCAAACCGCTACACTCCGGACCTGGAAAAAGCCAAACAGCTGCTCTCCGATGCCGGGTACCCCAACGGCTTTTCCATGACCATCACCGTACCCTCCAACTACCAGCCCCATATTGACACCGCCCAGGTGATCGTAAACCAGCTGGCCCAGATCGGCGTCACCGCCGAGATTCAACTGGTGGAGTGGGGCACCTGGCTGTCCGATGTGTACGCCGGGCGGCAGTTCCAGTCCACCGTGGTGGGCGTGGACGCCTCCAACATGACCGCCCGGGCCCTGTTAGAGCGCTTTGTCTCTACGGCGGGTAATAACTTTATCAATTATAACAACGCGGACTATGACGCGCTGTTCGAACAGGCCGTGACGACCTTTGACGACGCCGGGCAGACCGCCGTCTACAAGCAGATGCTGGAGAATCTGGCGGAGAACGCCGCCAACGTCTACATCCAGGACCTGGCGGACCTTGTGGCCGTCCGAAAGGGACTCACGGGCCTGCGGTTCTACCCCATCTACGTGCTGGACCTCTCCACGGTCCGCTACGAGTAACCCTATGAATTACCGGCCGCTGGCAGGCCGGCCGTCCCGAAGGGAGGCGAGGCTGTGAAGTACGCTGCCAAAAAAATCGCGGCCATGCTTCTCACCATGGTCATCGTCTCCCTTCTGGCGTTTACGGCCTTCTCTCTGATCTCCGGCGATGCGGCGGAGATCATGCTGGGCACCCAGGCAACGCCTGAGCGCCTGGCGGCTCTGCGCGCGGAGCTGGGGCTGGACCGGCCCCTTCCGGCGCGGTACGTCTCCTGGCTTTTGGGGTTTTTCACCGGGGACCTGGGGGTCTCCATCCAGTACAAGCAGCCCGTGTGGGACCTGATCGCCCCCAAGGTGCTGGTGACGCTGTGCCTGAGCCTCCTCTGCTTTTTGCTGATTACAATCGTCTCCATTCCCCTGGGGCTCTGGTCCGCCTCCCGCTCCGGCGGGGCGCTGGACGGTCTCGGCACCGTGGTAAACCAGCTGTGCATGGCGGTGCCCTCCTTCTTCACCGGCATCCTGCTGTCCTGGGGCTTCGGCATCGTCCTGAAGTGGTTCATGCCCGGCAGCTTTCCAGCTCTGGGGGCGGATTTCCCCGGCGCAGTGAAGTACCTCTTCTTTGCTGCCGCCGCCATTGCCGTTCCCCGTATCGCCATGGCGGTGCGGATGCTCCGGGGCACCATCCTCACGGAGATGCGCAGAGATTACGTCCGCACCGCCATCTCCCGGGGGGCAGCACGGCGGCGGGTGCTGTACCGCCACGTGCTGAAAAACTCCCTGGCTCCCGTGGTCACCTTTCTGGCTCAGACCATGGCGGAGATTGTGGCCGCCGGCATTGTGGTGGAGCAGGTCTTCCTCATCCCCGGCCTGGGGCGGATGCTGGTGGCCTCCATCTCCAATCGGGACTATCCGGTGGTGCAGGCCATTGTGGTGATTCTGGCCTTCTGGGTGGTGCTGGCGGGCACGGCGGCGGACATCATCAATCAGCGCGTCGACCCGCGGCTGCGGCTGGGAGGTGACTCATGAGACGTCAAAACGGCTATCTCACCGCCGGGCTGATTCTGGCGGGACTGACGGCGGCGCTGATCTTCGTGGGCTTTTTCTGGACGCCCTACGACCCCAACGCCATGAGCATGGACCGCGTCGGCCCCTCCCTGGCCCATCTCATGGGCACGGACAACTTTGGCCGGGACATCCTCAGCCGGGTGATGAAGGGCGCCGGGGCCACCGCCTCCATCGCCCTGGCGACCGTGGCCATCGGCGCGGCGTGCGGAACGGCCATCGGGGCCCTCACCGGGTACTTCGGCGGCATTGTGGACGAAATCCTAATGCGGATCAACGACGCTCTCACCGCCTTCCCCAGCGTCCTGCTGGCGCTGGTTGTCATCAGCGTTCTGGGACCGGGAAAAAAGCTCAACGTCATTCTGGCCCTGGGGCTGGTGTTTATTCCCAGCTATGCCCGCATCACCCGGACGGCCTTCGCCGCCCTCCGGGACGTGAACTACGTGAAGAGCGCCCGGCTCATGGGGGCGGGCAGCGGGCGGATTCTGCTGGTACACATCCTGCCCAACGCCGCCCACGTGCTGCTGCCGGCTCTCACCATCGGCTTCAACAACGCCGTGCTGGCCGAGGCCTCCATGAGCTATTTGGGCATCGGCGTTACGCCGCCGGACGCGTCTTTGGGCTACATGCTGTCGGAGGCCCAGGGGATGTTCGGCATCGCCCCCTGGTACGCCGCCGGCACAGGCCTTGTGATCATCCTCATGGTGTTCAGCGCGGGGCTCATCGGCGAGGGGCTGCAGCGCCGGAGCGGGGAGGGATCGTAATGCTGGAGATTCGGGATTTACACGTGAAATTTCACAGCCGGGACCGGGAGGCCGTGGCGGGGGTGTCCCTCACCATCCATGACGGCGAAATTCTGGGCCTGGTAGGGGAGTCCGGCTCCGGCAAGTCCGTCACCGCCATGAGCGTGGCGGGGCTGCTGCCCCGGAGCCGGTGCGACTACTCCGGCGAGATTCTGCTGGACGGACGGGAACTGCTTCACATCCCCCGCGCCCAGCTGCGGAGGATCCAGGGCCGGGAGATCGGCGTGGTATTTCAGGAGCCGATGAGCGCCATGGACCCCCTGATGAAGATCGGCCCCCAGGTGGAGGAGGTTCTGGACATTCACGAACGGCTTTCCAGAGCGGAGCGGAAGCGCCTGGCCCTGGAGGCCCTGGAGGCGGTGGAGCTGCCCTCGCCCGAGGCGGTCTACGGCAAATATCCCCATCAGCTCTCCGGCGGAATGCTCCAGCGGACCATGATCGCGGCGGCCATTGTCATCCGGCCCAAGCTCCTGCTGCTGGACGAGCCCACCACCGCCCTGGATGTCACCATTCAGGCCCAGATTCTGGAGCTCCTAAAAAAGCTCAACAAAGAGAGCGGCGTCTCCATGCTCTTCATCTCCCACAACCTGAACGTGGTGCGCAGGCTCTGCGGCCGCGTGGCGGTGATGCAGCGGGGCGTTCTGGTGGAGGAGGGGGAGACGGATACCGTCTTCCACCACCCCCGGCACCCCTACACCCAGCGGCTCATCGCCGCCATCCCCACCCGGGGAGGAAGGGAGGAGCGCCCATGAGCCAGGAAATTGTCCTCTCCCTCCGGCATGTCACCAGCGGCTACCGGGAGGGCGGCCCCCTCCGTCGGGGGACGTACCAGGAGGTGCTCCACGACGTGACCTTCGACGTCCGCCACGGTGAGATCCTGGGCCTGGTGGGGGAGTCCGGCACCGGCAAGTCCACCCTGGCCCGGACCATCCTGGGGATGGTGAAGCCGGACCAGGGGGAGGTCCTCCACTACACCAAACGGCCCCAGATGATCTTTCAGGACCCCTACAGCTCCCTGAACCCCGCCTATCCGGTGTCCTGGATTCTGGAGGAGCCCCTGCGTATCTTCGGCAAGTACGGCCCCGAGGAGCGAAAGCGGCGGGTGCGGGAGATGCTGGAGCGGGTGGAGCTTCCGGAGGAGTGCCTCGCGGCAAAGCCCGGGGAGCTCTCCGGCGGGCAGCGGCAGCGGGTGTCCATCGCCGCGGCGCTGATTCAGCGGCCCCGGTTCCTCATCGCCGACGAGCCCGTATCCGCCCTGGACGTCACCATCCAGGCCCAGATTTTGAAGCTGCTGAAGAACCTGCGGGACGAGCTGGACCTGAGCTATCTCTTTATTTCCCACGATCTGAACGTGGTCTATCAGCTCTGTGACCGGGTGCTGGTGATGCGGCGGGGCCGCATTGTGGAGCAGGGAACCGTGGCGGAGATCTTTGACCATCCCCGGAAGGCGTATACCCGTCAGCTGCTGGCCGCCGCGGAATAGTCTCCGGAAATCCGCGGTCCCCGCCGGACCGCCTCCCCATGGGACCCACACGCCCCGCTGAGACCGCGGCGGCGAATGAATACTGACCATGAAAAACTTTTTTCTTCAATACAAAAAACTGCATATCTGGCTGCTGTCCTCTTTGGGCGCTGTGCTGGTCCTCCGGCTGTGCCGGGGAAACCGGGCCTTGATGAACGCCCTGGCGGAACACGTCACCATTCCCCTGCGGCGGGGACTGGGGGAGCTGTGCTACCGGGTGGATTTCTCCGTCATGGAGGTCATCTACGTCCTGGCCGTCCTGCTGGGCCTTGCCTATCTGGTCTGGAGCGTCATTGCCGTCCTCCGGTCCAAAGGCCGCCGGGGACAGCGGGCCTACGGCGCGGCGCTGGGCGCCCTCTGCGCCGGAGTGACCGTCTGTGCCCTGTTCTTCTTCCTGTGGGGCCTCAGCTTTTGGACGGACAGCTTTCAGGATCAGTCCGGCATCTACGCCCAGCCCGTGGCCCCGGAGGACCTGAGGGCCGTGACGTCCCTCTTCGCGGAGCGGACGGCCCGCTCCGCCGGCGGTGTTCCCCGGGACGAAAACGGCCTCTTCGCCGTGTCCTGGCAGGAGATCCTGGCGGACAGCCCCCACGTCTACGACGCCCTGGAGGAGGAGTTCCCCTTCCTGGCCTTTGAGGACAAAGGGGTGAAACCCATGTTCTTCTCCCGCCTCATGAGCCGCATGGACTTCACCGGCTTCTACTGCGCCTACACCGGGGAGTCCAACGTGAACATCGACAGCCCCGCCTGCCTCCTGCCCTCCACCGTCACCCACGAGCTGGCCCACCAGCGGGGAATCGCCTCGGAGCAGGAGTGCAACTTCCTGGCGGTGCTGGCCGCCACTGCCAGCGAAAATCCCGCCTATGTCTACTCCGGCTGGCTGATGGGATACATCTACCTCAGCAACGCCCTGTACTCCCTGGACCCGGACGCCTACTGGGCCATTCGGGAGACCCTGCCGGAGACGGTTCAGGCGGACCTGGCCGATAACAACGCCTACTGGGCCCAGTTCCGGGACTCCGCCGCCAAAAAGGTCTCCAGCAAGGTCTATGACAGCATGCTCAAGGCCTACGGTGATGAGCGGGGCATCCAGTCCTACGGCACCGTGGTGGATTTGCTGGTGGCGTATTACAAATAGTGCGAGCGGCCGAAACAGGCGGCATCTCCAAATGGTGACAGGGAAAATACTATGCGGCGCAGCAGTGAAATGGATCGATTGCTGAATGAAATGGCGGTGTACAAAACCGAGTTGGCCAAAGGCAGCGTCACAGGTCAATTTCGGCGAATCCTGGCGGATTTCAAGTCAAATCAACGCAGCCCCGGCGGAAAAAGGCGACCTAAGACGGCGTTTTGACGGTTTTAAAACAGACTCTAGTCTGTCCCCCTGGCTGTCTGCCGGGGCCGCCGGCCCGCTCCGCACGCCATAAAAATCACCCTTACCCGGAAGCCATGGCTTTCGGGTAAGGGTGATTTTCTATCCCTGATATGCGGGCGTCCCGGAGCTTCCTTCGCGCCTCACCGTTTGAGGTACTCGTTGGGGTCCACCGGCGACCCGTCCTTGGTGACGGAGAAATGGAGGTGGGGGCCCTGGGCGGACTCTGCCGCCGCAGTGCGGCCCACCGCGCCGATAATCTGTCCCGCGGAGACGTTCTCCCCCGCCTCCACGTTGGGCCGGGCCTGGAGGTTGGAGTAGGTGGTCTGGTAGCCGCCGTCATGGTTGATGACCACCGTGGTGCCCATCAGGGGGTCGTCCGTCACGGAGGACACCGTGCCGGAGCTGGCCGCCAGCACCGTGGTGCCCTGAACGGCGGAAATGTCAATGCCGTCGTGGGTCCGCCAGTCCGCCAGGGTTTCGTTGTACACCAGCTCATCCACGGAGAAAGCCGTGACCACCTCCCCGTTCAGAGGCGACACAATCAGCCTGGGGGCCTCTACCACCACCGGGGTGTCGTCCACCGGCAGCTCCGGCATGGGAGGCGGGGCCTCCTGTTCCGGCGCCTCCGGCGTCTCCTCCGCCGGGGCGATGGTCTCCACCAGAGCCGGGAGCTCCGGCGCGGCGGGCTCCTCCTCAGCGGGGGTAATCAGATCTGTCTGCCGGGGGACGTCCTCTTCCACGGGCTTGTCCCGGCCCGCCAGCAGGGCGAAGCCGCCCCCCACGCCCACAGCCAGGACGCACAGGGCCAAAACCGCGTAAAACCCGGCGCTGCCGAAAATCGACTTCCATTTGTTCATTGCTGTTCCCTCCCTTAAATTGGTACAGGGAGAGTATGGACAGTTTTTCCTGGAGTTATACCACACCCCTTGGAATCAACCGGGGAACGCTCTCCCGGTTTTCGTCAGCCCTCATATTTTTATTGATTTTTTCATCGAATCATGGTATAAAAAATTCGAGAAAACCTGAAATTCAGAGATGGAGGATAAAAGATGGAAAACAATGTGCGTCCCGCCGATATGCGGCGGATCAACACGGCGGAGCTGGCGGAGGCCTTTATCGCGGAGCAGGTGGAAAAGGTCCGGGCCCAGGTGGGGGAGAAGAAGGTGCTGCTGGCCCTCAGCGGCGGCGTGGACTCCTCCGTGGTGGCCGCCCTGCTGATCAAGGCCATTGGCAAGCAGCTGGTGTGCGTCCACGTAAACCACGGCCTCATGCGCAAGGGCGAGAGCGAGCAGGTCATTGAGGTGTTCCGGAATCAGCTGGACGCCAATCTGATCTACGTAGACGCCACGGACCGCTTTTTGGACCTGCTGGCCGGGGTGGAGGAGCCGGAGCGGAAGCGGAAGATCATCGGCGGCGAGTTCATCAAGGTCTTCGACGAGGAGGCCGGGAAACTGGAGGGCATCACCTTCCTGGCCCAGGGAACCATCTACCCCGACATTCTGGAAAGCGACGGCGTGAAGGCCCATCACAACGTGGGCGGCCTGCCGGAGGACATGCAATTTGAGCTGGTGGAGCCGGTGAAGCTCCTCTTTAAGGACGAGGTCCGGGTGGTGGGCAAGGCTCTGGGCCTGCCGGTGTCCATGGTGGAGCGCCAGCCCTTCCCCGGCCCCGGCCTGGGAGTGCGGTGCCTGGGGGCCATCACCCGGGACCGCCTGGCGGCCCTGAGGGAGTCCGACGCCATCCTCCGGGAGGAGTTCGCCAAGGCGGGCCTGGCGGACAAGGTGTGGCAGTTCTTCACCGTAGTGCCGGATTTCCGCTCCACCGGCGTGCGGGACGGCAGGCGGGCCTTTGACTGGCCGGTGATCATCCGGGCCGTCAACACCGTGGACGCCATGACCGCCACAGTGCCCCAGCTCCCCTGGGCGGTGCTGGAAACCGTCACCAGCCGCGTTCTGGCGGAGGTGCCGGGCGTCTGCCGGGTGCTCTACGACCTGACGCCAAAGCCCATCGGGACGATTGAGTGGGAATGACCGTCAAAACGGCGCAAACCCGCATGAATACAGGGTTTTTGAC
>CAJUDV010000048.1 GCA_910585385.1 uncultured Oscillibacter sp. | reverse complement strand
GAGCGGATCATCGTCACCACCTTCGCCTCCAACGTCCACCGCATCCAGCAGGTGCTGGACGCCGCGGCGGCCTTTGGCCGGAAGGTGGCCGTCACCGGGCGGTCTATGGAGAACATCATGAAGGTCTCCACCTCTCTGGGCTATATGAAGGTGCCCAAGAACACCCTCATGGACATCAACAAGCTCAAGGGCCTGCCCAAAAACAAGCAGGTCATCGTCACCACCGGCTCCCAGGGGGAGGAGATGAGCGCCCTGTACCGCATGGCCTTCTCCCAGCACAAGCAGGTGGAGGTGGGCCCCGGCGACAAGGTCATCATCTCCGCCTCCGCCATCCCCGGCAACGAGGTGACGGTGAGCCGGGTTATCAACGAGCTGTTCCGCAAGGGCGTCCATGTGGTCTACAACAAGGCCGACATGCTCCACGTCTCCGGCCACGCCTGCCAGGAGGAGCTGAAGATCATCCACGCCCTGACAAAGCCCCGTTTCTTCGTCCCCCTTCACGGTGAACAGCGGATGCTCCAGATCCACAGCCAGCTGGCCCAGCAGATGGGGGTGGACCGCAATCACATCGCCATTGCGGAGAACGGCTCCGTCATTGAGCTCACCGCTAAGACGCTGAAGATCGGCGGCACCGTTCCCGCGGGAGAGGTGTACGTGGACGGCTCCGGCGTGGGCGACGTGGGGGCCGTGGTCATGCGGGACCGCAAGCGCCTTGCCGAGGACGGCATGGTGGTGGTGGTGATGCCCGTATCCTCCCACAACGGCGCGCTGCTGAGCCCGCCGGAGATCATCACCCGGGGCTTCATCTATGTAAAGGAGTCCGGAGATCTGATGAAGGACCTCCAGGGCGTGGCCCTGGACGCGGCGGAGGGCGTCACCCGCCGCCGGGGCCGGGACGACGGAGAGCTAAAGGGCGCGGTAAAGGCCGCCGTCAGCAGCTACCTTTTTAAGAACACCAAGCGCAGTCCCATGGTCATCCCCGTGGTGACCAGGCTCTAAGAACCTGTATCCACAACCGTTGAATACGGTCCGGCAGTTCTTTGCCGCCTATGGGCGGCGAGCTCCCGCGGAGGACCTTTTCACAGATAAGCACCGGAGCGCCGGCGTCTGCCGGCCCTCCGGTGCTGTCAAAAGAGGAGAGACGAAACCGTCTCTCCTCTTTGCTCTTCCTCTGTTTTCTCACGCCACGGCGGAGAACGGCGTGCGGGGCGCCTGGTTCTGAGGATTCTGGGGCTCCTCCGCCTGGGGCTGGGCCTTGGCGGCGGTGACTGTGCGGGTGGTGCCGCCGGAGACATAGGATTTGCCGCACTCCGGACAGATGGCGGTACGGTAGGTCACGCTCTGACTGACTACCTTCCGGTCCTCCCGCTGGGCCTTGGCCTGCTCCCGGACCACATGCTCCATCTCGTGGCCCCGGACCGCCGAGGCGGCCATATCCGGGTCGACGTTGGTGGGGGTCTTGAAGGAGACGCCGGGGTCGTCGGAGCCGTCCTGGTACTTTCGCTCCTGGCAGGTCTGGCACTCGCCCTCTTCCAGGGCCTTCTGGACGCTCTCCGCCCCCAGGGCCGGCTGGCCGCTCTGAGACGCCGCCGCCCCCTGGACGCCCTCCGGCTGAGGCTCGCCGTACTGAATGCGCATCCGCACGGCCATCTCCACCGGGTCCGCCCCCTGGCGGATCACCGGCAGGCCCAGCCGGGCGGAACCGGCCTCGTTGGGGCTGATGGCGGGGGCGGGGCGCACGGGCTGCACCGGGGTCTCCGGGGAGGCGGCCTTCCGGGTCGTCCAGACGCCGCCGCTCTTCCCGGTGTTCCGGGCCTGCTCCGCGGGCCTGGGGGCGCCGTGGGCGCCGCTGTTCTGATAGGGATTGTAGTAGAAACTGAGGTTGGAAATTCCGCCGATCATATCATCCACTCCTGTCAGCGCAGACTGTATTCGATCATACTCCCATTATAGCAGGTCTTTTCCAAATGGCAAGTCTTTCTTGTTCCGCTTCCGCCATTTTGAGGCCAGGCATCCCACGGCGATGCCGCCGGCCCCGATGAGGAGAGCGGTTCCAGTGTCCCGGAGCTGGACATGCAGGATAGCCGCGGGCCCCGCTCCAAAGTCCAGATTCATACTGCACAGTGTCATGAGATAACACATGGGGAGCATCATGCCCGTCATGGCGGCCTGCAGGATGGGCACGGTGTGGACGTCCCGCTTTCGCAGCCGCGCCAGCCCCCAGAAAAAGACGGCGGCCTGGAGGAAAAACAGCCCTCCGTACAGTATCCGCATCGTCAGGCCGGCATAGGCGGGGCCGATCAGGCCAAAGAAAAATGAAAACGGCTCATTGTTCCATAGCTTGCCTAAAACGGTGAAATAGCTGTAGAGCATCACTCCAAAGCTGGCGGCCATACCGGCCAGAGACAGGACCAGCGCCCATCGGTCTGCCTTTTGGAGGCCGGATTCCCGGCCCCGGGAAGAGACCGCGCAGATCAGCAGACAGACTGCCAGGAGGCCGAAGCCGTGCTTTGGCAGATACTGTCCCGTGAAGATCACATCCCGGCCCCGGAGAACCAGGTTCAGCCCCAGGCTGGCGAAGGCGGCGAAGGGCAGCAGCAGCGCCAGACGGACGGTGGTCTGCCAGACGGCCCGCCGCTTGATCTTCTTCGCCGCGTCCAGGGCAATGCGCTCCAGGCTCTCCCCGGACAGGGCGGTCTCCCGCAGCCGTTTGGCCCGCGCTTCGCAGGCGGGACAGCCCGCCAGGTGGTCCTCCACACAGCGCCGGGTGGCCTCGGTGCAGATGCCGTCGATGTAGGACGGCAGCAGGTCGTAGATGACATCGCAGTCAGAAATCCTCATGATGGGCCTCCCTCGCCAAAATCTCCTTGGCCCGGAAGTAGGTCACCCGGGCCCAGTTCTCGCTCTTTCCCATAATCCTGCCGATCTCCTTGTACGCCAGGCCCTCCATGGCCCGCAGAGACACCACCTGCCGCATATCCGGCCCCAGGGCCCAAAAGGCCTCCAGCACCTCCGCCAGCTCAACGCGGCGCAGGGCCTGGGATTCCGTGTCCTCCGGGGCGGGGATCTGGAGATCCGGCTCCGCCGGGCGCTCCCGGCCGTACTTCTCCCAGTGCTGGTACAGGACGTGCTTTGCGATCTGGCACAGCCAGGTGGAGATCCGGCAGCTGTGGTCAAACCGCTCCAGGGACTCCCAGGCCCGGAGAAAGGTCTCCTGGGTCAGGTCCTCCGCCAGCCCGGGATCACGGCAGGCGGAGACCAGGAAGCGGTAGACAATCTGAACGTACTGCCGGTAGAGCTCCTCCATGTTCCCGCCTCCTCTCCGGGTATATATCGGATTTCCGGGAAATTCGTTACAGGCCGTTTTGAACTTTTTTCACCGGCCTTGCCTTTTTGAGGGAAACAGGGTATCATAATTCCACGGAACAAAAGGAATCGTCCAATTTCGATTGGCGCCGGCGGCGTGTCGCCGTCCGGTTTTCCCGCACCCACCGTATTCGCTCCGCTCAGCCGCGGTGCTCCGCGGTAGAACCGCACGGCTCCACCGTGCTATCGCTACCGCTCCGCGGCCCGCCATGCAGATGGTTTTGTTCCGAAACGCCGGGAGAGGGGGCCTCCGCATATGATTGTGTACCGGGAGGCCGCCTCCCTGGCCAGAGACCTGGGGGTGGAGGTCCGGACTCTCTACGCCCTCAGCAACACTCTGCCCGCCCACTACCACACGGTGGAGATCCCGAAGGCGGATGGCGGCGTCCGCCGCCTCACGGTGCCGGACGAGGCCCTGAAGCGGGTTCAGCGGGCCATTTTGAACAATCTCCTGGTCCATATGCCCGTCTCCCCCTGCGCCATGGCCTACCGCTACGGCGGCGGCGCCATTCGCAACGCGGCCCGGCACGTGGGACGGCCGCAGGTACTGCGGCTGGACATCCGCCATTTTTTTGACAGCGTCCGCTACTCCGCCGTGAAGGACGCCGTCTTTCCCCCGCAGACCTTCTCCGAGCCCCTGCGGGTGCTCCTGACCATGCTGTGCTACTACCGGGACTCCCTGCCCCAGGGCGCGCCCACGTCTCCCGCCATCGTCAACATCCTGCTGCGGGACTTTGACAGGCGGCTTAACGCCTGGTGCCGGAGGCGGGACGTCGTCTACACCCGCTACTGTGACGATCTGACCTTTTCCGGTGGGGACCTCTCAGGCGTGCGGGCCGTGGCGGAGGCGGAGCTGCGGAGCCTGGGCTTTTTCCTCAATGATCAAAAGACCCGCCTCCGCTCCGCCGGACAGCGGCAGACGGTGACGGGCCTGGTGGTAAACGAGAGGGTCAGCGTCCCCCGGGAGGAGCGGCGGGCCCTGCGGCAGGCGGCGTATTACTGCCGCAGATTCGGCGTGGAGGGGCACTTGGCGCAAACCGGCAGCGGCATGCCCCCGGAGGCCTGCCTGAATCAGCTGCTGGGCCGGGTGGGGTACGTCCTCCAGGCGGACCCCGGCTGCGCCTGGGCATTGGAACTTCGCCGGTGGCTGCTGGAGGAGCGCCGCCGGAGACAATAACAGGGAAGAGCGGGACGGCAAGCCGTCCCGCTCTTTTGCTGTCTGCTTACTTGCGGTACTCGTTCATGCGCCACACGATGGCGGACATCTGACCGCGGGTCAGGGTGTTGTTGGGCTTGAAGGTGCTGGTGCCGTTGTTGAAGTACCCCTCCACAATGCCCGCGGCGTTCAGCGCCTGGACGTACACGTCGGCCGTGTCCGTAAAGGGCTTCACGCTGGACAGGCCGCTGGTGCTGAGCTTCAGGGCCCCGGCGGCAATCTGGGCCACCTGGAGACGGGTGATGGGGGCGGTGAGACTCACGTTGCTGCGGGTGACGATGCCGTCGGCCTGGGCCTTGGCAAGGTAGCCGCTGAACACGTTCTTGCCGGTGGGGGCCTGCTCGGGATAGCCCGCGGCCAGCATGATGAGTTTCAGCGCCGCGCCGTAGGTCACGGTGCTGTTGGGCTTAAAGCTGCCGTCCGAGTAGCCGGAGATGACGTTCTGGTCGGTGAGCTCCATCACGTACTTGTAGCACCACGTTGCGGCGTTGACATCATTGAGGCTCTTGCGGTTGTTCAGCACGCCCAGGGAGAAGGTTCCGGAGGCCAGGGCGTTTCCGTTGGCGTCCAGGGCCACATAGGGGATCTCCACAGAGCCGGTGTAGCTGGCGGTGGGCACAAAGCGCAGAGAACTCATCTGGTTGGCGCCGGCGGCATAGGTGTACATGGTGCGGGTGTCCGCCCGGACGGTGTCCAGATACACGGCGCCGGCGGTGGCGGCGGGCAGCTCCAGCAGCTGGATGCCGCTGAGGGCGGAGCCGGTGGCCGTGAGAACCGCGCTGTAAATGGAGGAGACGGGGAAGTTCACCGCCGTGTTCCGGGGCGTGACGCCGTAGACCTCAGACACCGGGGAGTTGCTGACGCTGATGAGGATATTGCCGCTGACGCTGACGCCGCCGGTGCCGTAGGCGATGAAGGGGATGCTGGCGCAGTAGCGGGTGCCGCTGGGCACGTAGGTCAGCTCCATCAGGGAGTACTGGCTGGTAGCGGTGGGGCTGAGATAGAAGCTCTGGCCGGCGAAGTTGGCGGAGGTGATCTGAGCGCGGCTGGTGACGCCGTAGCTGCTGGCGTTGTAGTAGTTGTAGTAGAGGCTGCCGGTGGCGGGAACGCCGCTCAGGGTCACATACTGCAGCGTGTACGTGGGATAGGAGCGCTTAAAGTACCGGGCGATGTCGTTGGCGTTGATCTGGACATTGGTGCCGGTGGTGGTGGAGTAGCGGATGCTGCCGGTATAGCTGGAGGTAATGGCGGCGGCGCCGTCGGCCTTGATAACCAGGGTGCCCTCCATATACTCGTCGTCCCGCTCACCGTAGGCGGTGAAGTTCAGGGTGATGGTGTCCTTGAACGTGGAGTTCGCCACAAAGGTCAGCTCGTCCAGATAGTAGTCCTTCTTGCCCATGTCGTTCTTGTTGTAGAAGAACCGGGTGCCGGCCAGGTCGCTGCGGCTGAAAGAGGTCTGGTCGTTGGTGCCGTAGTCGCAGTACAGCGTGCCGTTGTTGAAGGTGGTGGAGCTGGGACGCTCAAAGGTCACATAGCTGACAGTGCTGTTGTACTTCTTGCGGAAATACGTGTTGAAGTCGGTGCGCTTGAGATCCACGGACTTGCCGGGAATAACAGTGTAGGTGACGTCGCCGTCATCATCGCTCTCCGTGGAGCGGACGGACACCGTGCCGCTGACGGAGCGGCCGTTGGTGCCGTAAGCGGTGAAGTCCAGGGTGATTGTTTTCTTGAAGCCGTTGTTGGCCACAAAGGCCAGATTCCCCACGCCGTAGTCCTTGCTGCCGGGGCTGTAATAGAACTTGAAATCGTCCAGGTTGGTGCGGGTAAAGGACTTGGAGGAGGAGGTGCCGTAGTTGTGGTACAGCGTACCCTGGGAGAAGGCATCGGCGTCGGGCTGCTCGAACTCCACATAGTCAAAGGTTCCGGAGGCGTTGTCGTCGTAGTAGTTGCGGAAGTCCTTGGACCTGAACTCCACACTCTTGCCGGGGGCCACGTCATAGTTGATGTCGCCGCTGCCGGCCACGCCGTCGCCGATGTTGATCACCAAGGTGCAGTTCTCATAGTCGCTGCTGCCGGTGTCGTAGTAGGCCCGGAAGGGAATGGAGATGCTGTCGCCCTCCTTGGCGTTGCTGTCCGCCTTGAAGGCCAGCAGGTCCAGGTCGTAGTCGCCGTATCTGGAGCGGTCATAGTAGAAGGCCACATTGTTCAAACCGCTCTGGGTAAAGGCCTTGCTGCCCACCTGGAGCTGGCCCCGGAAGTTGTCGTAGCCGGTGGGAGCGTAGAAGACCACGTGGGTGATGTCGGTGCGGGTGCTGCCGAAAACCTTGTGGAAGGCGTCGTTGAAGTCCTCCGCGTCAAAGGTCTCCTGGCGGCCGGGCAGGACGTTGTAGGTCACGTCGCCCTTGGCGGTGCCGGTGATGGTGATCTCCACCGTGCCGGAGACGTTGTTTCCGCTGCCGTAGGCCACGAAGGAGAGGGTCAGCTTACCGCTCTTGGCGTTGCTGTCGGCCTTAAAGGCGGTGGAGTCCAGGGGGTAATCCCCGTCCTTGGAGTTGCTGTAATAGAACTGGTCGTCGGAGAGGTTGCGCTGGGTGAAGGTGCGGGTGCCGTTGGTCACCGCGCCGAAGTCGCTGTAGTTGCTGGGGGCGGAGAACACCACATAGTACAGGTTGGCGCCGCTTCCCGCCACAGCCCGGTAGGCGTTGCGGAAATCGGTGGCGCTGAAGCTCTTGGACCGGCCCGCCGCCACGCTGTACTCGATCTTATTGGAGGATGTGGCGCCGCCGATGACGATGGTGCCGGTGACGGAGTTGCTCTTTGTGGCGTCATAGGCGGTATAGCCCAGGGAGTACCCGCTGGAGGTGCCGGCCTTGAACGTTATGGAGAGCACAGTGGCGTACTGATAGTCCTGATTGGCCACCACGGCGCGGTTCTGGGCGCTGTCGGCGTACAGCGTGCCGTAGGCGCTGCTGGGCAGGGTGAAGCGCACATAGGTGGGGGTCATGCCGTAAGAGCCGGTGCAGCGGCTGTTGATCTGGTTCCAGATGAGGCCGCCGATGTTGGTGGTGGCCTCAATCGTGGAACTGATGGCGCTGCCGGACACGCTGTAAATGGCGTAGTAATCCGTCGCCTTGGCAACAGGCGTGGTCCCCGGAGTGGCCACGGCGGTGGCGGTGGTCCAGAGGGCGTTTCCGGGGTTGTAGGCGACCCAGCCCTTGAAGACGTAGCCGGCGCCCTTGGCGGGATTGGCGGGAACGGTGGGAGCCTTGTTCACCTCCACATTCTGCGTGCTGACCACCGTGCCGCCGTTCAGGAACCGGACCACAACGGTGTTGAGGGGCTTCAAAACGCCGCAGACGCAGGTGGTGTTGTTACTCAGATTGTAGTTATGGGCGGATTCATCCAGTTTTGCCTGACAGGTGGTTGTGGTACATACACGCCAGTGCATAGTAGCATTTTTCTGCCAGGGACCGGGGGTGTGCGTGTGGGAAAGCGTAACGCCGCATAGGGGGCGGTCACATATGCCATCGTTATTTGTATCCGTGTGACCCAAAGCGGCGATCGGCTCCCTGTCCATCTCAATTCCGCATACAGAGCAGGAAAACACTCTGCTTCCTGCCGTTAGGCATGTCGCGGCAGGACTCTCAACGCCATTGTTTTTTGAGTGGGGAAGCGTATAGTTTTCCTCTTTTATTTCATGGCAAACGCTGCACTCTTGCTCTCGTGTTCCAGTGACATTACAAGCGGTTGATTCTGTTTTGATCTGCCAGTTCCCAAACGCATGTCCATTGGCCTTAATCGTCTGAGTATCCACATAGGAACAGCTGGTGCAAGTCTTTTTGACAGAGCCATCCTTTGTACAAGTAGCATCCTCTGTCACAGCATCGCCATATGAATGACTACTGCTTATCTCTGCATTACATGCAGAGCAGACTTGTTTATGGCCGCCTGCGCCTTCAGACGAACAGGGCCCCCAGGTATGAACACCGTCAGTAGCATTTGGACACGTCGTTTCGTCCGCCAGCGCCGCGGGCATTAAGCTGACGATCATCACCAGCGTCAGAAGGAACGCCGGCACACGTTTTTTCCATAATCCGTTCATAAAGAATCCCTCCATAAAATGTCGGATCGCAGGTGCTTTCAGGTTACATAATATACCTTTCTATAAAGTACCTGAAACCACCCCGAAATTCATGAACAAATTGTGAACAGGCGGAAACATTTTTGTATCAGAACAGTAACATTTTGGTGAAAACCGGCAGTTCCCAGGGGTTCCCGTCCTGTCCGGGCAGGGGGGCGGTAAATGTTTCCGGGGAATGGTCTGCACAGGGGTGCAGGCCCCACAGAACCGGCCAGGCGCGAAGCGCGGGAAGAAAAGGAAGTCCATGCGTCAGCGCAGCAGGTCTGCTGAGCCCCCTTCTATCGAAGCGTAATGCTCCCGCAAGTGCCAAAAGCGCCTTTTCTCTTTTGGACCGTGCACGGCCCGTTTTCTCTTTTCGGCGCAACCGAAAAGAGAAAATGGGGGGTGCAATCTGCCCAGCCATCCTCATGGCTGAATCCTCCCCCCGCCCGGCGGGGCGGAAAAAACCTCCCCCGCCGCCAAGGTTTCCCTTTACAAATAAAATTTCCTCCTATATAATACTATGGCTAAAGAAAACGGAAAGAACGGAGAAACGCCATGGCTTTGATTGAGTACGACGCTTACAAGCAGAAGCTCCGGGAGCTGCGGCCGGAGCTGGACAAGCTCTCCGCCGCTCTGGATATTGAGAGCGCCCGCCAGGAGGCCGCGCGGCTGGAGGATGAGACCGCCCAGGACGGCTTTTGGAACGATCTCCAGCGCTCCCAGAAGG
Source organism: uncultured Oscillibacter sp. (assembly GCA_910585385.1). Lineage (GTDB taxonomy): Bacteria > Bacillota > Clostridia > Oscillospirales > Oscillospiraceae > Oscillibacter. The sequence goes on along the minus strand of CAJUDV010000048.1, from coordinate 4,559 downwards.
TGCAGCAGCGCCTCAAGCAGCTTCAAAACAAGGTGACAAAGCACGAGAAGCTCCTCACCGCCTGGGAGGATCTGACCGCCCTGTGCGAGATGGGCCAGGAGGCCGAGGACGAAGAGATCCTGGAGGAGCTGAAAGAGGAGTGTGCGCTTCTTGAGAGCCAGGTGGAGGAGACCCGCATGACCACGCTCCTCTCCGGGGAGTACGACGGCTCCAACGCCATCTTGCAGTTCCACGCCGGAGCTGGCGGCACCGAGGCCCAGGACTGGGCCCAGATGCTCTACCGCATGTACACCCGCTGGGTGGAGCGCCACGGCTTCACCTACAAGATCCTGGATTACGAGGACGGGGACGAAGCAGGCATCAAATCCGCCGCCATCTCCATTGAGGGAGAAAACGCCTACGGCCTTTTGAAGAGCGAGAACGGCGTTCACCGCCTGGTGCGGGTCTCCCCCTTTGACGCCAACGCCCGCCGCCAGACCTCCTTCGCCGCCGTGGAGGTCATGCCGGAGATCGAGAACGACGAGACCATTGAGATCCGGGAGGAGGACATCGAGATGCAGGTCTACCGGGCCAGCGGCGCCGGCGGCCAGCACGTCAACAAGACCTCCTCCGCCGTGCGGCTGATCCACAAGCCCACGGGCATCGTGGTGGCCAGCCAGCAGGAGCGGAGCCAGTTCCAGAACAAGGACAACTGCATGAAGATGCTCCGGGCCAAGCTCCTGGAGCTGAAAGCCCAGCAGCACGCGGAGAAGATCAGCGACATCAAGGGCGTGCAGATGAAGATCGAGTGGGGCAGCCAGATCCGCTCCTATGTGTTCATGCCCTACCAGATGGTGAAGGACACCCGGACGGGCTACGAGACCGGCGGCATTGACGCCGTGATGGACGGGGATCTGGACGGCTTCCTCAACGCCTATCTCACCCAGCTGGCCACCGGGGAGCTGAAAAAATGAGCCTTGGAGCTTGAGGGGGAATGGCCGGCACAGGGGTGTCGGCCCCACAGATCAGTACACCCTCCTCCGGCCGGGCGTCCCACCTTGTAAAGCTCTCCCTGGCAGTGAACCTTTGGGAGGAGGGTTTTGTGGAACCGGCCTCCCAAAGAAGCTTGCACTTGCAAAGAAGCTTGCACTTGTCTGTGGGGCCTGATCCCCTGATCAGGCCATCCCCAATCACCACCCGACCTCCAATAAAATCCCCCACAAGGCCCCTTTCGGGGCTTTGTTTTGAGGGCCTCTCCTATACAGAAAGGAATATGCAAATGAAAAATAACTCTCAGCAATCAGCCCAGGAAAACAAGATGGGCGTTATGCCCATTGGCCCGCTGCTGGCCGGCATGGCGGTGCCCATGATGATCTCCATGCTGGTCCAGGCCCTCTACAACATCGTGGACAGCATCTTTGTGGCGAGAATCAGCCAGGACGCCCTGAACGCCGTCTCCCTGGCCTTCCCCCTGCAAAACCTGATGATCGCCGTGGGCGGCGGCACCGGCGTGGGCATGAACGCCCTCCTCTCCCGCTCCCTGGGAGAGAAGGACCAGGACCAGGCCGACCGGGCCGCCAATACCGGCATCTTCGTCTTTCTCCTCAGCGCCGTCATCTTTGGTGTCTGCGGTTTTTTGCTGGCCAGGCCCTTCTTCCTGGCCCAGACGGACATCGCCCCCATTGTGGACTACGGCACGGACTACGCCCGCATCTGCCTGGGGCTCTCCATCGGCATTTTCAGCCAGTTCTGTTTTGAGCGGCTGCTCCAGTCCACAGGGCGGACGGTGTACTCCATGATCACCCAGCTCATCGGCGCGGTGATCAACATCATCATGGACCCCATTTTGATCTTCGGCCTCTTCGGCTTCCCCCGGATGGAGGTAGCCGGCGCCGCCGCCGCCACGGTGCTGGGACAGCTGGTAGCCGCCTGCATCGGCCTTGCCATCAACCTGCGGCACAACCCGGAGATCCACATCCGCCTCAGGGACATCCGCCCGGACCGGGCCATTGTCCGGGAGATCTACCGGGTGGGCCTGCCCTCCATTGTCATGCAGTCCATCGGGTCCATCATGACCTTCGGCATGAACAAGATCCTCATCGGCTTCACGGACACCGCCACCGCCGTCTTCGGGGCGTATTTCAAGCTCCAGAGCTTCATCTTCATGCCCGTGTTCGGACTGAACAACGGCATGGTGCCCATTATCTCCTACAACTACGGCGCCGCCCGGCTGGACCGGGTGCGGAGGACCTTCCAGCTCACCGCCGCCACGGCCACGGTGATTATGTGCGTGGGCTGCGCCGCCTTTAACCTGATCCCCGAAACCCTGCTGGGCTTTTTCAGCCCCTCTGAGGAGATGCTCTCCATCGGCACCGTGGCCCTGCGGGTCATCAGCTACTCCTTCCTGCTGGCGGGGTTTGACATCATCGCCGGGTCCGTCTGTCAGGCCATCGGCAACCCCGTATACACGCTGATCTGCTCCGTGTGCCGCCAGCTGGTGGCCCTGCTGCCTGCGGCGTGGCTTCTTGCCCAGACAGGGGTGCTGGACCTGGTGTGGTTCTGCTTCCCCATCTCGGAGGTGGTCTCCCTGATTTTGAGCGTCATCTTCCTGCGGCGCACCATGCGGCGGGTGGAGGCCCAGATCGGGCACGGGGACTAGGCCTTGTTTGAAATTGGCGAAATGCGGGATTGGGGCAGATTTTTTGCCAGGCAAGGCGATTTGACGCGGGAATCCTGACGGATTTCAAGTCAAATCAACGCAGTCCTGGTGGAAAAAGATGCCTCGAGACGGCGTTTTGCCATTTTTCAAACAAGGCCTAAAGCCGCGCCGGTCCCCGCCCCCGCCTCCGCGCGGCGGAGGACTTGACGCCGCCGGTGGAGCCGGATTGGCGGCAATGATAAGGAACCCCTCCCCGGAGAACGTCTCTCCGGGGAGGGGTTTATCTTTAATTTCCGCGGGCAAAGAGACAACGCATGAGAAGAGCCGGCGGACTGAAAATCATTGGATCTTTCCAGAGAAAAAGCGTGTCAGTCATCTGTGCGGACTCCCTGCCGGATACCGCCGATGTCGTAGGGCGTGGTCTGGTAGACGCAGTAGTTCAGCCAGTTGCCGTACAGCAGGTGGGCGCAGGAGCGCCAGCGGACCAGGGGCTCCCGGGCGGGATCGTCCTGCGGGAAATAGTGCCGGGGGAGCTGGATGTCCACCCCGGCGGCCACGTCCCGCAGGTACTCTTTTTTCAGGGTGTCCCGGTCGTACTCCGCGTGGCCCATGAGGAACACCTGCCGCCCCTGGGCGGTCTTGACGGCGTAGACCCCCGCCTCCGGGGAGCTGGAGAGGATTTTCAGCTCGGGCACCGCCTGGATGTCCTCCCGGTCCACGGTGGTGTTCCGGGAGTGGGGGACCCAGAAGGTGTCGTCAAAGCCCCGGAAGAGGATGAAATTTGGGTCCTCCAGGGTGTGCCGGAAGACGCCGAAGAGCTTGCGGTCCAGCTGCCGCTTGGGGACGCCGTAGTGGTAATAGAGCCCCGCCTGGGCGCCCCAGCAGATGTGGAGGGTGGAGTGGACGTGGCTCTTGCTCCACTCCATGATCCCGCACAGCTCCGGCCAGTAGTCCACCTCCTCAAAGGGCAGGTGCTCCACCGGCGCGCCGGTGATGACCAGGCCGTCAAAGGTCCGGCTCTTCACCTCGTCAAAGGTCTTGTAGAAGGACAGCATGTGCTCCTGGGAGGTGTTCCGGGAGATGTGCCCCGCCGGGGAGATGAGTTCCAGTTCGATCTGGAGGGGGGTGTTGCCCAGCACCCGGGCCAGCTGGGTCTCCGTGTCCGCCTTGGCGGGCATGAGATTCAGCAGCAGAATTTGCAGGGGCCGAATATCCTGGGTGATGGCCCGGGTCTCCGTCATGACGAAGATATTCTCCTCCGTCAGCGTTTTGGTGGCGGGGAGCTGGTTTGGAATTTTAATGGGCATCAGTCAACAGCCTCCAGTGCCTGTTTGATGTCGTCGATGAGATCCTCTTTGCTCTCCAGCCCACAGGAGATGCGGATGAGCCCCGCGGGGACCCCGGCGGCGGAGAGCTGCTCATCCGTCATCTGCCGGTGGGTGGAGGTGGCGGGGTTGAGACAACAGGTGCGGGCGTCCGCCACATGGGTCTCGATGGCCGCCAGCTTCAAATGGCTCATAAAGACGGCGGCGGCCTCCCGCCCGCCCTTCAGCTCAAAGGACACCACGCCGCAGGAGCCGTTGGGCAGATACTTCTCCGCCAGGGCGTGGTACTTGTCTCCGGGCAGACCGCAGTAGCTGACACTGGCCACCTGCGGGTGCGCCGCCAGGAACTCCGCCACGGCCTGGCCGTTTTCACAGTGTCTCTGCATGCGGACGTGGAGGCTCTCCAGCCCCAGGTTCAGGTAGAAGGCGCTCTGGGGAGAGGGGGTGCAGCCCAGATCCCGCATGAGCTGGGCGGTGCACTTGGTGATGAAGGCCCCCTCTCTGCCGAACTTCTCGGCGTAGGTGATGCCGTGGTAGCTCTCGTCCGGGGTGCAGAGGCCGGGGAATTTGTCCGCGTGGGCCATCCAGTCGAATTT
>CAJUDV010000047.1 GCA_910585385.1 uncultured Oscillibacter sp. | reverse complement strand
TCTTGAAATCTCTCGGTTTTTTCACCAAAAATCTTTTTTGACCTCTTTTTCTGGTCCGAGATGGGAGATTCGAACTCCCGGCCTGATGGTCCCAAACCACCCGCGCTACCAACTGCGCTAATCCCGGACATTTAATTTTCTGTATAATAACACGGTAAAGATGAAAAAGCAAGTTTTTCCTGTCTGAGGGCATGGACGCGGGCAAGCCGCGGCCAAGGGATATTCTCCCAATACAGACATGCCGCCAGCCGCGCCAACCCTGACGCTTTGGCGTTCGCCCCTGCGGTCAGAGAGCGGAGACCGGGGCGAAACGCCCCAGCCTCGCTATTCTACATGGTTTCTGCCAAAAGATCAAGCCTGTTTTCCTGCCGCCTCTTGGCGGCAGACCTTCACCCCCGCCAGAGCCACAGCGAAGACAAACCAGAATATAACCATCACCCGGGGATAGTGCCACAGATAATCCGCCAGGCCGCAGACCATGCTTCCGCACAGGGCCGCCGCCGCGGCGCAGGTGATGGTGCGGGCCGCGGAGGGTTCGCAGTGGCGGACCGTATGGGCCGCCCGCTTGATGTTCCACAGCATGGCCCCCACAAAGCTCACCAGACCCAGCAGGCCTGTCTGGAGCCAGACTTCAAGGTAAAAATTGTGGGAGTGGACATAGGGGAAATTGGCGTGGTACAGATTCCAATCCGCGGCGTAGGTCTTGGGCACGATGGCCCCCAGGCCGATGCCCCGGAGGGGACGGCTGCGGATCATCTCCAGAGCCGCCAGCAGCGTGGGAATCCGGTTGAGGGTGGAGGAGTCCGACAGGTTTCCAATGGTCAAAATCCGATTCCAGATGGTGGTTGGCAGCAGGGGGATGCACAGCACGCACAGCGCCGCGCACAGAGGGATCAGCTTGGGCCGCCACAAAAACACGAACACCGCCATGGCGCAGGCCAGGCCCACCCAGCTGGCCCGGGAGTAGGTCATGCCGGCGGCGGCTACGCCCACAGCCAGAATGCCCCCGGCGAGAAGTTTGCTGTACAGGTGTTTGGAGCAGAGGATCAACGCGGCCACCAGGGGCAGAAGCAGCAGCAAAACCTCGCAGAAGGTGTTGGCGTTGTCGAAAAAGGACTCCACCCGGCCGGGCATCCCGGCGTTGACCTTCAAATCCACGTAGGACCGGTTGACCTCCACGCCCTGAATGCGCTGGTACACGCCGTACAGGGAGGACACCAGCACGCACACCGCCCCGCCGGAGAGCAGCCGCTTCAGGTCCCCGGTGTGGCGGACGGCGCTGACCGTCACCAGCACGCAGAGGGCTGCGGAGACATGGTAGAACAGATACCGCAGAGACAGTGAGGGCGCGTAGGAGCAGGCGGCGCCCAAAAACGCCGCGCCGAACAGCACCACCGGGTAAAAGCCCACCGCGGCCATGTCCAGCCGGAAGTCCGCGTGGCCCATGGACCCGGCGTAAAAGAGGGCCAGCAGCAGGACAAAGCCCATAAGGCTGTACGCATTGTTCCAGTGGGTGAACGGGATGATCCACAGCAGCATGATGAGCCAGGACTGGGCCACGGCGGTCTCGTGCCCCATGGAGAAAGCCAGACGGGCAAAAAAGCTGTCCTCAAAGGTCAGGGGCAGCGCCTCGTACAGTTTGCGCAGCAGCCGGCCGGGCAGATTGACAAAGAGGGTGAGCAGGCGGCAGAGGAGGCTTTCCTCCCAGGCCCGGGCCACGGCGCCCTCCCGGCACAGCGGACGAAGAACGGCGCTCTCGTCGATCTGGCGGTTGCTCCAGCGGCCCAGAGCCGCCAGCAGGCGGTGGAGGCCGCTGTCCTCGTAGACGGCCGCCAGGGCCAGACACAGCCGGTATACACAACTCTCCTGGATCAGGGTCATAGAACTATCCTCGTTTCTTGGGAATCAGGTCCGGTTTTTTATGCGGTACAGCCACGTCAGCAGCGTGAAGCGCCTGCCCTGTATCAGTTTTGCCACCAGCTGCTTATTGCGGCTCATGCCCGCGGGGCTGACGGCGCGGACGGCCTCCGCCATCTCCGGCAGGGCGCACAGCGCCTCCACCGTCCGCCGCTTCTGGGCCCACGTCTTGGGATTGCCCCCGGCGTACTCGTTGCCCACGGCGATCAGGAGTCCCGCCCAGTTGGAGCACTCCCGCCACTGGGGGCGGGCGGCCTCCAGGCCGTACTTCTCCGCCAGAGCCGCCTTGCGCTCCATAAAGCGGGCAAACACCTGGCAAAAATCCGCCATATACCTGTGGGTGGCGGAGGCGGGATTCAGCCGGTAGCGGTACAGGGGCTCCTCCGTCACCGCCAGTTTCCGGGTGTTGCAGAAGTACTCCATCAAAAAGACCTCGTCCTCCAGATAGGCTCCCTCGAAGGTGATTCCGGCCTCCCGGAGAATCCGGGCGGAAAATAGGTAGCGCCAGATGAAGCCGTTAAAGATGGGCTGTCTCAGCCGGTCCCCCAGCAGGGGGTAGACGATCCCCTCCAGAATGCCCTGGTGGTCATAGACGCCCCCGGGCAAAACCAGCTCCACGGAGGTCTCCCCGCCGGGGTACACGTTCCAGTGGGCGCAGGCGGCGGAGTCTGCCCCGGTCTGGGCCCGCAGGTTCCACAGGATCTCCAGGGTCTGGGGCTCGAAGGCGTCGTCGGCGTCCAGAAAGGCGATATACTCTCCCCGCGCCTCCCGGAGTCCCCGGTTTCTGGCCTCGCTGACGCCGGCGTTTTTTGGCTGATGGAGGGCCCGGACCCGGCTGTCCGCCGCGGCCAGACCATCGCAGATGGCGGGGGAGCCGTCGGTGCAGCCGTCGTCCACCAGCAGCAGCTCCCAGTCAGAAAAGGTCTGGTTCATCACGCTCTCCGCGCATGCGGGCAGAAACCCCTCCGCCTGATAGACGGGGACGATTACGGAAATGCCGGGCATGTCATCCCTCCTCAAAAGCCGCCGGAACCGGCGGCCTGTCCCCCGCCGGAAGGCGGAGGGATCATAAATCTATTTTACCTCATTCCGGCGGGAAGGTCAAGCAATCCATTTGCCGTTCATGCAGGCTGCCGCCGGCAGGCGGTTCCGCATCTCAGGCCTTGCTTGAAAAATGTCAAAACGTCCAAACGTCGGATCTTTTTCCGCCGCTTATCAAACAAGGCCTAATCCGCGTCTCTTTGGAAATGCGGCGGTTGGTCCGAAAAAGAGGACGCCGGCCTTGTCAAAAGGCCCAGCAGGGGCTCAAAGTCCACGCCCTCCCGCATGGGGAGGTTTTCCGCCGCCGTCCGTTCCGCGCACGCCCGGACGAACTCCGCCGCCTCTCCGGCGGCTTCCATCAGAGACATCCCCCGCACCAGCGCCCCGGTGAGAACGCTGGAGAACACGTCGCCGGTGCCGTGGAAGTCCTGCTCTACCCGCCGGGTTTGAACAGCCTCCGTCCGTCCCGTGGAGGCGTCGAAGCACATGGCTCCGGTGGCGCCCGGCTCCAGGCCGGCCCCGGTGAGCACCACGGAGCGCCGGCCCTCCAGGCTCAGCCGCTCCACGACGGACCGGAGCCCCGCCTCCCCGGTTGGAAGCTCCCCGTAGGGCATACCCAGCAGCAGGGCGGCCTCCGTCAGATTGGGGGTGATGACGTCCGCCCGCCGGGCAAGGCGGGCCATTCCGGCGCACATCTCCGGCGTGTAGGTCCGGTAGACCGTGCCGCTGTCCCCCATCACCGGGTCCACCACCACCACGCCGTCTCCGCGGAAGTCCCGGATTAAGTCCTCCACCACGCCGATCTGCCGGGCGCTGCCCAGAAAACCGCTGTACACGGCGTCGAACCGCAGGCCCAGGGACGCCCAGTGGCGGGCGACTTCAGGCATCTCGTCCGTCATGTCCAGGAAGGTAAAGCCCTCAAAGCCGCCGGTGTGGGTGGAGAGGAAGGCGGTGGGCAGAGGGCAGCACTGCACCCCCATGGCGGAGAGAATCGGAAGGGCCACAGTCAGGGAGCAGCGGCCAAAGCCGGAGAGATCATGAATGGCGGCGACACGGGGAGTGGACATGGCGGGAATCCTCTTTTCTTTGAGATTGGAGATTTTCCTGTTGTTTTGGCGGAAGGACCGTGGTATAATATGTCATGCTGTCTCCATCATAGCACAAGCGTCCCCGCCGCGCAACCCCGCCGAAACGGCGTCCGGGATGGGGCGGGGCGGATGTGGGAGGGGACCTTACTGCGTATAATATTATAATATAAGAAAGGGGTGTGCCCCGGCGCCCTCGCCGCCTGAAGGCTGAGGATCATAAAATGCGGCTGCATACTCCGCCGCTCAGATAAGCGGGCATGATGAAATTGGTAGACATGCGAGATTTAGGTTCTCGTGCAGCGATGCGTTGGGGTTCGAGTCCCCATGCCCGTACCAGCTCAGAAATTCCCACCACCGTTCCGTTTCCGGCTTTGCCGAAAACTGCACTCTGGTGGGAATTTCTTCGCTTTCGGACCCGATTCGCTTCGCTGGATTCGGGTCCGAAGGGGACGGGGGGTGCGGATTGGGGCGCTGCGGCGGGCTGATGGAAATCGCGCGGGAAAAACCCGCAAAGGGTTTTCCCGCGCACACACTTTTCCTTGCGAAATCTGAGAGTGACTGCGTTGAGACTGGGCGTTTGCTCCATGTCGGAACAGAGTCCGCTTTGCTCCGGCGGTTTTTTCTTTCTGCCGCTGGGCAGATGCTTTTTTATATGGATCTTTAGGCCTTGTTTGAAAATTGGCGGAATGCCGGATTGGGGCGGATTTTTTTGCCAGGCAAGGCGATTTGACGCGGGAATCCTGACGGATTTCAAGTCAAATCAACGCAGCCCCGGCGGAAAAAGATGCTCCAGAACGGCGTTTTGACATTTTTCAAACAAGGCCTAGTAGCAATACCGTTTCCGATAGTGGAAAAGACAGGCCGCGGATACAACAAACATAATCCCCTCCGCGGCTGGTACAGCCAGCCACACCCCCGTTATTCCCCAGATGCGGGGCAGCAGCAGGATACCGCCCGCCAGCAGGCCGAATGTTCGCAAAAAAGAGAGAACCGCAGATACTTTTCCGTTTGACAATACAGTGAACATCGCGGAAGTAAAATTGTTCAAGCCGCAGAATAGAAAGCTGTATGAAAAAATCGTAAAGCCACTGGCCGCGATTCGATAGACTTCCGACGTTTCATCCGCGAACAGCCGTACAATGTAAGAGCCGCCGAGCATGGAAACCGCAAAGATCAGTACCGATGCCAACCCGATAAACCCCATACTGATGGAGAAAACCCGCCTCTGCCGGACAGCATTTCTGTTTCCGTAGTTAAACCCGATAATGGGTGCTATTCCCATAGAGTAGCCGATATACAGTGTGTTCAGCAGGAATTGAGAGTAGATAATAATGGTAATCGCCGCAACGCCATTTTCTCCCAGCAGGTTCATCATGGTGCGATTGAACAGGAATGTCGTGACGGCTGTTGCCAGTTGGCTCACCATTTCGGAGGAGCCATTAAAACAGCTTTCCCCAATCACGGCCCATTTCAATTTCGGCTTTGTGAAAGACAGCGTTCCTTTGTTCCGCGTAAAATAGACCAGCCCGGCAACCGTAGGGATCAGATAGCCGAAGCCTGTCCCCAAAGCAGCGCCCCGGATGCCCAGGCCGCAGGGGACAATGAAAATGTAATCCAAAATGATATTTGCCACGCCAGCCAGAACAGACAGCCCAAAACCGAGGCCCGGTTTTCCCGCCGTCACAAACAGGTTTGAAAACAGTGTTTGCAGGATATTGGCCGGAATGAACAGAAACAGCACCATGAGATAGTCCCTGCAATAGGGAAACAGCAGGTCACTGGCCCCAAGAGCATAAACAATTTTGTCAATCCAGATTGTTCCGCCTAAAAGAATGAGAAATCCGATTACTGCGCCTGTGAGTATGAGCAAGGTGAAATCTTCCTTTGCCACCTGATTTTCACCCGCCCCCATTTTTCGAGAGACAATTGCATTCCCGCCTGTTGCAATCATTGTCCCCAAGCCCACCGTGATATTGATAATGGGACAAACAATATTGATAGAGGAAAGCGCGTCCGTATTCACAAACTGCGCCACAAAGATCGTGTCCACGATGGTGTATAGTCCCATAAAAATCATCATAACGATGGTGGGAAATGCGAAGCGCAGGAGTGACCCTGCGCTCCATTTTTGGTCTAAAATGTTATCATCCATTGTCGCCTTTCTCCTGTTTTGGTGGTAAAATGAGCCGCTGGGTGGGGTAGCCAAACTCCGTGAGAAGCTCCGACTCAGCAAAGCCCAGCCGCTTATATTCCTCTCGCTGACCTGTATCGGCCTTGTCCCCCTCGCGGAAAGTTGTAATGCTGATTTCACGGCCCACAAATAGATTGCACATCATAAAATCAAGAAAAGCCTTTGCCACTCCATAATGCCGATACTGCGGATGCACCGCCAGAAAGTCGATACTCCCGGTCTGATAGGAAAATGCGGCGGCCCCAATGATAGTAGCGCCATCCCGCATAATCAAAGCCTGCCGCCGCTGGATATACTGCTTGACCTGTTCCAGATGGGAGCTTTCGTCAAGGCAGGGAAAGCCATCAATGACCAGGGCGATAAAATTCATCCAGTCTGGAATATCCGCCGGCACAGCATAAGTGATCTCCTGCATGATTGCATCAGGAGCAGTTGGATTTTTGTTCAATGCAAATTCCAGCTGCAGAGGGTAAAAGACCTCGTTTTGCCGGTACTCCAGCGGCGTTCGCTTATACATGGATTTGAAGACAGACGTAAAGGCCTGCTGGCTCTCATAGCCGGCGACCAGCGCGATTTCAATAATCGGCTTTTCGGAAAACACCAGCAGCTTCGCCGCCTCGGTCAGCTGCCTGCGGTGGATGTAGTCGTGGAGCGTGATGCCAACCGTGTCTTTGAACATTCGGTGCAGATGGTACTTGGAGTAGCGGACCGCGCTGGCGACAGTGTCCAAATCCAATTTTTCATTGAGATGCGCCTCAACGCAGGAAATCACCGCCGCTATATTCTCAACCTTATGGCCCTTCATGGTCTCCCCCCTTTCCCGCCTATTGTACCAAAACTGTGAAGGCCGCTCTTCATAATTCTTGCGGTCTTTCCAGAGACAGTATCCCGCCCCGGGCGGTGATACCCCCCCCCCCTCCCCCCCCCCCCCCCCCCGGGGCGGCTGCCGGCGGAATTTTAATCGGCCTATCTGAGCAGAGGCATGCTCCCCGTCAGCTGACTGACCTTTTTCTTCGGGCCGCAGATGGCAAGCCAACATACCGCAGGGCGCTTTCGGGAACGCGGCCCATCTTCTCCATAAACTCGTCATAGGTCTTGCGGCTCTGGGCGAGACCCAAGAAATCCACCGCCGTCAAATCCTGAAAGCCGGGCTGATAGAGCTTTTCCCGGATCTGCCGGATCACCTCCGGCGAGAGCTGCGGTACAAAAAAGAAGAAACACAGGACTTATAAAAATCCCGTGTCTAAAGGCAAGCCTGATTCGTTTTGATAGAGAGGTTCAAAAGCGCCCCCGCTTCGTGGAATAAGCGGTTAAAATCGATGCTTCCGCCCCTCCTTCGCCGTGAGCTGGGAGCGGCGCGCCGCGGCGGGAGCGAAGGCATTCCCGTGGCAGCTCCGTCTGCACCGCAGAGGGGAAGCGGAGGGAAAAGATCCGCCGTTTGGGCCGCTTTGGTTTTTCCAGCAGAGTCAAACCGCACGTCTCATAAAAAATTTCGGGGCTCCGTTTCCGAACCCGGAGCGGCGAGGGCGCCGGTCAGGCGTGATGGGCGGCAGGAGCTCCGGCGCGGCGCTTCCGGCTCTGGGACGCGGAGAGGTGATCCGGCCGGCTGGAGAGATCCCGCACCTGGGCGAAGCCATCCTCCACATTGGCCTTGTTCATATTGGTCGTGAGCATCAGGCTGCCGAAGCAGACCGCGCCGATCACGTCAAAAAATTTCTCAAACATAGCAATAACCTCCTGTTCAACTGTCGCGGGAAGAGATTCCAACCTCCCCGCATCTGATTTTTTGGGATTTCTCCGGGCGCCGTGTTCTCCGGAGACTGGTGTCAGTATAGCCGGTTCCCGCTGAGGCCGCAAGAACCAAACTAGGCAAACTTTCCGGGTTCGGACCGCCGTTTTTGTATGATATGTATAAAAAAATGTGAAATTTTCATTTATTATAACGAATCCAGATTGAGTGGGCAGGTGTTTGCCCTAAACTGGGAGAAAAGAGAATTTATTTAACATTTTCACTGTTTTGCAGGAGTGGAACGGCAACATTTCAACGCCTTTCTCCCCGGCGGCGGCGCTGGGGAAGCGGAGAAATCCCCGCAGAAAAGGATTAATTTTTCAGCATACAGGGCCGAGGTTTGGACGGACTGCACAAATTTTGCCTCCCTGTTTTGTCAGGGCCTGGATAAGAGCAACATATCCACTGTTTCTTACAACATTTTTCTCTCCCGTTTCCACAGGCGATACGCTACAATAGGAGACAGAAAGGCGGCGGGGCTCCGCTCGATTTCAAAAAGTATGCTTGAGAATGAAGGAGGACACCCCAATGACAACCCCAACGACACAGGCAAAACGGCTGCCGGCAAGTCAAAAGTACGCCTTTGGCATCGGCGCCATCGGCAAGGACGCCATCTGTAATCTGGTCGGCGCATTTTTGATGCTGTACATGACGGACACGCTGGGACTCAGCGCCGCCTTTGCCGGCGTACTGCTGGGCGCCGCCCGAATCTGGGACGCCATAAACGACCCTATGATGGGCATGATCGTGGACAATACCCACACCAAGTACGGCAAGTTCCGCATCTGGCTGATCATCGGCACCCTGATCAACTCTGTGTTCTTCATTCTGCTGTTTACCACCTGCGGCATCACCGATAAGGGCACGCTGATGGTCTACGTATCCGTTATGTACATTCTGTACGGCATGACCTACACCATCATGGACGTTCCCTACTGGTCCTGGCTGCCCAACCTGTCCAACGATCCCCACGAGCGGGAGTCCATCTCCGTCATCCCCCGTATCTTCGCCTCCATCGGCGGCTTCCTGGTGTGCACCTTCGGCCTGAATATCATCAACTACTTCAACGAGATGGCCGGCGACCACAGCGTGACGCAGACCCAGGAAAGCGGCGAGATCCTGAACATCTCCGTCACCGGCTTTACCTACACGGCGGTGGCCATCGTGGTGCTGTTCATCGTCTGCATCGGCATCACCTGCGCCGTGGTGAAGGAGAAGCCCACCGTGGGGGAGGGCAAGACCGAGAAGACCAGCCTGGCGGAGGCCTTCGCCATCATTGTCAAGAACGACCAGCTGGTGGCTTTCATCGGCCTGCTGCTGACCTTCAACCTCTGCACCCAGATTCTCAAGGCCTTCGCCGTGTACTACTTCAAGGAGGCCTGCGGCAACGCCTACCTGTACTCCATCTTTGGCTACGCCATTATCGCGGAGATGGTGGGGCTGTTCCTCTTCCCCAAAATCGCCAAGAGCATGGACCGGGAGAAGGTCTATTTCGTGGCCTGCGGCCTGCCGGTGATCGGCCTGGCGCTGCTGTTCATTCTGGGCTACGTGGCCCCCTCCAGCACCGTCGGGGTCGTGGCCTCCTGCGCGTTCATCTTCTTTGGTTCCGGTCTCTCCCTGGGCACCACCACCTGCTGCATTGCCGACGTCATCGACTACGGCGAGATTAAATTCGGCAAGCGCAACGAGTCCGTCACCTGCTCCGCCCAGACCTTCCTGATGAAGGCCGCCTCCGCCGTGGCCGCCACCCTTACCGGCGTGGGCCTGGATCTCATCGGCTATAACCCGGAGACCCCCGGCGCCCAGTCCGCCGGCACCATCATGGGCATCCGCGTCCTGATGTTCGCCGTCCCCATCGCCCTGGCCATCATCAGCTTCCTGATCTACAAGACGCAGTATAAGCTGAAGGGTGAGCGCCTGAGGCAGCTGACCAATGACGTCAATGCCCTCCACGCCGGCCAGGGCCGGAAGTAATCCCCACTACATACCAAGGAGGCGATCCTCATGAGCATCACCTATCACGAGAGCACCAAAACCTTCCACCTGACCAACGGGAAAATCAGCTACCTGATGAAAGTGCTGCCCAACGGGGCCCTGGGGCAGCTGTACTGCGGCCAGGCGATCCGGGACCGGGAGAACTTCGACCACCTTCTGGAGATGAAGCACCGGCCCATGAGCTCCTGGGTCTTTGAGGGCAACAAGCTCTTCTCTCTGGAGCACTGCCGGCAGGAGTATCCCTCCTATGGTTCCACGGATTACCGCCATCCCGCCGTGCAGCTGATCCAGCCGGACGGCAGCCGGATTACGGATTTTGTCTGCGAGTCCCACAGCGTGACCCCGGGCAAGCCCGCGCTGGAGGGCCTGCCGGCCACTTACTGCGAATCCGGCGGCGAGGCGGAGACCTTGACCGTCCACCTGCGGGACGAACTGCTGGGGGTCACGCTGGACCTGAACTACACCCTCTTCGCGGATCTCCCGGTTCTGGCCCGCTCCGCCCGCCTGGTGAACGGGGGCTCACAGGACCTGCACCTCACCCACGCCATGAGCCTGTGCCTGGATCTGCCGGACAGCGACTATGAGATGGTCCACTTCTCCGGGGCCTGGTCCCGGGAGCGATGGATGAAGGTCCGCCGACTGGAACAGGGCATCCAGTCGGTGGAGTCCGCCCGGGGCCACTCCTCCCACAATCACAACCCCTTTATCATGCTCCGCCGTCCGGGAGCCGGCGAGGACTCCGGCGAGGTCATCGGCCTGTCCCTGGTTTATTCCGGCAATTTCCTCGCCCAGGTGGAGGTGGACGCCTGGGACACCGCCCGGGTCACCCTGGGAATCAACCCCTTCGGCTTTGACTGGAAGCTGTCCCCCGGCGAGTCCTTCCAGACGCCGGAGGCCGTCATGGTCTACTCCGACCAGGGCATGAACGCCATGAGCCGGACCTTCCACCGGCTCTACCGCAGCCGTCTGGCCCGGGGACAGTGGCGGGACCGGCCCCGGCCCATCCTGATCAACAACTGGGAGGCCACCTACTTCGACTTCACCGAGGATAAACTGGTCTCCATCGCCGAGGCCGCCCACCGGGACGGCGTGGAGCTGTTCGTGCTGGACGACGGCTGGTTCGGCGCCCGCTGCAGCGATTTGGCGGGGCTGGGGGACTGGTATCCCAGCAGGGAGCGCCTGCCCAACGGCATCGCCAGCCTGGCAAGGCGGATCAACGGCCTGGGCATGAAGTTCGGCCTCTGGTTCGAGCCGGAGATGGTCAACAAGGATTCCGACCTCTACCGCGCCCACCCCGACTGGATCATCCACACGCCGGGCCGCCGGGACTCCCACGGGCGGAACCAGTACGTGCTGGACCTCTCCCGGAGCGAGGTGGTGGACTGCGTCTACGGCCAGATGGCGAAGCTTCTCTCTGAGGCGGACATCTCCTACATCAAGTGGGACATGAACCGCAGCATCTCCGAGCCCTTCTCCGCGGCGCTGCCCCCGGACCGGCAGGGAGAGCTGTTCCACCGCTACATCCTGGGGGTGTACAGCCTCTACGAGCGGCTGACCGCCAATTTCCCCCACGTGCTGTTTGAGTCCTGCGCCTCCGGCGGCGGCCGGTTTGACCCGGGCATGTTGTACTACGCGCCCCAGGGCTGGGTCTCCGACGACTCGGACGCCATAGAGCGGCTGAAGATCCAGTACGGCACGTCCTACTGCTATCCCATCAGCTCCATAGGCGCCCATGTGTCTGCGGTGCCCAACCACCAGGTAAACCGGATCACCCCCCTGGCCACCCGGGCCAATGTGGCGTGCTTCGGCACCTTCGGCTACGAGCTGGACCTGAACCGCCTGACGGCGGAGGAGCGGGAAGAGGTGCGGGCGCAGGTCGCCTTCATGAAGGAGTACCGGGAGATCATCCAGTTCGGCGACTTCTACCGCCTCCGCTCCCCGTTTGAGGGGAACTTCACCGCCTGGATGGCCGTGAGCCCGGACCGGCGGACCGCCCTGGTGGGATGGTACCGGCTTCTCAGTGAGATCAACGGCCCCTGCCGCAGGCTGATGCTCCGGGGGCTGGACCCGGACCTCTGCTACACAGTGGACGGCCAGCGGAGCCATTACGGCGACGAGCTGATGCGGGTGGGATTGCTGGTTACGGACAGCGGCGCCGGTGAGCGCCAGCCGGACGAGCGCCCGATCTGCGACTTCGACTCCCATGTCTATGTGCTGAAAGCGTGAGAAAAGCCAGGACCGCCCCAACGGGGCGGTCCTGGCTTTATTGAGGCGAGGGATCACGGCCCGGTCCCGGTGTACTCCGCCGTCCCGGCCAGGTGGCTTTCCAAACTGCGCCGGGCGTTTTCCCGGTCCAGCTTCCGGTACTTCACCGGCGTGGTGCCGAAGAGCTGCTTAAACGCCTTGGAAAACACCTGGGGGTCCTGATAGCCGCAGCTCTGGGCGATACTGGCCACCGAGGAATTGGTGAGGGTCAGCTGCTCTTTGGCCCTGGTCAGCCGGAACTGGCTCAGGTACTCCTGAGGGGAGACCCCCAGCACCCGCTGGAAGAGGGTGAAGAGATAGCTCCGGTTCAGCACCACGTAGTTGGCGACATCCCCCACGGTGATGCCGTTGGAGTAGTTGTTCCGGATGTATTCCAGCGCCTGGTGGACGTACAGGTTCTCCCGGTCCGCCTTGGACATGTGCTTTTCCATGTCCGCGGAGATGTCCCTGGCGAGGCGGGCAAAGAACTGGCACAGCAGAGACTGGAGCATGAAGTCCCCTGCGTTGTCCGGCTTGTTGTGGGTCAGCATGGTCTCCACCAGCTCCAAAAGCCCGCCGCCATCCTCACAGCGAAAGGTCAGATGTCCGCCTCCCAGGCCGATGGAGCGCAGGCAGTTGGCGCAGCGGCTGCCGTCAAAGCCGATCCAGAGATAGGACCAGGGGTCCTCCTCGCTGGCCTGATAGAAGGTCTGCTGGTTGGGCTCGATTAAAAAGCCCTCCCCCTTGCCCAGGGAGTAGTCCCGGCCCTCCACACGGTAGGTTCCCCGGCCCTCCAGGATATAGTGCAGCAGGTAGTTGGGGCGCACCGCCGGACCGTAGCTGTGCAGCGGCGCGCAGCGGGCATGGCCGCAGTAGCAGAGATAAAAGTCACTGAACTTCTGGTACTGATTTTGCAGATGCAGTACATAGCTCTCCTCCATCCGCTTGCGTCCTCCTTCCGTCTTTAGCAGTGTGGAAGATCTCTGATCGGGAGACCGGGGATGCTTGATTCTTGCTGATGACTATATCATAAATTCCAGAAGATTTCCAGAGGAAATTCTGTCGGGGAGCGATCTATTTCCCCGACAGGCAGACAGACAGGGAGGACGTCCGGAGTGGAGCGTATCCGCGAAGCCTTTCGCCGCTTCCCAAGGGGGGGGGTAATGGGGAGGGGGGAGTTTCAGATTTCGCACGGAAGAGGGTGTGCGCAGGAAAATCCTTTGCGGGTTTTTCCCGCGCGATTTCCATCAGCCCGCCGCAGCGCCCCACCCTTGCCAACGGCAAAGGTGGGGGCGGAGCAAAAAGAGAGACAGGCATTGCCTGTCTCTCTTTTTACGGATTCTTGACAAGAAAGATGCAGACCCCCAACCCGCACCCCCCGTCCCCTTCGGACCCGAATCCAGCGAAGCGAATCGGGTCCGAAGGCGAAGAAATTCCCACCAGAGTGCAGTTTTCGGCAAAGCCGGAAACGGAACGGTGGTGGGAATTTCTGGGCTGGAGTAAGCGCCCACTTTCGGACCTACCGCTAAATGTTATATTTTTAGCGTAAAGATTTTGCAATTTCCAGCCCTAACCTTATGTAACTCGGCAAATGGTGGCAGAGCCTTGATTTTCAGGCGTTTCCGCCATTTGCCGTTTGGGAGAGTTATTCGCATATCTCGACGTATCCCGGCGTGACTTTGCGCTGAAACGTAGTACAGAAGTAGTAAAAGCGGCCTGCCGCTTTCTTTTTACTACTTTACTACTCACTACGCGGCCAGCCGCTCCATCTCCGCCTTTACGGAACAGGCGTCAACATGGGTGTAATAGTCCAGCGTCATGGTGATGTTGGCGTGGCCCATGATGTACTGCAACGCTTTGG
>CAJUDV010000046.1 GCA_910585385.1 uncultured Oscillibacter sp. | reverse complement strand
AAGCGGATGGACCGGGAGAAGCGGGATTTCTACCACTATTACGCCACCATGATGGAGCCCTGGGACGGTCCCGCCGCCATTGTCTTCTCCGATGGCGACACCGTAGGGGCGGTGCTGGACCGGAACGGACTTCGGCCCTGCCGGTGGTATCTCACAGACGATCAACAACTGATTCTCTCCTCCGAGGTGGGAGTGCTGGATGTGCCGCCGGAGTGCATTGTAAAAAAGTCCCGCCTTCAGCCGGGACGGATGCTACTGGCGGACCTCCGGGAAGGCCGGCTGGTGGACGACGCAGAGCTCAAATCCCGCTATGCCCGCCGCCAGCCCTACGGCGAGTGGCTGGACGCCAATCTGATTCACCTCCGGGACCTCCCCATTCCCAACAAGCGGGTGGAGACCCATCCTCAGGAGCTGCGGGACCGGCTGTATAAGGCCTTCGGCTACACCTATGAGGAGGTGAAGGATGCCATTCTCCCCATGGCCCGAGATGGGATGGAGCCCACCTCCGCCATGGGGGTGGACACGCCGCTGGCAGTACTCAGCGAGCGCCGCCAACCCCTGTTCAACTACTTCAAGCAGCTTTTCGCCCAAGTGACGAATCCCCCCATCGACGCCATCCGGGAAGAAATTGTCACCGACACCACCGTTTATGTGGGTCCCAGCGGCAACCTGCTGGAAGAGAAAGCGTCCAACTGTACGGTTCTTCAAATCCAAAACCCCATTTTGACCTCGGTGGACCTGATGAAAATTCGGCATATGGACCGCCCGGGCTTCCATGTGGAGACCGTTTCCCTGCTGTACTACAAGGGATCCCCTCTGGCCAACGCCTTGGACCGTCTGGTGGTGAATGTGGACCGGGCCTATAAGAAGGGCGCCAACATTATCATTCTCTCGGACCGGGGCGTGGATGAAAATCACGTGGCGATTCCCTCTCTCCTGGCGGTGAGTACCCTGGAGCAGCACCTGGTTCGGACCAAAAAACGGACAGCGGTCTCCATGGTTCTGGAGAGCGCGGAGCCCCGGGACGTCCACCATTTTGCAACGCTTCTGGGATACGGCGCCCAGGCGATCAATCCCTATCTGGCCCAGGAGTGCGTGGAGGAGCTGGTGGAGCGGGGACTGCTGGACAAGGAGTCCTCCGTGGCCGTCAGGGACTACAATGAGGCCATTCTCCACGGAATTGTGAAGATCGCCTCCAAAATGGGAATCTCCACCATCCAGTCCTACCAGTCCGCCCAGATTTTTGAGTGCGTGGGCATCAACAGGGCCACTGTGGACCGGTACTTCACCAACACGGTCAGCCGTGTGGAGGGCGTGGGGCTGGAGGAAATCGGAGAGGGCGTAGAGTGGAATCACAGTCAGGCTTTCGACCCTCTGGGTCTGGGTTTTGACTCCACGCTGGATTCCGCAGGGATTCACAAGCTCCGTTCCGGACCGGACAAAGAGGACCATATGTACAACCCGCGCACCATTCTCCTTTTGCAGAAGGCGGCGCGGGAAGGGAGCTATGAGATTTTTAAGGAGTACAGTGCCCTGGTGGATTTTGCCGACAAACCCCACACGCTGCGGGGCCTGTTGGATTTCCGTGTTTCGGAGGACGGGGGAATCCCCCTGGAAGAGGTGGAACCGGTGGAGAGCATTGTCCGGCGGTTCAAGACCGGGGCCATGAGCTATGGCTCCATCTCCCGGGAGGCCCACGAGTGCATGGCTATTGCGATGAACCGCATTGGCGGAAAATCCAACTCCGGCGAGGGCGGCGAGGCACGGGAGCGGCTGAGCAGTGACCGCCGCTCCGCCATCAAACAGGTGGCCTCAGGCCGCTTCGGCGTCACCAGTGAGTATCTGGTCAGCGCTGATGAGATTCAGATCAAGATGGCCCAGGGGGCCAAGCCCGGCGAGGGGGGGCACCTGCCGGGGAAAAAGGTATATCCCTGGATTGCCAGGACCCGGTGTTCTACCCCCGGCGTGACCCTGATCTCCCCGCCGCCCCACCATGACATCTACTCCATCGAGGACCTGGCCCAACTGATATATGATTTGAAAAACGCCAACCGGTTCGCCCGGATCAGTGTCAAACTGGTCAGCGAGGCGGGAGTAGGCACGATTGCCGCCGGCGTTGCCAAGGCCGGGGCGCAGGTGGTGCTGATCTCCGGCCACGACGGCGGTACCGGAGCGGCCCCCCGCAGCTCCATTCAGGGGGCGGGCCTGCCCTGGGAGCTGGGGGTGGCGGAGGCCCATCAGACCCTGATACAAAACGACCTCCGCCAGCAGGTGGTGATTGAAGCCGATGGCAAGCTGATGACAGGCCGGGACGTGGCAATTGCCTGTATGCTGGGGGCGGAGGAATTCGGTTTTGCCACTGCGCCCCTGGTGGCCATGGGCTGCTGCATGATGCGGGTGTGTAATCTGGACACCTGTCCCGCCGGTATTGCCACCCAGGACCCGGAGCTCCGGAAGCGGTTTTCCGGCAGGCCTGAGTACGTGGAGAACTTTATGTATTTTGTAGCGCGGGAGCTGCGGGAGTACATGGCCTCCCTGGGCGTACGGACCGTGGACGAGCTGGTGGGCCGGTGCGATTTGCTGCGGGTTCGGGAAAAACTGATAACTCGCCGGGCGGAGGCCCTGAATCTGGACGCACTGCTGCAAAATCCCTGTGGTGACCATGTGCCCCACTTCGACCCCGCCGCAGTCTACGACTTTCAGCTGGAGAGGACGGCGGATATGCGGGTGCTGATGGAAAAACTGGGAAAAAGTCTCAGGGACAGGAGGAGCGGGCGTCTGGATATCCGGATTTCCTCCACGGACCGGGCTTTCGGCACCCTGTTCGGTTCAGAGATCACCCGAACCTGCGAAAACGGCCTGCCGGAGGACAGCTATGTCATCACCTGCCGCGGCGGCGGCGGGCAGTCCTTCGGGGCATTTATCCCCAGGGGGCTGACGCTGGACCTGGAGGGGGACTGCAACGACGGATTCGGCAAGGGCCTCTCCGGCGGCAAGCTGATTCTGCATCCGCCGGCGGGGGGGACCGGGTTTAAGCCGGGGGAGAACATCATCGTGGGCAACGTGGCTCTCTATGGAGCCACCGGCGGCAAGGCCTTCATCAACGGTATGGCCGGAGAGCGCTTCTGCGTCCGCAACTCCGGCGCCTCCGCTGTGGTGGAGGGCGTGGGCGACCATGGCTGCGAGTACATGACCGGAGGCCGGGCAGTGATCCTGGGGCCCACCGGGAAGAACTTTGCGGCGGGCATGTCCGGCGGCGTGGCCTACGTGCTGGACGAACGGCATGATTTGTATCTCCGTCTCAATAAGGAGCAGGTTCAGGCTGCGGAACTGACAGAGGCCCACGATATTGCGGAGCTTCGTGCCCTGATTGAGGAGCATGTAGCCG
Source organism: uncultured Oscillibacter sp. (assembly GCA_910585385.1). Lineage (GTDB taxonomy): Bacteria > Bacillota > Clostridia > Oscillospirales > Oscillospiraceae > Oscillibacter. Next base: position 11,069 of record CAJUDV010000046.1, on the reverse strand, counting down.
CCACCGGTTCCCCCAGAGGGAAGCAAATTCTGGCGGCGTTCCAGTCCTATATTCCCTGCTTCAAGAAGATCATGCCCAGAGACTATGACCGGATGCTTCGGGCTATTGCCCAGCAGGAGGAAAAGGGCATGAGCCGGGAGCAGGCGGAGATCGAGGCGTTTTATGCCACCGCGAGAGGATAAGGAGGGGTGACGATATGGGAAAGATCACTGGATTTTTGGAATATGACCGGCGGGAGCCGGCGGACCGCCCGCCTCTGGAGCGGGTCCGGGACTGGGAGCCCTTCCGCATCCCCCTGACGGCGGATGCCCGCCGGGAACAGGGAGGGCGGTGTATGAACTGCGGCGTCCCATTCTGCCAATCCGGCATCCGGTGGGAGGGGCGGGACTTTGGCTGTCCCCTGCATAATTTGATTCCCGAGTGGAACGACATGATCCATGCGGGGAACCCCTCTCATGCCCTGAGCCGCCTGCTGAAAACCAATAATTTCCCGGAGTTCACCGGGCGGGTCTGCCCTGCGCCCTGCGAGGAGGCGTGCATCTGCGGAATGTACGGCGATGCCGTGACCATCCGGGACAACGAGCTGAGCGTCATAGAGGAGGCCTTTGCCGCCGGGGCGGTGCGGCGCCGCCGTCCGCCTCAGTGGTCGGGAAAGAAGGTGGCGGTGGTGGGTTCCGGCCCGGCGGGCCTGGCGGCGGCGGACCAGCTGAATCACCGGGGCCACTCTGTCACCGTTGTGGAGCGGGAGGAGCGGCCCGGAGGGCTTTTGACCTACGGCATTCCCAATATGAAGCTGCCCAAGGACATCGTAAAGCGCAGAATTAACCTGATGACGGACGAGGGGGTCAGCTTTGTCACCGGTGTGGATGCGGCGGACCCCCAGGTGGCCCAGAGGCTGCTGCGGGACTATGATGCGGTAATCCTCTGCTGCGGCGCGGAGCGGCCCCGCCCCCTTGGATTGGAGACAGAAGGAATCTCCGGCATCTGCTACGGCACGGAGTTTTTGAAGGCCGCTGTGGAACAGCGGCAGTTTGGTAAAACGCCCGCCGTTCCCACAGCGGAGGGGAGGGACGTGATCATCGTCGGTACCGGCGACACCGCCTCCGACTGCGTGGCCACGGCCCTGCGGCAGGGATGCCGGTCCATTGCACAGCTGGTGCGCCGTCCGGAGGCAGACTACCTGCAAAACGGTGTTCTGCCCCGGGACTGTGCCCATGAGGAGGCTGCTGCCCTGTTTGGAGAGGATCCCAGGCGGTTTGGCGTGCAAATTAAGGAGATCCGTGTGGAGAACGGCGCACTGACCGCCGTGACCACCACGGAGGGAGACGCTCTGCCCTGCGGGCTCCTGATCGCCGCCACCGGCTTTGCCGGATGCGCGGGCGAAGTGTGCAAGGCCTTCGGCGTGGCCTGGGATGAGACGGTCCAGACTTCGGAGGGCGGCTTTGCCACCACCGTGGAGAAGGTCTTTGCCGCCGGGGATATGCGCCGGGGCCAGTCTCTTGTGGTATGGGCCATCGCGGAGGGGCGGAGTGCCGCCGCGGAGGTGGATTCATACCTCAATGGCTGCACCAATCTTGTACGGGTGGTATAGGTTCTGGAAAGAGAAATGCCCATCGTGGAAAGTTCATGAAAAAATTTTCGCGGCAGCGGAATTTTCCGGTGTTTCGGCCAAGATTTCTGAAATCCCTGAAAAATGATTGACAGGGCCCCGGCGAGGGCGTATAATGCCCCCATAAAGGCAAAGGCGTCTTTAGGGAGTATTCCCGGAAGGCGCCTTTGCCCTTTTTATGCGATGATCGCGGAAAGGGTGAACGAACATGGCAGCACTGCCAGAGTATTTCGGAAGTTTGGTATTTGATGATCGGGTGATGAAAGCGAATCTGTCCGCCGAAGTGTACCAGTCTCTTCGCAGGACCATTGATGAGGACGCGAGGCTGGATATTGGCGTGGCCAACGCGGTGGCCTCCGCTATGCGGGATTGGGCGGTGGCCCATGGGGCAACCCACTTTACCCACTGGTTTCAGCCCCTTACCGGTGTTACCGCCGAGAAGCACGACAGTTTTATCTCACCCGCTCCGGACGGCGGCGTCATCATGGAGTTCTCCGGCAAAGAGTTGATCCGAGGAGAGCCGGATGCCTCCTCTTTCCCATCCGGCGGACTGCGGGCCACCTTTGAGGCACGGGGCTACACCGCGTGGGACCCCACCTCCTACGCGTTTATCAAGGACCGGACATTGTGCATTCCCACCGCCTTCTGCGGCTACAATGGTGAGGCGCTGGACAAGAAGACGCCTCTGCTGCGCTCCATGGAGGCGCTGAACCGACAGGCGCTGCGCATTCTGCGCCTGTTTGGAAACACGGAGGTAAAGCGGGTAAGCACCGCTGCGGGCCCGGAACAGGAGTATTTCCTGGTGGATGCCAAGCTGTGGGAGCAGCGCCGGGACCTGCGCTTCACCGGACGCACGCTTTTCGGCGCCCGGCCTCCCAAGGGACAGGAGATGGATGATCACTACTTTGGCACGATCAAGCCCCGGGTGGCCGCCTACATGGAGGATCTGAATCAGGAGCTTTGGAAGCTGGGCATCCTGGCCAAGACCCAGCACAACGAGGTGGCTCCGGCCCAGCACGAGCTGGCCCCCATCTACTCCACCACCAATGTCTCCACAGACCACAACCAACTGACCATGGAAATCATGCAGAAGGTGGCTGCCCGCCACGGCCTGGTCTGCCTGCTCCACGAAAAGCCCTTTGAGGGCGTGAACGGCTCCGGCAAGCACAACAACTGGTCGTTGTCCACCGACACCGGCGTCAATCTCCTCTCTCCCGGCGAGACACCCTATGAGAACGCCCAGTTCCTGCTGTTTCTGTGCGCCGTCATCCAGGCGGTGGATGACTTTCAGGACCTGCTGCGCATCTCAGTGGCCACCGCCGGCAATGACCACCGCCTGGGGGCCAACGAGGCGCCGCCCGCCGTGGTGTCCATGTTCCTGGGGGATGAGCTGGCCGCCATTCTGGACGCCATAGAGCACGACGCGCCCTATACCGGCGTGAAGGCGGGAAAGGTGAAGCTGGGAGCGGACGTGCTGCCCCGGTTCCGCAGGGATACCACGGACCGCAACCGCACCTCGCCCTTTGCCTTCACGGGGAATAAGTTTGAATTCCGCATGGTGGGCTCCTCCGACTCCATTGCCTGTGCCAACATTATGCTCAATGCCGCCATGGCCGAGAGCCTGAAGCGCTTTGCCGATCAGCTGGAGGGAACAGGGGACTTTGAATCCGCCCTGCAGGGCCTGATCCGTGATACCATTCGTGACCACAAGCGGATTATCTTCAACGGCAACGGCTACGATGCCGCCTGGATCAAGGAGGCTGTCGAACAGAGGGGGCTGATGAACTACCCCAGTACGCCGGACTGCGTTCCCCATCTGCTGGATCAGAAGAACGTGGATATGCTCACTTCGCACGGCGTGTATACCAAGGCGGAATTGGTCTCCCGTTATGAGGTTACTCTGGACAACTACTGCAAGACCATTGTCATTGAGGCCAGGACCATGGCGGACATGGCCCGCACCGAGATTCTTCCCGCCATACAGGCGTTTGCCGGCGAAACCGCAAGGGCGGCGGCCGGCAAAAAAGCGCTGAGTCCCGGCTGCGCCTGCGCGTATGAGACAGCGTTGTTGGAGAAGCTGTCCGGTCTCACCGATCAGATTGCCGCCAGGACAGCGGAGCTGGAGCAGCTGGTGGAAGAGCTGGCGGAAGCCAACGATATAAGGACGGAGTCCGAGGGCATCCGGGACCGGGTGCTGCCGCAGATGGACCGGCTGCGCCGGGCTTGCGATGAGGCGGAGACCATCACCGCAAAGAGATACTGGCCATTCCCCACCTATGGCGACCTGCTGTTTGGCGTGAGATAACAGGGGGAACGGGACCGGGCGGCAAAATTCTCTGAGAAGCAAAAAGCGGTTTGGCATACGCGGAGCAGCAGTTTCCGAACGGCTAAAAGACTTAGAACCTATCCCGAAATTAGCCGTGCGCTGATCGTGCCGCAGATTTTTTGCCAAACAAGGCGATTTTTCGCAGGCGGGCTGACGCCCGGCAAGGAAAATCAACGCAGTATGGCGGAAAATATGCGGCACGAGCAGTGTGCGGGTAATTTTGGGATAGGCTCTTACAAAAAGCCGCGGAGTTCTGTCGACTGACAGGACTCCGCGGTTTTACATGGAACACAAAGATGACGGCCGTCATTTTTCTGGACACGTGGCCAATGATGTTCATATAGCGCAGTCCCTCCGCCGATTTCTTTTCGTAATGGGAGGTACCGCAATGTCACCAGAGGAAAAGGCCTTCAGGTAGAAGGACTACCAAAATCGTTTCTTCTTCATAATCCACAAGCAGAGGAACACGATCAGCGCACTGCCAATGATGACCGCTGGATATCCATATTTCCATGTCAGCTCCGGCATTCCGGTAAAATTCATCCCGTACCACCCGGCTACCAGGGACAGGGGAAGGAAAATCGTAGTCACGATGGTAAGAATCTTCATAATCCGGTTCTGGCGGATGTCTATTTCCGCCTGGAACAGCTCCCGCAGCTGCAGGCCGTATTCCCGGAGCAGCTGTGCCTCGCTGTTCAGACGCCCGATCCGCTTCTCCGCCATGTGGAACATACGAAGTTCTCTTTCGCTGAAGTACCCGTTTTCATTTTCCTGAAACTCACAGACCATATCGTCCAGCTGGGTGTAGTACCGCATCCAGCCGGCAATCTCCTTGCGCAGCGCCGTCATCCTGGGGTTAAACCCCTCCATCCCGCCGGACAGGACCTGATCCTCCAGCTGCTCCAGACGGTCTCCAATGCCTTGGAGGTGGTGCAAATCCTTTGCGATCAGCAATTCTATAAATTCATAAAAAAATCCGCCGATACCGTTTTCCAGGTGTGCGTTCTCTTTCCGGAGGCGCTGCACGGCGGAGCGGGCCGTCCCGGTATCATCGCACAGTACCACCCATCCGGGAGTCAGAAGATAGCCGAACGCGATGGGAACGCCGTCCCGTGTGCGCCTGGGGGTCACAATCGTTCCGCACAGGCAGTTGTGCCGGGCTTCCGCTTTGCATACACGGGCATCCCGCGCAGAGGGCGTGTGGCAAAGGACACGCTCCAGGCCGGGGATGGAGACGCCCCGCTCCAGTTCCTCCGACGTCAGCAGAACAAGGACATCCCCGTCCATTTTCTTCTCCAGCGGAGCCAAAGCCGCGCTGATATTGTACCGATTCATAAGATTGCCTCCCGCATCATGATACTGCCATTGTATCGCGTCCATCTGAAATGGTACACTAAAATATAAAATCGCATATTGTGTGAACAAATATTTGGTATTTTGTAAACGTCAGCACTCTTCTATTGGCAGTACTAATTTGACACAGTACAACAAAGCTGTTCAAAAGAGGAACGCCAAAAAGGCCTCCTCAACAGGGCATTTTCATGAGATGTAAGAAAGGCGCCCCGGAATCCCCCGATTCCGGGGCGCCTTTTTGTCAACGTGACCGGTTCCGAGTTTGGATTCCCGCTTACAGCAGCTGGACCTGATAGGCTCGCAGCCAGTGATCCATCTGCAAAAAGTAAGCGATCGTCTGAGGCCGGCTCATCAGCTGGCCATACCAGGGCCAGGGACTCTCGTAAGTCAAAAGATTCTCCAGCGCCTCCCGGCGGACCAGGGCAAAAAGAGGCGGGTTTCCGTCGTCCAGCAGCCGGCGCAGCCTCCGGGCGACCGTCTCCAGATAGATGGGATGAACGGTCTTGGGATAGGGACTTTTTTTCCGATGGAGCACGGATTTTGGCAGCCAGTCCGCCGCCGCGGACCGGAGCAGACCCTTCTCCTGTCCCCCAAGCTCCCGAAGCGCGGGCGGCACATTGTACAAATACTCCACAATCTGCCAGTCGCAAAACGGCACACGGACTTCCAGCGCGCTCCACATGCTCATGCGGTCTTTCCGGTCCAGAAGCGTTTGCATAAACCAGTCCATATTCAGCCGTGTGAGCCGACGGACCCGCTTCTGCTCCGGCGTATCGTCGTCCAGGCAGTCCGTCTCCGCCAGCGTCTTCTGCCAGCGCTGTCGGACAAACTCATCGGCGTCCAATCCCTGGGCGTACTCCGGCGTCAGGAAAGACGCCCGCCAAGCCGTGGACTGCGCCCAGGGGAATCCGTTCTCCGCCCGGACCGCCGGGTCCCGGAACCAGGGATAGCCTCCGAAAATCTCGTCGGCGCACTCTCCGGAGAGGGCCACCGTCACATCCCCGCGCACCTCCCGGCAGAACAGCAGCAGCGACGAATCCACGTCCGCCATTCCCGGAAGGTCCCGGGCCTCCGCGGCGTCATCCAAGGCCGCGGCCACCTGGACGGGATCTAACACCACATTGGTATGCAGGGTATCCAAACAGTCCGCCATCGCTTCGATATAGGGCCCGTCGGCGGAGGGCTGAAATTTTCCGGCGGTGAAATAGCGGTCATTCTCCCGGTAATCCACCGAGAAGGTCCTCAGCCGCTCCCCACGCTCTCCCAGGGTCTCCGCCGCCACGGCGGAAATCACGCTGGAATCCAATCCGCCGGAGAGGAAAGTTCCGATGGGCACATCGCTGACCAGCTGCCTTCGGATGGCGTCCCGGACCAGGCAGCGAACATGCGCCACGGTGTCCGCCTCATTTTCCAGGTGGGGCCGGGCGGTGAGTTTCCAATAGTTCCACAGCCGCAGGCCCTCCCGGTCAAAAACGCCGCACTGTCCCGGCAGCAGCTCCCGTACATTCCGGAAAACCCCCTGCCCCGGCGTCCGGCCCGGGCCGATCAGAAGCAGCTCCGCCGCGCCCTCCGCATCCACCTCCGGCGGAATATCCGGGTGCCGCAGAATTGCTTTGATCTCCGAGGCGAATACCAAGGTTCCATCCGCCGTCACCGAGTAAAAAAGAGGCTTTACCCCCATCCGATCCCGGGCCAGAAACAGCGTTTCCCCATCCCAGACCGCAAAGGCGAAAATGCCGTTCAGGCGGTCTACACACGCGGGCCCCCACTCCATGCAGGCTTTCAGCAGCATCTCCGTATCCGAGTGACCGTCAAACTCCCAGCCCGCTTCCGTCAACTCCCGGCGCAGCTCCGGCGTGTTGTACAGCTCTCCGTTGTAAACCAGGGTGCAGGTCTGGCCGTTTCGGCGGGCGGTCATGGGCTGACGGCTATTTTCCGGGTCCACCACGCACAGTCGGACATGGGCCAGGGCCGCCCGCGGGCTCAGGTAGATCCCGTCTTCATCCGGCCCCCGCCTGCGTAAGACGGACTGCATTTCCAGCAGCGTTTTCTCCCGCTCCCGCAGGTCCTGCTCAAAGTCAATCATTCCGGCGATTCCGCACATATGTTGTCCCTCCTAAAAAACGGGAGCTCGCGAACCATCGCGAGCCCCCTTGCTCGGTACAATCTATGCGCAGAGGCGGCAAAACGTTCCTGACGCCGCTGCGTGGTCCTGTACATGTTGAAAACCTTTGCAATGGGAACTTCGGCGCGATACCGCATATGTGAATCATGATTAAGGAAGCAGAGATAGAGTTAAGAGGCCATGTCTTCAAACTCTACCTCTGTTTTATTACATCATATTTTTGAATAGATGGGGTACAATCCTGATTTCATCAGCAATTCCCCGTATAGACAAAAGGCAGGTACTCCCTCGCCACATCGGCCAGCCGGTACACCCGCTCCACTAGAGCGGGTGTCTTGTCCATCATCCGATACCGTGGAAAGAACCGAGACAGATGCAGAGGGATGTTCCGGTCCACCGACGCCAGCCATTGGGCCAAGTTCCTGATTTCCTCCTCGCTGTCATTTTCACCGGGGATCAGGAGCGTGGTCACCTCCACATGGCATTGCCCCGCCGCCAAGGAGATGGAGCGCTTCACCGTCTCCAGATCACCGCCCAGCTTTCGATACCACTCCGGGGTAAAGCCTTTCAGATCAATGTTAGCGGCATCGATCAACGGGAGCAACGCCCGCCAGGGGGCCTCCTCAATGGTGCCGTTGGTCACCAGTACGTTGACCATACCCCGCTCATGGACCAGAGCGGCACAGTCCCGGACGTACTCATAGCCAAGCAACGGCTCATTGTAGGTGTAGGCTACCCCGATGCTGCCGTATGGCCGCAGCTCCTGCGCCTTACCGGCCAGCGCCTCCGGGGAAACCTCTGCTGTCTCAAGCTCCCCATCTCCACACATGGAAATCTCATGGTTCTGGCAAAATGGGCAGCGCAAGTTACATCCGAAGCTACCCACGGACAAAATCCTGCTGCCGGGATGGAACCGCCGCAACGGCTTTTTCTCAATGGGGTCCAGGGCCAGGCTGGTCACCTTGCCGTAGTTCAGAGGGACAATGGCCCCATTCCGGCAGGCCCTGGCCCGGCAGAAACCGGTCTGTCCCTCGGACAGGTCGCAGTGATGGAAACACAACTCGCAGATCATATGTGCCGCACCACCTCGAACCGCTCCAGGGTGTACTTCTCCCGGGAGTTGATGCCGCCCTTCTGCCGGGCAATGTCAATCTGCTGCTCCACCGTGTCTACGCCCTTCAGGTCGGGCAGCAGCAGTCCCCGGCGGCTGCCGCAGGAAACAATCACGCCGTACTTTTTCACGTCCAGCTGGTCTGGGGAGACAATCGGTTCCGGCTGGCCCAGCACGTCCACGCTGTACTCCAGGTTGTCCAACTCTGCCACAGTCACCGGCGGAAAGCGCGGGTCCCGGGCACAGGTGGAGACGGCATTCTGGACGATCTCCCAGGCTACATTTTCCGTGGTCGGCCCGGTGGTCCCGATACAGCCCCGGAGCTGGCCGTGGGCGTGGAGGGAGACAAAGGTCCCGGCGGCCTGCCCAGTCATCTCTGCGGGCAGGCCCTCCGGCAGACACTGCAGCCGCTTTCCCGTTTTCACAAAGGTCTCCAGGGACATCCGGGCCAGCTTGACCCAGGGGGCCTCGGAGGCCTTTTTCTCTGCCAATCGGGCTCGCTCCAGTTCCTCACACTGTTCCCCAAACCGGCGGCCTTCGTCCGGGCCGATGACAGTGAACGTGGCTACCCCGTAACCCACGCCGGTGACGCCCTCGTAGCTGAGGAGCTTTGATTCCACAGCCTGTCCGTCCAACGCACCGGCCATGATCTGAAAGGAACGCAGGCCGCACTCCGCCGCCCGTTCGCAGAGGGCTGGGTCCATGGTCAAAAAGCGCAGGAAATCCCCGGCGGCCATGGCCTCGGTGATCTGACGGTCAAACTCCGGCCCCTCCGGGGTGTAGCCGTAAGGGCCGTCATTTCTTAGCTTATGGGAAAGGTCTCCGCTGGCGACGAACACCGCTCGGCGGCCCAGGGCATCCACAGCCTGGGCGATGCACTGGCCCAGCCGGTAGTGATCCAGCGGAGAAAATCCGGACAGGCCGATGCGTAGGATGGGGCAGTCCAACCCGGCCTCCTGCAAAAAGTACAGAGGCAGAAAGGTGCCGTGGTCCAGGGACGGGTCCCGCTCGCCCAGCGTCCCGGCCCGCAGGCCGGCGGCCTCCGCACGGCGGATGATCTCGCGGCGCAGCGGGGCGTCATACTCTACACGCAGTTTGGTCTGGGCCGCGCCAAAGGCGGACATGTCTCCGGCGGCGCCACGGCCCGGTGAGATATGGAAATAGTCGGCGTACATAATCTGGTGGGGAGAGGTGATGATCAGCACCTCCGGCTTCCAGGCCGCAACTTGTTCCGCGGTAGCTTGGTAGGCATCAATGGTGGCCTGGACCTCCCGCTCCCGCCCGCGTCCCACCGCAGGGATAATCAAAGGCGGGTGAGGGACAATGATCGCACCCAAAATAGACATATCAGTTCCTCCCTGTCGAAATGTTTGCTGCACCAGTGTCTCCAAAGATAGAGCAGTACTTACTGACGGTTCAATTCCTCTTTCAGCCGCTCAATGACTTGCGCTTTCAGATTCTCGTCCAAGGCCGCTTTCACTTGCTCAATGGCCGCGTCCCGATCCCTCGCGGCTTGCGCCGCCCAGGTCTTGAAAGCCTCCTCGCTCATGTTCCCCTTCATGTACCTAGCATAGTACTTTTTATACGCTCGCTTGTAAAGTTTCCAGGTGTCCTCGTCCTGAATTTTTTTCTCAAAGACCGCCCGCGCCCCGATTTCCCGGCAGGTCTGCTCCGTCTCACCGGGGGCGATGCGCTCACAGTACATCGCCCGGTCTCCCTGCTCATGGAGAAACCAGCGCCCGCACAGCCGGCACTGCCGGGGCGCGCTGCCTCGAAGGATCGCCTTACCCAGCTCCACAAAGAGAAAATCATGCAAAGAGGAAAAGCTGTACCGCTCTGTCATAATTCCAATGTGGCCAGCCGTTGGATGAAAGGCAAAACAGACCGAACAGGTAGCCGCATGCTCCTCCGGACAGAGAAACACCGCCGCGTCTATTTCCCGATCTCTCACATAGGGCTTGAGATGACTGCCGAAAGTCTGAAGCTGCTGCTCCAGCTCCCGCATCAGAGGGATGCCGTCGTTGGAAACCTCCCCGATGTCCTCTCCGATGAAAAACGCCGTCACCGCAGAGCCGTATTTGAAAGGCCCCTGTTCTCCGATCCAATATTCTGTATCGCCAAAGTCCACAGTCAATGGAAAAGTAAGTCTCGGAAAATTCATCAGAATTTCTCCTCTCACAAAATAGACGATTATTTTAATCAAATATATTGACAACACCGCTTCGCTGTGTTACGATACCCCTGCGGATAGATAGACTATATCATGACAGGAATAAATCGTCAACCATTATCTGCACCTCGAAAACTGAATACCCATCACCAAAGACGATACTCACCGGGGAAGCGACGCCAGGATGCTGGGAACAGCCGAGCGCGCCAAGGTCGAGGAAAACGCCGTGGGGGTCAAACAAGGCCACAGGGCAGGAACGGGTACGGTGTATGGCCAATCAAAAGCAAAGACAGTTCGAATAAAAAGCCGCTGAACTGCTGCAACAGTTCAGCGGCCCGCCGCGTTTCGGAAAACACAGCTTGATCTGAGAACAGT
>CAJUDV010000045.1 GCA_910585385.1 uncultured Oscillibacter sp. | reverse complement strand
GCACCTGCTGGATGCGGTGGACGTTGGAGGCGAAGGTGGTGACGATGATCCGCTCGTCGCAGGCCTGGAACTGCCGCATGAAGGTCTGGCCCACGGCGCTCTCGCTCATGGTGTAGCCGGAGCGCTCCACGTTGGTGGAGTCGGCGCACAGCGCCAGGACGCCCTCCTTGCCCAGCTCGCCGAAGCGGGCCAGGTCGATGACCTCTCCGTCAATGGGGGTGGAGTCGATTTTGAAGTCGCCGGTGTGGACCACGGTGCCCATGCGGGTGTGGATGGCGAAGGCCACGGAGTCGGCGATGGAGTGGTTGACGTGGATAAACTCCACGTTGAATTTCCCCGCTCGGACGGTCTTGCCCGGGTCCACAGTGATGAGCTTGGTGCTCTTCACCAGGCCGTGCTCCTCCAGCTTCAAGGAGATGAGTCCGGCGGTGAAGCGGGTGCAGTAGATGGGCATGTTCACCTGCTTGAGGACGTAGGGAATGGCGCCCACATGGTCCTCATGGCCGTGGGTGATGAAGAGACCGCGGATACGGGCGCGGTTCTTGATGAGGTAGGTCACATCGGGGATGATGAGATCGATGCCGTACATGTCGTCCCCGGGAAAGGCCATGCCGCAGTCCACCACGATGATCTCTCCGCCGTACTCATAGGCGGTCATATTCTTGCCGATCTCGTCCAGACCGCCCAGGGGAATAATTTTCAGTTTTTCTGCCATAGGTCTGATAAACTCCTTTGAACTCTTGGACCCCGCGCCCGCAGCCGGCGAATACCGGATGGGCGGGGATGGTTCCTGCCGGACAAAAAGAGCTTCCGCGGCCATACGGGGTATGGCCGGGGAAGGCGACGCGGTATGGCGGGAAAGAGACCGCTCAGACGGCGTTCGTCGGGGTTGGGCACAGGGTCCTGATATGTAACAGAGGCTCCAAAGGACACGCCCGGCGATGTCTCACCGCAAACGGGCGCACGCAAAGAAGAGACGTCCGTCGCCTGCGCGGCCCCGTTTCGCCGGCGGGGGTTCGGTCACGTCATATCCGAATATCCATATGAGCTTCTGCGATCTATTCGACCGGAGGGAAAGCGCGTCCCATGCCGGTAAAATACCAGAAAAGGGCGGAGGACTTGACCTCAACGCCTGATTTTAGCTAGTATATCACATTTGGCCCGCGTTGTATACATAAATTTTTCTCATTTTCCGTCGAGCTGCGAAAATCTTTCTGTTGTATTTCCCGGAAAAGCGTGATATACTCCCAGCGTTCACGAAAAACGACAATTTTTAAATTGAGGAGCCGCTATGAAGATACGCGTTATTACCGATTCCGCCGCCGACCTTCCCCAGCCCTGCCGCCCGGAGATTACAGTCCTGCCCATGGCCGTGACCTTTGGGGAGGAGCAGTTCCTGGACGGCGTGGACCTGGCCCACCGCCAATTCTACGAGAAGCTCATTGAGGGGGATGCCCTGCCCACCACCAGCCAGATTAACCCCACCCAGTTTGAGGAGGCCTTTCGCCGGGCCGTGGACGAGGGGGAGGACGTGGTGGCCGTCGTGCTGTCCTCCAAACTCTCCGGCACCTGCCAGAGCGCCCGCATCGCGGCGGAGGAGTTCCCTGGCCGTGTCTTTGTGGTGGACAGTGAAAACGCCACCATCGGCCAGCAGATTCTGGTGCGGCGGGCTCTGGACCTGCTGGACCAGGGGCTGGACGCCGCCGCCATCGCCGGAGAGCTGGAGAGGGAGAAAAAGGATATTCGCCTGGTGGCCCTGCTGGACACCCTGGAGTATCTCAAGCGGGGCGGCAGAATCTCCCCCTCCGTGGCTCTGGTGGGCGGACTGCTGTCCGTCAAACCGGTGATCGCCGTGGAGCATGGCGAGGTGGTCATGCTGGGCAAGGCCCGGGGGTCCAAAAACGGCAGCAACCTGCTGGTGCAGGAGATCCGGAAGACCAACGGCGTGGATTTTGACCGGCCCTACCTGCTGGGATATACGGGGCTGGAGGACAGTCTTCTGCAAAAGTACATTGCCGACAGCGCGGCGTTGTGGGCAGAGCACACCAACGCGCTGCCCATCGGCACCATTGGCGGCACCATCGGCACCCACGTGGGCCCCGGCGCCGTGGCGGTGGCATTTTTCCAGCGGTCTGAGCCCTGACGTGAGATTGCCCGTCCCGCCGCCTGCGGAGAAGACGCGCCGCCGTTCCGCGGGCCCAGGCGGCCAGCGGCTGGCCGTAAAGGGGCGCCCTGATCCGTTTGAGGAGCCCCGGCTGCAAAAGCAAACCCTCCGGCTGTGCCGGAGGGTTTGACACTGTGACATTGATGGAGGAATTAGATCTTTTTCTTCTCAAAGAAACCGTCGATCTTCTTTTTGATGTCCCCCGCCTTTAAGTATTTCAGCAGGTATCCCGCCGGCTTCAGGGACAGCAGCGCTTTCACCACTTCCGGATCTCCCTGGCCCGTGAGGAAAATCACCGGGATTTCCGCAAAGGATTTATCCAGGCGCAGCATCTCCAGGGTCTGTCTCCCGTCGCACACCGGCATCTCGTAGTCCAGCAGAATCAGGTCCGGCCGGTTCAGGGTGATGGCCCGGATGGCGGCCACGCCGGACTCCGCCAGAGTCACGTCGTAATCATCCCGCAGCAGCTGCTTCATGGCCTGCCGGATGGTCATGGAGTCGTCCACCACCAAAATTTTCCGCCTGTTGCTGGCGGCGTCTCTGGCTGCTTCCTCCTCCCGCTTCATCAGGTACTGCTCCACCTCAATAAGGGCGTTGTCCTTCTGAATGGGGACGCCCACGCCTTTTTCCAGCAGGTGGGGAGCGATGGCGCAGTAGGCGAAATAGCCCGCGCCGCCGGTGTTGAACAGCAGGCTGACCTGGGGCTTCTCCCGCTCGAACACCCGCCGGAACTGCTCGTAGGTCAAGAGGTTCTCTTCCTTGAGGTCATAGGAGTCCCACTCCGGGAAATGCTCCATCAGCCGGCCCACAAACTGCCGGGCCGTGTATCTGGCGGCGTTGAGGAGTATGGTGTCCAGCCGGTTGGTCTGTAGACCCATGGCCTTTCCGACCGTGTTGACCAGCAGTTTTTCCTCAAAGACCATGAGGATCTCCTGGCGCTTCTCGCTCCGCTCCGCGCCGTATACCAGGCGGTAGTACACGCCCCGGCCGAACTTCTCGCCGCCGTAGGCGTCACTGATGACCTGGGACTCCAGGTGGAACATATCGAATACCAGCCGGATAATGGTCTTTTGGATGGCTTTCAGCTGCTCCTCCGGCAAAAGGTTTTCCCACTTGCTCACCTTTCCGCCGGTGATGGCCTGGTCCTCTGTCAGCGTGTGGCCGATGAGCCAGCCGCTGCACACGCCCAGGAAATGGCCCATGGCCTCCGGAGAGAAGTTGGTCTTCTCCAGCTCCTCCCCCAGGGCCGGGAGGATGTTTTCACGGAAATTCCTGTGGATGTGGCGGTGCCGCTTCAGTCCCTCGTAGCCGATGGACTCCATGTACTTCTCCTCATCCACGAAGTGCTTCAGGGCGTGGCCCTTGAAGTATTTGATGCCCTCCTGGCAGGCCCAGCGGCTCTTTTCCTCCTCCTCTTCCCCGTCAACCATAAAGAGTTTGTTGATGATCTTGAAAAGCCGCTGGTGCTCCTTGTCGATGATCTCCACTCCGATATTGTACTCTTCCTGCCATACCAGCTGATCGTCCATATGGCCCCTCCTTTGATACAGTCAAGCACATTTTTTACGGAAATTGTCCCCGCCGGACTCCGGTGGAGGAAATAAGGGTAACACAAAGAAACCCCCCATCCGGCGGAGCCTCCCGCCAAAGGCGGGAAACGGTACGGCAAGGGGAATTCCTAAGCTGGAGCTAGTGGGGTGACTCGAACACCTGACCTGCTGATTACGAATCAGCTGCTCTACCGACTGAGCTACACTAGCAAATCTGTTGCTTTAGTATCTTAGCATATCGCCGCCGGGAATGCAAGCCCCAAAAGAAAAATTATCGTCCCGCGGAGGAGCGGCCGGGCTCTCCGCGGGACGGTATCCTCTATTTTCCGAACTCGTTTACCCGCAGGCACCGGGTGGCGTTGAGAATGGCCAGGAAAGCCACGCCCACGTCCGCGAACACCGCCGCCCACATAGACGCCATGCCGAAGAACCCCAGGATCAGCACCGCGAATTTGACCCCCAGGGCAAACCAGATGTTCTGCTTCACAATCCGCAGGGTCTTCCGGGAGATCCGCATGGCGGTGACAATCTTTGCGGGGTTGTCGTCCATGAGAACCACGTCGGCGGCCTCGATGGCGGCGTCGGACCCCAGGGCGCCCATGGCAATGCCCACATCCGCCCGGGTCAGCACCGGCGCGTCGTTAATGCCGTCTCCCACAAAGGCCAGCACCGCCCCTGGGGTCTTGGCCTCCAACAGCCGCTCCACCTGGGCCACTTTGTCCGCCGGAAGCAGCTGGGCGTGGTACTCGTCCAGCCCCAGGTCCCCGGCCACGGATTTGGCGGTGGCCTCGGTGTCCCCCGTGAGCATAACCGTCCGTTTCACTCCGGCGGCCTTCAAACCCTCCGACAGGGTTTTGGCCTCGGGCTTCGGCAGGTCGGAGATGAGGATGTGGCCGGCGTAAGCGCCGTCCACCGCCACGTGGACAATGGTCCCCGGCAGGCCGCAGCGCTCGCAGCAAACGCCCTCTCTCTCTATCAGGCGGCTGTTGCCGGCAAGGACGGCCCTGCCGTCCACCCGGGCGGCGACGCCGTGTCCGGCGATCTCCTCCACGTCCGTGACCCGGCCGGCGCCGGCCTCTTCTCCCCACGCCTTGCGGAGGGAGAGGGAGATGGGGTGGCTGGACCAGCTCTCCGCCAGAGCCGCGTATTCCAGCAGGGTCCGCTCCGGGAAATCCCCGGCGGGGTGCAGGGCGGTGACGGCAAAGGAGCCCTTTGTCAGGGTGCCGGTCTTGTCGAAGACCACCGTCTCCGTCTTGGAGAGGAGCTCCAGATAGTTGCTGCCCTTCACCAGAATGCCGCACTTGCTGGCTCCGCCGATGCCGCCGAAAAAGCTCAGGGGGACGGAGATCACCAGGGCGCAGGGGCAGGAGATCACCAGGAAGATCAGCGCCCGGTGGAGCCAGCCGGTCCACGCCGTCCCGGACAAAAAGGCGGGCTGGGAGGACGCCGGCACCACCGCCAGGGCGATGGTGGGCAGCAGAAACAGCGCCAGAGCCGCCAGGGTGACGCAGGGGGTGTAGTACCGGGCGAAGCGGGTGATGAAGTTTTCGCTGGCGGCCTTCTTCTCCCCGGCGTTCTCCACCAGATCCAGGATTTTGGAGACGGTGGACTCCTGGCAGGGCTTGGCGACCCGCACCCGCAGAAGGCCCGACTGGTTCACGCAGCCGCTGATGACGTCGTCCCCGGGGCCAACGTCCCGGGGGGCGGACTCGCCGGTGAGGGCGGCGGTATCCAGGGCAGAGAAGCCCTCCAGCACCACGCCGTCCAGGGGCACCCGCTCGCCGGGCTTTACCACCACAACGGCGCCCACCTCCACGTCCTCCGGGTCCACCTCCTCCAAAGAGCCGTCCTCACGCTCCAGATTCGCGGTGTCCGGGCGGATGTCCATCAGGGCGGCGATGGACTGGCGGGATTTGCCCACGGCGTAGTCCTGGAACAGCTCCCCCACCTGGTAGAAGAGCATGACGAATACGGCCTCGGCGTATTCGCCGGTGCCGAAGGCCCCCACGGTGGCCAGGGCCATAAGAAAGTTCTCGTCAAAGATCTGTCCGTTTCGGATGTTGCGGAGGGCCTTATAGAGCACATCCCAGCCGATGATTCCGTAGGGGACTAAGTAGAGGACCCAGGCGATCCGGCTGAGGGGGCCGTCCGCCACGGGCAGGAGCTTGACGGCGGCCAGCAGCGCCGCCGAGGCAATGATTCTGATGAGCATTTTCCGCTGTTTGCGGGTGAGGTTTTTCATGGGAAACGCCTCCTTAAATGTCCGGTTTTTCTTGATTTTCTCCTTTGGCTCTGCTATACTGGAGGCGGCATAGCGGGTGGCCAGCCGCCCGTGCCGTGTTTGTAGGCTCCCTGTGCTTCGTTAGGGCGGGGAGCTTACTTTTGTACTTTCAAAAGGGCCCGCCGGCAGGCGGGCCCTTGACCTTAGAGGTTGATAACGCAGTCCGGCTCCACCTTTTTGCACACGGCTACAACTTCCTTCATGATGTCGTCAAACCGCCCGTCATCGGCGTCAATGGTCATTTTCTGCGCCATGAAGCTGACCGTGGCGTCGTTTACGCCGTCAATCTTCTTGATGGCGGTTTCCATCTTCGCGGCGCAGTTGGCGCAGTCCAGGTCGGTGAGATTGTAACGCTTTTTCATAGTCATTTCCTCCAAAAAGTTATATTTTGCAGGGGATTTACTCGGATACATGCTCCAATCCCTGGTCGATAATGGTCTTGACATGGTTATCCGCCAGGGAATAGAACACCGTCTTGCCCTCCCGCCGGGACTTCACCAGCCGGGCGTTTTTCAGGGCCCGCAGCTGGTGGGAGATGGCCGACTGGGTCATGCCCAGCAGCGACGCAATGTCGCACACGCACATCTCCGCCTCAAACAGGACATACAGAATCCGGATGCGGGTGGAGTCGCCGAAGATCCGGAACAGCTCCGTCAGGTCGTACAGGGTGTCCTCCCCCGGCAGCTGGCCCCGCACCTTTTCCACAATCTCCTCGTGGGCGTGAATGAAGTCGCAGCACTCCACATTGTAACGGTCCTCCATGGGCGCCTCCTCTCGTTTGAATAATTGAACGACTGTTCATATGTTCATGATACTACGCTTTGCGGGACTTGTCAACGGCTTTTTGAAAAAACGTGGAAAAGTGGGAACGGCCGTGATATACTATGGAAAAACCGATGATAGAGAAAAGAGGACCGCCATGGACAATTTGCTGGAACGGACCCGGGAGCGCCTGGCCCGCAACGCCTTTATGCACCACAACCACATGGAGCTGGAATCTGTCCGGCAGGACCGGGCCGTGTTCCGGATGGACATCCGGCCGGAGAGCATGAATCCCTTCGGCATGGTTCACGGCGGCGCGCTGTACACCATGGCGGACAACGCCGCCGGCGTGGCCGTCCATACCGACGGACGGTTCTATGTCACCCAGACAAGCTCCCTCCACTTCCTGCGCAATCAGGGGGCGGGCGCCGTGCGGGCAGAGGGCCGCGTCCGGCACCGGGGAAAATCCACCTGCCTGGCGGAGGTGGACATCACCGGGGAGGACGGCGCGCTGCTGGCCACCGGGGAGTTCACCTTCTTCTGTGTAGATCCGGCGCTGCTGGAACAGCGGGCCAGGGAACCCCGCCTCCCGGATGGCGGCGGCGCCTGAGAGAGGAGGAAGCCCTGTGGGAAACATCGATCTGGCGGGTGTGCTGTCCGCCTCTGTGGGGAAGGTATCCGTGGGAGACATCCTGACCGCCCTGGCCATGATGGTGATCTGCCTGGTGGTCATCCGGCTGCTGATGAAGGTGGCCCGCCGCCTTCTGTCCGCCTCCAAGCTGGATGACCGGGTGCGGAAGTACCTGCTGTCCGGCATCCGGCTGGTGATGTACCTGCTGTCCGCCATCATTGTAATCGGCAGCCTGGGCATTGACATGACCTCTCTGGTGGCGCTGCTGTCCGTGGCCTCCCTGGGGGTCACGCTGGCGGCGGAGGATGTGCTGGCCAACGTGGCCGGCGGCCTGGTGATCCTCTCCGCCCACCCCTTTGCCATCGGGGATTATATCGAGGCTTCCGGCACCGCCGGGACTGTGGAGGAGATCACCCTGAACTACACCAAGCTGGTGACGCCCGACGGCCTGCTGGTGATGCTGCCCAACAAGTCCCTGGCGGATTCCCAGATGACCAACTACACCGCTCTGGGGAGGCGGCGGGTCGCCTGGAGGCTTTCCGCCTCCTACGACGCGCCTACCGAGACCGTAAAAGCCGCCTGCCGGAAGGCCCTGGCGGCCACGGAGAACATTCTGGAGGATCCGGCCCCCGCCGTGCGCCTCTCGGCCTACGGCGGCAGCGGCATTGAGTACACGGTGTACTGCTGGGCGGCGGAGAAGGACTACTGGGAGGTCCACTTTGCCCTGGCGGAAAACCTGCGGACAGCTTTCGGCGAGGCCGGGGTGGAGATCCCCTATGACCATCTGGACGTCCACATTCTGGGGGACAAGCCTTGAGGGAATTGGGAAAACAGAAAAAGAGCTTGCCTGAGGCGGGAGCACTCCGCTTTCAGGCAAGCTCTTTTTGGCGCATAAAATACCTGGCTGTTTACCGCTTCCGGACGACCACATGAACCGTGTCTCCGCCGTTTTTTCCCAGGGCCTTTCGGATGGACCGCAGAATCCCAATGATATAGCAGATGTCTCCCTGCTGGTTTTTCACGCCCATGTTGACAATGCTGCCGTCATAGGCGATCCCGTCAAACAAAACGCTGACCTTCACCCGTCCGGCGCCGAACTCCCGCCGGATGTCCCAGGGAAAGATGACATACGCGCCGCCGCTTTCCCGAACCTCATGGATCTCCGCGTCAAATTCATAGATCTCCCGCATACGTTCCTCCACGCTTAAAGCACGGGACCAAAACCGGTCCCGCGCTATTTTTCCAGCCGCCGGCGGCCTCTATTCCCGCCCCGGCAGAGGCGGCGCGTGGAGGATCACCCGCCCGAAGCAGGCCAGCGTCCGCCCGCTGCCGGAGGTGAACACCACGTCGGCATCGGCCCGGGCCCGGTTCAGGGAAAAGAGATACACAGTTCCCGCCGGGTCCTTGTAGTACTGTTTGCAGAGAATGTCCCCATCCACGCAGAAGATTCCCACGTCTCCAAAGCGCAGGGGGTCCCGGTTTACGTAGGCCACAGACCCGTCCTGAATGTAGGGCGACATGGAGTCCCCCTGGATGCGCACGGCGAACTCCGCCGAGAG
This sequence comes from uncultured Oscillibacter sp., assembly GCA_910585385.1. Taxonomy (GTDB): domain Bacteria; phylum Bacillota; class Clostridia; order Oscillospirales; family Oscillospiraceae; genus Oscillibacter. Next base: position 6,058 of record CAJUDV010000045.1, on the reverse strand, counting down.
GGGCACGTCTCCCGAGAGCTCCAGATAGTCGAAGTCCTCCCCAAACACCGGCGCGGCGTATCCCGCCGCCGCGGGAGACCGGTACAGGGGAATCACCCGGGGCTCCGCCTCCGCGGGGCCGCTCTCCACCTCGTCCCGATAGGCGCACAGCGTCTCCACCACGGAGCGCACCGACTCCCGCCCTCGGAGAGACAGCCCCCGGTACTGCTCCAGCAGCTGCCGCTCACTCCGGTTCAGCACCTGGCCGCCGCCGCGGAAGCTGTCCTGAAAGAGGGTGTTGGGGTCCGTCTCCAGACAGTCGAACAGCCGCAGCAGCACCTCCTCCTTTGGAAAGCTGACGCCGCCCTCGTAATTCCCCACGGCGGACCCGGAGATCCCCATCATTGCCGCCAGCTGCGCCCGGGAGATCCCCAGCTCCTCCCGCCGCGCCCGCATCCGCTCACCAAACCGCATCGCCGCGCCCTCCCCGTCGATTGATAATAACAGTGTACCCCAATTTCTTGTTACCGTCAATAAAATTTTACAAGAAACTTGTAAAACAGCTCTTGACTTTACAAATTTCTTGTGATAGTATGTCCATATCAACAAGATTCTTGTTACAAAACATCCCAACCCCGCGCCCCTGGGGCGCATCCATCCCCCAAAAGCCCCGCGCCCTTGAGGCGTATCCGTCCCCCCGTAAGCCCCGCGCCCCTGGGGCGCGTCCCGATTCCGGACAGGCCGAAAGCGGCCCGAAGGAAAGGGGTGTGTGCGGGGAAAACCTTTCCGGGTTTTCCCTGCGCGATTTCAATCACCCGCCCGCAGGCGAAAGCCGCTTCCCGGGCCTTTGGCCCGGGAAGCGGCTCCCCCACCAAAACAAAAAACACGCCGAAGCGTGCTTTTTGTTTTGGTGGGGGAGGGTGGATTCGAACCACCGAAGTCAGTGACAACAGATTTACAGTCTGCCCCATTTGACCGCTCTGGAACTCCCCCATATGAAATTTGGAGCTGGTGGACGGATTCGAACCCCCGACCTGCTGATTACAAATCAGCTGCTCTACCAGCTGAGCTACACCAGCAGTTCCAACAGCATGGACTATCATAGCAGATGAAATGAATTTTGTCAACAGTCTTTTATGTTTTTTCCAGCAAATTTTCAAGATTTTTGAAGGAGGAATGGGTTTTGTATTCCATGTACCGCCGCCGGAGGCGGCAAACGCTGCTGTGCGCCCTGTGCGGGCAGGAGATTACAGAGGGGGAAGAGTACTGGTTTTGCAGCGGTTCCAGCGTGTGCGCCGGGTGCCTGCCGGATCTGGCCCGGCGGGAGCTGGCCCCATGCAGGGAGATCAGAGGAAGGGAGGCGGTGCGATGACGCTGCTGGAGATGTCCCGGGAGTACCGGGAGAGCGCCGAGAGCATCCACGCGCGGGTTGTGGAGCTGCGCACCTTGGAGCGGGCCCAGAGCGACGGAGAGGCGGCCTGCCGCCTGCGCCGGCGTATTGCGGAGCTGATGCCTCTGTGGCGGGAGATGCGGGAGCTGGCCGTGCTGACCGGCCGATATTACGACAGGAGTTACCATAAAAATGAGAGATACACGCTTTGAAAACCGCAGCAGCGAGTGGATAGGGGATATGACGGTGTGGCTGCGGGCAAACGCGGGGGACAACAGCGAGCAGATGGACCGGCTCCGCCGGAATCTGCGCCGGGCCCGGGAACAAGAGCTGACAAAACGCCAGCGGGAGATGGTGGCGCTGTACTACGACCGGGGGATGACCATGCCTCAAATTGCGGAGCGGCTGGGCGTGAGCCGCTCCACGGTGTCCCGCACCCTCCGGCGGGCCAGGGACAGGCTCTACCGCTTCCTCCGCTACACTCTGTGAAAAATATGGTCAACACACTGAAAACAGCGGTGATTTTCTGTGCAATTCGCAGGATGGCTCCCTCTTGTGTTTTCCTCAAAAGGCCGTATAATCGGACATAGAGAACACGCATACTATGGATTATATGGAAAACGGGACGGCATCCCGGGAGGAGACGACATGATATATAACACCCTGCACAACCGCTGGCTGCGGCTGGTGGCCGCCGTCGCGGGCGAGCTGATCTGTGCCGTGGGCGTCCGGCTCTTCATTGTGCCCCTGAATCTGTACAGCGGCGGACTGATGGGCGTGTGCCAGCTGTTCCGCACCCTGATGCAGACCTATCTGGACCTGGATTTTGGTACCGGGGACATTGCCGGCATTTTGTACTTCGCGCTGAACATCCCCATCCTTCTCTTTGCCTACAAGACCCTGGGAAAGCACCTGGTTTTCAAGACGCTGGTGTGCACGCTGAGCTACTCCCTGTTTTACAGCGTGGTGCCCACCCCCGCCGTGCCCATTGTTGACGACTATTTGACAGCCTGCCTGCTGGGCGGCATCCTCAACGGCATCGGCTGCGGCATTGCCCTCACCTGCGGCGGCAGCGGCGGCGGGCTGGACATCGTGGGGCTGTGCCTGAGCAAACGGGGGAGCCGCTTCACCGTGGGCAAGTTTTCCCTGACCTTTAACGTGTTTCTGTACGCCGCCTGCCTGTTCCTGTTCCAACCGGAGATTGCCATCTACTCGGTGATCTACAACTACTTCTCCGCCATGGTGCTGGACCGGATGCATCAGCAAAATGTCAGTGTGGAGGCGCTGATCTTCACCCGGGACGACCAGGACAAGCTGGCGCGCTTTATCATAGAGAAGCTGGGCCGGGGCGTCACCTACTGGAACGGCGTAGGCGCCTACACCGGAACGGACCTCCACGTGCTGTGCGTGTGCCTTTCCAAGTACGAGATCGAGGAGCTGCTCCACACCGTCCACACCATCGACCCCCACGCCTTTGTCACCGTGCAGGAGGGCGTGCGGGTCCACGGCAACTTCCAGCGGAAGCTGGACTGATCCTGCGGCGCGGCGCCGCGTTCCATTGAGCAGAGGGAACTCTGATTTGAGAAGCTGTACCTCCCGGCCGTCGCGGAGCTGTCGTCTCCCGGCGGCCGTTTTCTCATCTTGCGGGGCGCCGGCGGCCCGTTTTGCGAGGGTGTCCGGCGGGATGGGCGCGGGGCTCCCGGCGGCCCCGGGCCTTGAGGGCGTATGGCCAAAAGTTCAGTATATCCCATATAAATGTCAAATTATATTGCGAAAAAGCATGTATTTTGGGGAATTTTGGCGAAAAATATTATCTATTTTCAGCCTGGCATTTCCCGCCGCGACAGGATATACTTAGGGCCATATTTTTAAGGGGGATCGCTTATGGATTTTTTAGATCTGGATTTCAGCACACTACAGGATATTCCGCCCCTTCAGCACTATTTCGAGACGCCCCGGGTATCCGTCACCCAAAAGGGCCTGTTTTCCATGAACGCCGCCTTTCGAAAGGCGGCCGGCGCGCAGAGGCGGTTTCTGGTGAAGATCAGCCCGGACGGGCGCTATTTGGTGCTGTACCCAACGGAGCCGGCCAATGTGTGCTTTTCCGCAAAGAATGGGTATATGACCCACAAGGCGTTGGCCAAAAGCCTGAAGGAGCGGGGGATTCAGCTGCCTGCGCTCTATGCCGTGACCTGGTGCCAGGAGCGGGAAGCGTGGGTGGGCAGCTGCCCGGAGCTGCCGTCGCCGCCTCATCTCTCCGAGCTGACTAAGTCTGCGGGCGCCGGGAAGAAGCCGCAGGCAAGGAGAAACACGTGAGAGGGAGGGGAAGGGATCTCTCCCTCCGGGAGCAGCGGCTGATTGACGGCTTTATCCGGGATATTTGCGGCGCTCTCCATATTTCGGCGGAGAACGGGGAGGTGTACCAGTGTGCCTGGGCGGCCTTCCTCTCCGTCTATCGGAGCGATCCGGAGGCCTTCTCCGGCTCTGAGTCCCAGGGCTGGAGGCGCGCCTATTTGAGTGTTCGGAACGCGTTGCTTCAAGCGCGGCGGGACAACAATTTTTGGCGCTGCGGCCGGACGTCTCTGGACCGGCCGGTGAACGGCGAGGTGGAGACCCCGCGGATTGAGCTGCTGCCGGCTCCCCATGGAGACTTTCAAAACAGCGTCTGCCTCCACGACTATCTCCGGCGCCTGGAGCGGGACGCCTGCCGCATGGCCTACTGCCTGATCAACGGAGATACGGTGGAAGAGGCCCGGGTGTATTACCACTGGAGCGGCGACCACACCAACAGCACCTACCTGAGCCTGCGGGCGGAAATTGAGAGGTATTTGAGCATATGAGCAGCGGAAATAAGAAAGAGAAACCCCAAAAGCGCAAGTTTCATCCCGACGCCTGGGCCGTGTATGTCACCATAGTGGGAACCGTCGTGGGTCTGGTCTTCACCGGGTGCCAGGTGCATCTCGCCCTGACGGGAGAGGAGCGGGCACGCCGCGCTGAGACGCTGGCCTACACGCTGGAGACCGTAAATACCCACTACGAGTACGAGATCCGGCAGGGGGACCAGGTGGTCTCTGCCCCCGCGCCCTCTCTGCGGCTCCAGGTTACCCATGGGTGCCTCCAGAGCATCACCGCAATTTCCTTTGACGGAACCGCCTTTTACGAGCTGTCCGAGCTTCCGGTTCAGGAGGAGTGGGGGAACTATACGGTGGATATTACGGTACCTCCCCACGCCGCCATCGCGGAGGACGGTCTTGTATACGATTACTTTTTTCTGTATCTGGAGCCCATTGAGGGGCAGTCTCAGCTGGATCTGATCTGCACGACCATCTCTCTGGATACCCAAGAGGTGCGGAGCAGCGTTTTTCACCCCATTGCGCTGGTCCAAACGGGCTTTTTGCCGGACGCTCCCCGGCGTGAGATGCTCTCGGCCTATTATACGCTGTATGAAAAGCTGGAGGAGCTGAAGCTGCTGGCGGTATAGACGAAGGCGGCTGAAGAGAATTCCCGCCCGGGATAAAGCGCGTTTCGCCCTGGGAGGGACACATGACGGGGAGAGCGAAGTAGGGGAATGGACAGGAGAAATAAAAAACAGCGTTATCACGGTGAAAACGCCATCTCCGCACCAGATGGGCCGACATGATTTCGTGTCTCAGGGGGGAACCGCTCATGGATCGTGATGGCCGCCGGCACCGCTCATCATAGATCACTCAACGATGCGCTGGGCATATACGTCGTTATGGGAGTAGACGGCGGACTTCTGCGCTCCCGCATAACGCCTGAAATCCATATCGCACGAAAACCGGATAATACGGGCGTGGGCCGGAGAGTCCCTCCACTCCGGGCGGTGCCGCGCCGGTCCGCCCCGGCAGAACCAGCTCTTGGCAGGAGGGCGGTCTGAGCTGCCCATGTCCCCGGGTGGATTCCAGTCCGTAGGACCCGGTACGGAATAACAGACGGTGTTCTCCAGCTCCGAGAAGGTGATAATGACATGCGGGGACAAAAGCGCATGCTTTTCGGGGAGAATGGGCTCCAGACATGGGGGGAGACCTGGTACACAGCCCGATAATGCGTCGTTTTTGCCGGCGGGCCGTAGACCCAGCGCCCGCCTTCGGGTGTTTGCCGCAGAGTGACCAGGGGGCAAATAGCAATGAGGGGGGAAACAAAGGAAAAAACATACAAAATCCCCTGTAACCATTACGATTACAGGGGGGGTAATGGAGCGAGCGCCCAGTTTCAACGCAGGCACCAACAGCCTTCGCAAGGAAAAGGGTGTGTGCGGGAAAAACCTCTGCGGGGTTTTCCTGCGCGATTTCCATCAGCCCGCCGCAGCGTTCCCCCTTTGCCGTTGGCAAAGGGGGAACGCCAAAAAGAGAGACAGGCAATGCCTGTCTCTCTTTTTGGCGGAGAAGGAGGGATTCGAACCCTCGAGACCCTTTAGGGGCCTACATGATTTCCAATCATGCGCCCTCGACCAACTAGGCGACTTCTCCATAGCTATTCTAATATATTTCCATATATTTGAGTATATTCTGTCTAAAAGAACAGTACCATTATAGCAGAGCTTTTTCCAAAGTCAAGCCTTTATCTTTAAGATTTTAAAAAATATTGTAGGAGTACAATACAAGTTGGACAGTAGCGAAAGAAAAAAGTAGAAGGATGAGGCTGCATCGGTTAAAGTTGAGTTGCCAT